>JACPKC010000010.1 GCA_016187225.1 Candidatus Berkelbacteria bacterium | reverse complement strand
CAGTTCCCGATGAGGAGCTGCAAGACATTGTCGCCGAGCTTAATGATCGACCCCGAAAATGCCTCAACTACGCCACCCCGAAAGAAGTCTTTACTCAATGCTTACAAACCGCAAGTGTTGCATTGACAATGCGAATGTAGGCGAGCAAACGAACGAACCAGGATTTGCTATACTACTTTTAATGGCATTACGGACTGCAAACTATCAGTCGATTGGACTTTTAATTGGACTCGCCACAATAGGTGTGATAATTATTGTGGGCACAGTTCTTTTTCGCGGGCGTTCTAATCAAAAACAAGAGTTACCCACAAAGCCTTTTGCCGAAAAGGAATCAGGGCTTGTTTTTGATGCGCCGACCACGTGGTCAGTTGGTAGTAGCGAGTCGAGCACGCTCCGGGTTCAAGGCGCTCGCATCAGTAAGATTCAGAATCAAAAAAGCACTTGCTTTAACTTAAGCGAGAGCGCTTCCAAAATTTTATCTACAAACCTAGGTAAAAAAAGCGACCAAGTGATTAAAGATTGGAAAACTGAATTTCCGGGGCTGATTGCGATTAAACTTCAAACTAGCCCACGAGCTGTGCCTTATGTTTTTGGCATTGATACTTGCAGTAGTTCTTTGAATCGCCGCCCAATTACCTTTCGCGGCCAAGCCTATAAAAACAACGTTGAGGTCCGCTTTTCTCAAGAACTTTCATTAGATACGAACTTGAGCCAGAGCGATTTGGATACACTGGCACGCGACCTTGCCAAGGGATCAGCTACGACGCATCAAGAGCAGTTTGATGAATTTGTGTCGGCGTTGAATTCACTTCGCTAACGCCAATGGGCGTAACATGAGTTTGTTCATAGAGCGTAGTGGCATAGTTGAGAGTTGTCGACATTACTTTATGGCGAAGTTCGGGTATTTGAATTTTTTTTAGCGCATACATGCCGCCCAGGGTTGACACACCCGCTAGAATAACTTGTTTCTCCCGTGTAATCAGCAAATCGACACTTAACTCCGAAGCTCCATGCCCGCGCTGGTCTATTAGTTCTACGAACGTGCGGGATATATTTATTATCTGGTAACGAACTGCTTCCATTTGACTCTTTAGAGAACGCGAAAGAAAAGGCAGATAACGTTCAAGCAGGCCAACTGTTGCCAATTGATCAGTATGATTTGAAGGCTGGCTAACGCGTAAAATCGAGAAATTTTCCTTCCAACGGCCACTTCGATCGCGTTGCCAAAAAC
Organism: Candidatus Berkelbacteria bacterium; assembly: GCA_016187225.1. Classification (NCBI taxonomy): domain Bacteria; phylum Candidatus Berkelbacteria; species Candidatus Berkelbacteria bacterium. The sequence continues at coordinate 319,366 of JACPKC010000010.1, read as the reverse complement.
TCCTTATTCCAATGATACAATTCTCAACTCTGAATAACTTTGGCAGATGCTGAATAATCGCATCGCCGAAATGAACGTGCAATGAATCGCGCAGTTGCACCACCGAATTAAAATCTTCATCAATAATACTATTCTTATACTCATAACGAACGTGAAATGTATCCTCAAATCGAGTGATTTCAGCGGCACCTTGCCGAAGCGCAAACCGTGGTCTCACTAGATAGTGCGAATCAAGTTTCATTGTTTCGGTAAGAGACAAATCACCTCGCAATAAAATTGAATCGGGTATTCTGCCGATCAGTGTTGGATGACTCAAACCAATTTGAATTAAACGCCAATAGTCAAAAACTATTTCTTCCACTTCGGGTTGATTGATAAATTGAGTGCCAACCTCGTCGCGCAACCAGAGAAAGACTTTTTTATCTGCAGGCGTAAAAGTATTTGAGCGCAGATAACCAATCTGGGGCGTGGGAACGAAAGCCCTTTTCCAAGTGCCATTTTTTCTCTTCCACCCCCAGATCACACGTCGCTGACGCAAGACATCGCGTGGCGAGAAAACATACGCTTCCCAGCCACACTGCATTGCGTGTTCAACTAAATCCCGAAAATAAGTGGTCAGAATGCCGAACGGTGCGCCGCTTTCGACACTGCCACGCAAAGACGCAACAATCCCAAAACTTGGTTGCTCACTCATAGATGTCTATACTACACCTGTCATGAACCAAGGAACAAGCTTTGAGCTTATAGCGCCCTACCGACCAGCCGGCGATCAACCGACTGCCATTGGTAAACTAGTGCGTGGCCTCCAAGGACACGCTCGTCATCAAACCCTACTTGGTGTCACAGGTTCCGGCAAAACCTTTACGATTGCGAATGTGCTTGCCCGTGTTAATCGCCCCGCTTTAGTGCTGGCTCACAACAAAACTCTAGCCGCTCAACTCACCCAAGAATTCCGAACGTTTTTTCCAAATAACGCTGTCGAATATTTCGTTTCCTATTACGACTACTACCAACCCGAAGCTTATGTGCCGTCCTCGGATACCTACATCGAAAAGGAAGCGGAAATCAACGACGAAATCGATCGCTTGCGCCATGCCGCCACAACCGCTTTACTTTCCAGACGAGATGTAATTATCGTTGCTTCAGTTTCAGCAATCTACGGTTTGGGTTCGCCACAAGACTATGAGGCGGTTATCTTGCCGATTCGAGTGGGCGACCAACTACATCGCGAGGATTTGATCCAAAAATTAGTTTCTATGTATTTCACGCGAGATGAAACTTTTTTGCGCGGCACATTTTCCGCTCGCGGTTCAATCATTGACATTATTCCAGCTTCAGAAGAACGAATCTACCGCATTCAATTGGAAGGCAATCGCGTTATTAGTTTAAGCTCACTTGATTTAATAAGTCGGACTGTTTTAAACAATCCGAGCGAGTTCACAATTTTCCCCGCTAAACATTTTGTTGTCTCACCCAAAATTCTGAAACAGGCCTTAATAAGTATTCAGGTTGAACTCGAAGCCCAAGTGGCAACTCTTAAAATGCGCGGCAAAGAAATTGAAGCCGATCGACTTAACCGCCGAACGCGCCACGATCTCGCGCTCATGCGTGAATTGGGTTATTGCAACGGGATTGAGAATTATTCCCGTCATCTGACAAATCGCAAGGCCGGTGAGTCACCGAGCACACTGTTGGATTATTTCCCTAAAAATTTCATCACAATTATCGATGAGTCTCACGTGACGATTCCTCAAATTGGAGGCATGTATGCTGGCGACCGCGCCCGCAAAGAGACACTGATCGAGTACGGTTTTCGCCTCCCCTCGGCACTCGATAACCGCCCACTGAATTTTACTGAATTTGAGGTGCGAACGTCCAAACGGATTTATGTTTCAGCTACACCCGGACCCTATGAACGAGCGCACTCAAGCCAGATTGTCGAACAAGTCATTCGACCAACCGGCCTCGTTGATCCGCAGACCAATGTTCGCCCAATTCTTGGCCAAGTCGACGACGCAATTGAAGAAATCACCAAAGAAGTCGGAGCCGGCAATCGAATTTTGGTTACCACGCTCACTAAAAAAATGGCTGAAGATTTAGCTGAATTTTTCAAAAACAAGAGGGTCAAAGCCCAGTATTTGCATTCGGAAGTTAGCACACTCGATCGCATTCGAACACTGGACGAGCTACGTAAAGGCAAAATTGATGTCATTGTGGGAGTTAATTTACTGCGCGAGGGACTCGATCTTCCTGAAGTGACGCTGGTTCTGATTCTTGATGCCGATAAGGAAGGGTTTCTGCGCTCCGAAACCTCACTTATTCAAACTATTGGACGCGCCGCTCGCAATGTGCGCGGGCGAGTGATTTTGTATGCCGACAATATGACCGGCTCAATGAAGCGCGCCCTGACGGAAACCGATCGGCGCAGGCAAAAACAACTGACCTATAATCAAAAACATGGCATTACGCCCGAATCAATAAGAAAACAAGTGATGAGTATCCTGCCAGAAGAAGAAGTTTTACCAGCACAGGAGTTGTTGCAGATCATCAACCCAGACGATTTACCTCGCCTCATTCAAGAACGTGAGCGGATGATGAAGAAGTTGGCTAAGGATCTCAAATTTGAAGAGGCGGCTTTAGCGCGCGACGAGGTGATTCAACTTCGCAAATTAGCTCGAACCTTCCATGGAGGTAAAAAATGATCGTTCGGTTTCTGTTTGGTTTCTGCTATATTTAGTGAATGCACGATTTTATTCAAATTCGCGGGGCGCGCGAACATAATCTCAAAAACATTGATCTTGATTTGCCCAAAAATTCTTTAATCGTTATTACTGGACTCTCTGGATCAGGCAAGTCTTCATTGGCATTCGATACGATTTATGCCGAAGGCCAACGTCGTTATATTGAATCCCTATCTGCCTATGCGAGACAATTTTTAGGACAGAGCAACAAACCAGACGTCGATTCAATTGAGGGTCTCTCGCCCGCAATTTCGATCGATCAAAAATCCGCAAGTCACAATCCGCGTTCCACCGTTGGCACGGTGACTGAAATTCACGACTATCTGCGTTTATTGTACGCAAAAATTGGCCTGGCGCATTGTCAGAACGACGGAGCCTCGATTACTCGGGCAAGTATCGACGAAGTGATCGATCGCGTGATCGAACAAATTCCAGAGGAAACGGAGCTTGCGCTTTATGCCCCAATAGTTCGAGAGCGCAAGGGTGAATATCATGAACTTCTCAATAATCTGGCCAAAGAGGGATTTTCCGAGGTGATTATTGATGGAAAAACTTTGGAACTAAATCAAACTCTGCCTGTTTTAAATCGTTACTCGCGTCATACACTTGAAGTTTTGATCGATCGTTTTATTTTAAACGATCGTGAAATGAATAGATTTTCAGAAGGTATTGAACAAGCGGCTGGTCGAGCCGAGGGAAGTGTGATTATCCGTTCAAACAAAAATGAAATACGCATGAACTTATCTTTACTCTGCACTGTCTGTGGCACAAGCTTCCCCAAACTCGAACCGCGCTCATTTTCATTTAATTCACCTTTCGGCGCTTGTAATAATTGTGATGGTTTAGGTGTTCAGCGCAAAATTGATCCTTCACTCGTTTTGCCCGATGAGACTAAAAACATTGCCGAGGGTGCGATCCTGCCTTGGACTTATTCGTCAAAAAATTGGTACGGCTTTACCTTGCGCGCTGTTACGGAATACTACGGCATCGACATGAATGCGCCGATTAAAACCCTCAAAGAGTCTGAAAGGGAGCTGTTACTTACTGGCCCCGAAGCGCCGGTGCGGATTCCAGCTACGTACTACACGCAGGGCAAGCGCAATGTTTTTCATCTTCGCTTTGAAGGCATCATTCCGCTCCTTGAACGACGCTGGCGCGAGACTGAATCGGAAAGTGTCCGCCAAGATTTAGTTAAGTACATGACCGAATCACTTTGCCCCACTTGCACGGGCGCGCGCCTCAAAAAGGTGAGTCTGCTCGTTACGGTTGGAGGAAAAAACATTGCCGAAATTAGCGCCTTACCCGTTGATGAAGCGTGGGCATTCTTTCAAACTCTTACCTTGTCGAAACGAGATACGCTGATTGCAAATCGGATTCTCAAAGAAATTGTTAATCGTTTAAGGTTCTTAGCAAACGTCGGACTTGGCTATCTCACTCTTAATCGCTCGGCTGTAACTTTAGCGGGCGGCGAGGCGCAAAGAATTCGATTGGCAAGTCAGGTGGGTAGCCATCTCACGGGCGTACTCTATGTGCTCGATGAACCTTCGATTGGATTGCATGCGCGCGATAACCGAAAACTAATCGCAATTCTCAAAAAACTTCGCGATCTAGGCAATACCGTTATTGTTGTAGAGCATGATGAGGAAACAATTCAAACAGCGGATTACGTTGTGGATATTGGCCCGCACGCGGGCAAACGCGGAGGGCAAGTTATTGCTCAAGGTGCGCCCAACGATGTCATGCAGAATCCGCGCTCACTGACTGGCCAATATTTAGCTGGCGCCAAACAAGTGCTTATTCCAAACAAGAGGCGCACAAGTAAATATTGGCTTTCAATTTTTGGAGCAACCGAAAATAATCTTAAACGCGTCAATGCCCACCTTCCGCTCGGAACTTTTACATGCATAACCGGCGTCTCCGGCTCGGGAAAATCTACACTTCTCACGGACGTGATTTATAATGCCCTAGCGCGCAAGTTAAACCGAGCGCTGGTTAAGCCAGGCGCATATGAGCGCCTTGAGGGATTTGAAAATCTTAAACGAGCAATTCTAATCAGTCAGGCGCCGATTGGTCGCACACCGCGCTCCAACCCAGCAACTTACACCGGTGTTTTTACACATATTCGCGAACTTTTTGCCGCCACGTCCGGGGCGCGAACGCGCGGTTACACCGCGGGACGTTTTTCATTTAATATCGCGGGTGGAAGGTGTGAAAATTGCGCTGGCGATGGAGCAATAAAAATTGAGATGCAATTTTTACCCGATGTATATGTTCCATGTGATGTATGTTTAGGTAAACGTTATAATCGCGATACTCTAAACATTCAATTTGCCGGCAAAAATATTGCCGAGATTCTTGAACTAACAGTTGATGAGGCGCTTGACTTTTTCGCCGATTTCCCAGCAATTGCAGATAAATTGAAGGTTTTAGTCAATGTTGGTCTGGGTTACATTGAGCTTGGTCAGTCGGCAACAACGCTGTCTGGAGGCGAGGCGCAAAGGATTAAGCTCGCCAGCGAACTCGCTCGGCGCGGGCACGGTGATACGTTCTATGTGCTTGACGAACCAACAACTGGGTTGCATACCGATGACATTGTAAAATTACTTGAAGTTCTTAATCAATTAGTCGATCAAGGGAATACGGTCGTGGTTATTGAGCATAATCTTGATGTCATCAAGTGCGCCGACTGGGTGATTGATTTGGGTCCGGAAGGGGGTGAAGCGGGCGGTCGGGTGATTGCTTGTGGAGCGCCAGAGAAAATCGCTGTGGCGCAAAATTCTTACACAGGACAATTTTTAAAACGGATTCTTCATAAAAAGATTAAAGCTACTGCGAGCGTCAGAGAGACAAGCTTCAAACACGATGTGGCCTCATTCCCCCATTCTTCCCGCGCGATGATATCAGCAGAAAATACATGAAACGAACTTATAAAACTACTCAACTCGAACAGCTCCCTCGAAACCCCGGCGTTTATTACTACCACGATCGTGAAGAGAATATTTTATACATTGGCAAGGCCACCTCATTAAGGGCGCGCATCCGCTCCTATTGGCAGAGACCGCTCGATAGACGTCTCTCGCAGATGTTGCCCCAAATTGCCTCAATTAAAATTCAAACAACTGACACGGCGCTTGAGGCATTGATTTTGGAAGCAAATCAAATCGGCAAGCATCGGCCAAAATTTAACGTTCGTGGAAAAGATAACAAAACTTTTGCTCAAATTGCTCTCACAAGCGAGTTATATCCACGCTTATTGATTAGCCGTCCCACGCAAAAATTATCTGCCCCGATTAATCGAACTTTCGGACCGTATGTTTCCTCACAGTCGGCACAAAAAGCTCTAAAAACTCTGCGTTCTATTTTCAAATTTGAGTGTCGAGGCAAAGTTAATTCAGGTCGTCCCTGCCTTTACTATCACCTCAAACTCTGCCCGGGAATCTGTGTCGGCCAGATTACGCCGCGCGCGCATCGAAAAATTATCCGACGCGTGGTTCAGTTTTTAGAAGGCAAGAAAACACGTTTAATCAACACTTTACAGCGCGCAATGATATACGCCTCAAAAACCCGCCGCTATGAAGACGCTGCGCGCCTGCGAGATGAGTTATTTGCTCTGACTCATATTCGCGACACCGCTTTCATGACCGATGATGCCACCAGTTTATTGGAAACATCTTTACCGGCTCGCCTGGAAGCCTACGACATTTCAAATCTTGGTCGCGAACATGGAGTAGGTAGTTTGATTGTTTTAGAACATGGCCGCCCTAATCCGAGCGAGTATCGTCGCTTCCAAATAAAACACGTTCGTGAACAAAACGATTTGGCTATGCTTCGCGAACTACTCATGCGCCGTTTTAAACATTTCGACTGGACTCTGCCTGATTTGATTTTGGTTGATGGTGGACAATCGCAACTCAAAATTGCTGAATCAGTCGTCAGAAAATTCGGTTTAAATATCCCTGTCGCTAGCATTATTAAGGGCCCATCCCGTAAACTTGCTCGTCTCGTTTTTTCTGAACAAGCGCGAGCCTTGCTTAATCGTGAACGTCTAACGACTCAACTTTTTGAGCCTATTACTCGTCTTGCTCGCGACGAGGCGCATCGTTTTGCCATTCAATATCATCGCAAACTTCGCGCTCGTTCTATTCTGCCGCTGGATGGTTCGAAATGTCCTGGCGAATAATATGTTTTTCAGTTGGTTTGAATTCTAATCTCTTGCCGAGCATCAGGCGGGTCTGCGCCTCAATGGCTGGCAACGATGAAAAGAGAACATTAGAAATTGGGAGGAGGAATGGCGCCGTCAGCCACTCAAAGACAAGATTCCATGTGGTTCGCTTTAAACGTTTTTTAGGAATCGGCGGTAAAAGTAAAGTTGAGATCGTTAAAGTTACGATCATGCCAGAAAGCGCCAAAGCTAAAATTCTCCCATAGAGCGGCGGAAATGTATAGGCCAAAACGGCATTTTGGAATTCCGGATTCGCCAAACGCGGCAACCAGCTAAAAAATGCCAAGATGATCGACGTGCTTGCCCAAGAAAAGTGTCCCTCTACTAGCCGTCCAACTTGAATCCATTTATTTAGGAAAGGAATTTTTTTGTCTTGCCACGCGTGAATGAGAACAAAGGGAATATCTGAACATCCCCAAGCCCAGCGGCGTTTTTGAATATACTGCTCACGAAATGTCGCCCAATATCCGCGCGGCGACAAGACTGCGTCTTGATATACCGGAACATTAAGCGGAATTACTTCGTGGCGACCATGAAAACGAAAATAAGTTCGCCAAAACTGATGGCCGTCTTCGACAATTGTAGTCGTTGACCAAAAATCAGTTGCCACTAAAGCCTCAAAACTTTGCGCATGGGCAGAGAAATTACGCAATCGATATGGACGAGTAGATTCAATAATCTGCCAAAAACTGCTACCCAGAGCAATTGAGCGAATCGGTAGGGGTACCTCCCAAATGTTATTAAAAAACATTGGAATCGGCTGGAATGATGCATATTTAGGCGCTGGGTGAGCAAGATAAGCACAAGCTAAGGCCGAAAAATACTTACGATGAACTCGATTATCCGAATCAAGCGTGGTGCAGATCACTTGATTATAAGGAATCTTTTTTCGATCAAGATATTTTTTTGCCTGTCGCCCTGCCCAGGTTAAATTGCCACCTTTGCCAACGACTTCGCCAGGAAGATTTTTAGGGTGAATACTTGTTATAAAAGCGCCAAAAATCTTGCCAAATTCAGCTTGCGCAAGCGAACAAAGTCTCGCGCTATTGTCTGCAAATCTTTCTTCAGTGGCTAAAACAACAAGCAATTGCTTCTTGGGGAAATCACTCGCTTGAATTGCTTCAAGGGTCGAGCGAACAATAGGATACCTTTCTTTGGATGTGGCGATAATGACAAGCTGATAAATCTGCTTAATCGCGCTATTCGTATAACGGTCGTGAAGTATCTGTAACCAGTCACGCCTAATATCATGCCTATATCGAATATAGCCAACAATCAGACGCGCCGACATTAAAAATGACCGTGTCAACCAATGGAGAGAGTAAAGAATTAAAATGCTCGAAATCAAGACTGGCGCTGTGAATGAGAGCACAAGGATTCCCCCAAAAACACTCCACAGTAAGAGGCCGGGTAGACACTCTAACCACCGGGATGGGCGCGAACTCATAGTACACCCCGATCAGCCATAAACAATAAGATAAGCAAAAGAATTTCTGCGAACACAGCGAATCCGCCAAAAATATAGCCTAGAAAAAGCTCCTTTTTGACAAAAAACAATGTTAGAATGGCATTCACAAACAAGATGCCACCACCTACGATTAAGGCGATCGGATTAAATGGTAGATTTGTCGACCAAAACCACCAAGCCGTTCCATAGAGTAGGCCACCAAAAATAAAAATCGCTAAAACCCATCTCATACTTCCTCACTCTGGAGCCGCCTCCGGGACTTGAACCCGGGACCTTTGCTTTACGAAAGCACTGCTCTGCCACTGAGCTAAGGCGGCTAACGGCGCAAGTTTACCACTACTTGATCGCCCGTCACAATGCCATGCGTATCAAGCCAGCCGGCTGGAGCCTCCAAAATTTCAGTGACGACTCCAGGCGCCTGGTAAAGCTTGGCTCCGCTATCGGGTGTCATATTTTTTTCAAATCCAATCACCTTGCCGTCGTTAATCCAGATTAGATCAATTGGAACAAGCATGTTCTTCATCCAAAAAGTTGGGGTTTTGCCTGAAGCATAAATAAAAAGCATCCCTCGATCGTCTAAGTTCGAGCGACCGCCCAGACCTCGTGCTTGTTCTTCAACTGTTCGAGCGAGATCAATGCTAATCTCCGCATCTCTGACTTGAACCGTGCTAGCAGTCGGCGAGGCACAACCAGTTAGTAGAAAAGACAAACTTGCCAAAAAAATAATTTTCATTTTTCAGCAAGAATACGCTTGGTTTCAACCTTATACGCCTCAACCCCAGGCTGATCAAAAGGATTGACGCCTAAAATCGAACCTAAAAACATCGTTTCGAGCATCTTGAACTGTAAAAATGAGCCAATCGTTTCGGCTGAAATTTGCGGCAGAGACAAAATTGCATACTGCCGTTTCTTTTCGGTATACGCGCGCACGACACCACTGAATATCGCCTCCGTAATTGCCTGAAAACTTTTATTCTCTATGCTTTCTACGAGCGTAGAAAAAATGTTTTCTTCAGGAACTGTGCGTCCGTTCGTCCGCATTATTTTTACGAACGTGGTAATTTTGTCGTCTGGACCATCCATGTAGAGCTGAAACATCGAATGAAGTTCGCGTGAACCAATCGCCACCGTAGGCGTAATGCCAAGCTGGTTTTTCCCTAGCGATTCAGCCATGATCTGTCGACACCACAGGCCGATTGATTCAAGTTCGGGTGCGAAAATAAATGTGACATGAATATTTTTGCCCGTTTTATAGTGCTTCGCGATTTGAACTGCGCTTAAAGCGGCAATGCTTTTTTTTATTCCTCCCGTTAAGGTTTGATCTCGCACGGCCCTCGCGCCTTTCACTAAGGTTTGAATATCAAAACCGAGCACAGCCAACGGGAAAAGTCCGACGGGTGAGAAAATCGAATACCGACCGCCAATTTTTGGTGGTACAAGAATACGTGTAAAACCATGTTCATCCCCCCACACATCTAACTTTGAGTCTTCATTCGTGATGAGCGGCATATGTTGAGCCGGGTCAATGCCAGTGGATTGAAAAAGAGCCTGCAATGTGGCGGCCGCGGCAATGGTTTCTGTTGTGCCGCCCGATTGAGTTGCAATAATAACAGTCAACTTTTGCCGGTCCTTGAGCGTTTTTTCAGCGATTTTTAAAATTGAGTCGAGGCGTACCGAATCAACTGTGTCGGCATAAAAAATTCTGGGAGTGTGATTAAGATTGTGATAAATACCCGTCAGCGCTTCTTGCACCGCCCTCGCTCCAAGCCCGGGCCCACCCATGCCGACTAAAATGACAACCTTCGCATCCTGATACGGTTTAGCGAGTTGGGCAATTCGTTCGAGCATTGCCTGATCATCTAAAAGATTCAAACTTGCACGATCATCGACATACCCCCCGGTCGCCATCACCTGCTGAATCTTCTTAAATTCAACTTGTAGCTGATCCAAAAACGGCGTTACTGACAAATCTTTTTCACTAGTTTCAAATTGAAGCATACTACCTCCTAACTGAAACGTGTCAATGTGTCGATTAGTTTGATTCTGGAGTATCTTTACGACTTCACTCGAATTTACTTTATCAAAAATTCCTGAACAAAGGAAGCCGCCCCGCCGCTCGCTAACGCTCGCTGCCAAGCAAAAAATTTCCTCCCCACACCCCTCCATTTTTTGCTTGCTCGCTGAAATGCGGCGACAAACGAAACCCTTGACTTTTTATATAAAGGGACTGTCGCCGAATGAACCTGAAGGGTTCTTTTTTAGTCTGCTCTGGATGAATGAGCTTCGTTGTTTGAGGGTCTAGTTTTCTTCTTTCTCCGCTCCTGTCAATTAGGTAAAATACAGGAGTAAGAGCAGTCGTAAAGGAGGGTAAGATGTATAACTTCGTTAAGTCGCCAGTCACCTTGTTTAATACCAATGACGCCGAACTCTTAGAAAAGTCAGTTCGCAAAGATCATCCATTTCGGATCATGAACGATTTAGTCGACTTCGATCGTTCCGCTCGGACCTACCGGCGCCTCTACAGTCAAATTGGCGCGAAGGGCATCCCCATTGCACAGGCAATGAGACTGCTCATTATCCAGTGGCTCGAAGACTACTCCGACCGCGAGATGGAACGAGCGGCGCAGGAGAATCTGGCCATTAAATGGTTCTGTGGTTTTGCCTTGGGCGACCCGACTCCGGATCATAGCTTCTTCGGCAAGTTTCGCGCTCGACTGGGAACGGCGCAGTTGGGTGAAATCTTTCAACAACTCAATGACTACTTCCGCTCGGTCGGCCTAATTGGAGATACCTTTAACTTTGTCGATGCCACCGGGATTGTGACTAAAACCGCTCTCTGGGAAGAACGAGACCGAGCGCTGGCGAGGGGCGAGATTGGTTTAACTAAGCGGAATGTGTGTCCTGTCCCCGGTATATTGCGCACTAGAGCAAGAGAGTTTTTTCTCTTAAACTCAACTAAGCAATAATCGGAGGCCCAAATGACTCATCAAACTAATTCGTCAGTGACTATTCTGTCTAAGCGCACCCATGCGCCGGAATTTAAAATCCAAGTTGTTTTGGAAAGTTTTCAGCGAGACACAACCCTTGAACAAATCTGCCGTCGTTACGAGCTTGCTCCATCAGTAGTTCATTAGTGGCGAAAGGTTTTTCGCGCTCAAGCCAGTTCAATCTTTACTCATCCTGCCCAGTTGAAACGCGCCAGCTATCCGCCCGGCCAATCGCCGGATGAGCTCAAGCGAATCATTGGCGCCGTTACGGTCGAGAATGAAATTTTAAAAAAAGTTTTAGGGCGTTTAAATTAACGCCCAAAGAGAAGATGATGCTGGCCTTGCCCCTTTCCCAACCAGACAATTATATGAAAACCGACTTGGCGCGAGCTTTGGGTTTCAGTCGAAGATTGTTTTATGGCCGATCGGCTCAAGAACCAAAAGATCGGTTCATCGCCTGGGAGATTGAAAGACTGCATAATCTTGAAGATGACACTTTGGGTCATCGCAAGTTAGCCCAGCTCTTAAGTCTGGGCAAGAATCGAGTGCGGCGAGTGATGCAGAAGTATGGCTTAGCCGCGCGGCGGCTAAACAGAAAGTACCAATATCCCGGGCGCGCCGATCTTATTCATGCCAACCTGGCTAATGATCCCAGCGTCCGACTCGGCGCCGCGGTGATTATCTTTTCCGACATCTTTGAGTTGAAACTTGCTGACGGCTCACGCCTAAGAGGCTGTTTTGCTCTAAGAAAAGACACCCGTCAGATTCTTTCACTGGTTTTTGACTACGGCATGAGCCAGGAATTAGTCGACTCGGTCATCGAGCATCTGGATAGTCAAGCAATGGTAACCATTTTTCATTCCGACCAAGGTAAACAGTATGGCGCTCATAAAACCATCACCCAATTATTTGAGAAAGGATTTTATGCTTCCATGTCACGGGCTGGCACCCCCACGGACAATGCTTTTGCCGAACGGTTTGTCGGCATCTTCAAGCATGCCGTTGCCTGCTGGCGGCTACCCAGCGCTGGATTAATTTCTACAACAATCGCCGGCCCCACCAAGGCATCAGCAATCTTTCACCCAATGCCTATGCTCAAAGAAACGGTTTGAAAATAGTCTCTTCAATTGACAAATTAACTGTGCAATAAAACGGGGACTTGACATTCAAAATGGTGGTGCTTGTTTGAAAAAGTCAGAACCCATTTTACGGAAAACCCCGATTGACCTGCCTCCGTTTCGCTCCGGCGGAACGCTCGGGCGCGGCGGAATTCCCCCCACACCCCCCTTCCGCCGCGTCCTCGCTTCTGGCATTTCGGCGAAAAAATCTGGCGGCTATTTTAAATCTGAAACATCCAGATAATTCTTTCCGGTCTTGTGGCATTGAACAGCCAACTTGCACATTTCAAAAATCGGCTGGGGCAAGTTGTCCATATCGTACCAACCCCAAGACCCCGATTTTTCCGGTTCAAGAACTTTCGGCTCGCCACTTTTCCAATTTGCCACAAGACCAATATGGGTATAGTGCTTCGGCGCGTACTTCGTGATATTCGCTAAATATTGAAAGCGGATATTATCAAGTTCTATTCCACATTCTTCGTTTACTTCGCGCCGAGCACAATCCGCAAAAGATTCCATATATTCCAAATGGCCGCCGGGGAAGGAATACTCGCCCTCGCCATGCGAACCTTTGCGTTTTCCCAACAAAACTTTTCCGTCCTTCAAAATCATTACACCAACGCCAACTTTCGGGCGTTGTGCGGGACTATCTTTCGGCTCAAATTGGATAATTTGAAAACCATGTTTTTCTACTTCCTCCGGCGGTCAAAAAGTTTGGTCTTTGGTTTTGAGAATATAAGTGGCGACAACTTCAACTTTTCTTCCGGTATATTCCTTCTTGTCTTTGTCCCATTCCCCCAAAAACAAAGTGTCGCCTTCATTTACCTCAAAATCGGCAAGGCGTAATTCTAGCTTTTTCTTGCCGGATATAATTTTCTCAAAATATTCTCGCCAAACTTTTTTATGGATTATTGCCATACTTTTATACGATTTTTCTCCAACGCTTAAATGCTTTGATGTCGGCAGAATTTAGATCAAACCATTCTCCGTTCATTCTTTTTACTTCAAAGCGTCTATGCCAATACGCCTCGATTCCGCTAGGGTCGTCTGTTTTAATTTCGTGGATTAAATCCAAGCTTTCAGGCAATTGAATTTTAAGTTCATTTCCCCTTCGCACCGTATCGTTGGTTTTTCCGATTTTGTAATATTTGCCGTGTTTGAAAAGATAAACTGCGCCTACAATCTCCCCAGAACCAACATCGTTGATTTCGATTTTTGAGTGTTGTTCAATAACAGAGGTGCACAATTTTACAATATCTGCATGCCCTTTCTTCTCGGCATATTCCAATACTTTATCGGCTCTTTCTTTTTTATTTCCAAGGCGATCAAAACTTCCCGGACTTGGAAATTCGGAGTCTCTATGTCTTTTTCCAATCAAATCCGCGTTAGTAGGAAATTTGCCGATTTCTCGTATTAAAGTAACCATGCTTTCCAGCAAAAATTCCATGTCATGTGCTGATTGCAGAGTATTCGGCTCAAAACCCGCCGCACGCTGTGCTTCCCCAAAACTTGGCCAAAATTTCAAAATCTCGTATTCGTTAATTCCTGTCTCTTTTTGGAATCTTCCACGACCAAGCGGAACGCCGCCATTTTGCTTAGCGGTTTCTTGGATTGCTTTGATAATGTCTTGCTTTGCTGTCATAGCTATTTCAAAAGCTCATCCGGCTCGAACCGCCGAATCACCGGCGGCCAGCTGCATATGGATTTTCCGTACCCCTGGGAAACGCTTGCCGCGCTGCGGGTGGGGGCGCAGCGGCGGCGTACAAATACAGAATGGTGGACCTGGGCGGAATTGAACCGCCGTCCGCGAGGAGAGTGAGTGTGGTTTGTCTCAACCGAGGTTGAGATTTGACGAGTGTAGGGTTCTCCGCGTTTTCTTTCTGCTTTTTACTCGGAGTGTCTCGAAAGCAGGCAACCTAGCGGGTTACGCATCAGTCTTTGTGCTAGGCAGACAAGGATGATACGGCATTGCGATTAGGCGAATGCAGGTGCGAACGAAAATGCTTGCGCAAATGCGTTGCGCACCTTTGTTACTACATTATTGACAAGTAGTGTGCCGACTGGAAGATTAACGAGGAAACAGTCGATCCTCGACTCGAGCACAGACCACTCTGGGTCCTCACGTCGAAACCTGTTCAGGCCCGTAAAGGTGCATCCACTATATATCAGAACATTAGCTGGCGCGCAACTCGCGCTCTAGGTCGCGTTTACGATGCTTCTGCTTGAGGCGCTCGCGTTTTTCATATTGCTTGCGGCCACGGCCGAGACCAAGCTCCAATTTTGCCCGGCCACGTTTCAAATACAGGCGGACAGGAATGAGGGTTAAGCGTTTTTCCTGGAGTTTGCCAATTAATTTTTGGATTTCGCCACGGTGAAGAAGGAGTTTGCGTGTGCGAGTTGGAATTTCACCCGCGCCAATGTGTAGATTAAACACAACGAGTTCCGGTTCACCCACGTCTCGAGTATATCGAACACGGGCAAAACTTCCTTGAAGATTTACTTTTTTTGCGCGCACCGCCTTAATTTCATTCCCAGTTAAAACAATTCCTGCTTCATATTGAGCGAGAAGTTCATAATCGTGATACGCGCGTTTATTCGTTGCAATTACAAATTCACCCATATCAGAAGTATAACTGGTAAGTAGTTGACTGAGAATGATGAGCGGTTAGCATTGAACTCAATGTCGGCATTGTTTGTTGTTATCGATGGTACAGACGGGGCGGGTAAGGATACGCAAACGGCCCGACTTGCTAAAATTGCTAAATCGAGAGGATTTTCTGTTGCTACATTGAGTTATCCAAGCACTGGTGAAACTTTTTCGGGTCGATTTCTTAGACGCGAGCTTTTCACGGGCAAGCTTGGTGAGATGAATAAATTGCATCCGAAGCTTGTCGCATATCCATTTATCGTTGATCGATATGAGCAACAGCCACACCTTAAGGAGCTTATTGGTGAAAACGATCTAGTGATTGCAAATCGCTACGTGATCTCTACAATCGCGTATCAAGGCGCCGGTCTCCCGTCAGGCGAACGCCTCGAATTTCATGATTGGGTTGAAGAACTCGATTATGAAATTATGGGTAGTCCGCGCGAAGACGCAGTTATCTTTCTGTCGCTACCGATTGAGCAGGCTTCGAAACTGTTAGATCAACGTAAAATTAATGACCACTCGGGCCGAGATCTTTACGACGAGAGTCAGAATTTTCAAAGAGAAGTGTTCAAAGAGTATCAAAAACTCTGCGCGTCCAACAGTCACTGGCATGAGGTAAAGTGCAATGATGGTGGACGGATTCGTTCGATTGAGGAGATTGGAGTCGATATTGATAGATTAATCTTTGATGAACTCTGGTTGCTCAAGAAATGAGAGCGTTGAAAAACTTATTTTAAGAACTTTCTCCCTTCCGTCATTGCAAGGAGTCAAGAGCGACGAAGCAATCTAGTAGGATCGTCACGCTTCGCTCGCAATGACTTCGAACACTTTTCCAACAATCTCGACATAGAATTTGACGGAGGTCGAGAATGGATGTTAAGTTCAAGCATGTATTGATCTCAAGGAGGAGAGATGGAGCAACCGCCGCCATCGCGCATACAACTTAAAATTGTTAAGAACTACGCCGCTTTAGCAAAGTTAGCAACTGGCCTGCGAGCGGTTGGTCGCAAGACGGTGGTGACCATTGGCTCGTGGGATATGTTGCATATCGGCCATGTTCGCTACTTACTAAAGGCACGCAATTTTGGTGACACGCTAATTGTTGGCGTAGACAGCGATCGTGCTATCAAGTTGTATAAAGGGCCGCTTCGCCCGGTTGTGCCAGAAGACGAGCGATGTGAGATGCTTAGTTATCAGGAAGGCGTTGACTTTGTAACACTCATCGACGACGTAGATGAAGATGGCGTATGGAATTACGAACTTATTAAAGCAATTAAGCCCAATGTGTTTGTGGCCGTTGAGGGAAGTTATCCAGAAAATCAACTGGCTGAAATTAAGAAATATGCGGATAAATTGGTAGTCTTGTCACGCCAAGCCAACACTTCAACTTCAGTTAAAATTGAGGACACGGTCAAGAATCATTTGGAGCAAATGTATGGCTTGATTGCCAAAAAACGCAATGTTGAAGAAGTTTCTGCATGAATTCTATTTGCATTCTTGACGTTCCGGTGTTGCATCGAGGTTACCTAGAGTTCTTTCAAATAGCGGCGCCGCAAGCCCAGACCCTTTATTTGTTTGATAACAAACTTCTCGCAGATACTGCTGACCTCCATACAGAAATTCGCGCTATCGAACCACGAATTATGCAAGGATTAATCTCTTCACTTAGCATTTTTAATCGTGTTGAGGTATTGAATCAGAACACCGCTCTGAAAATTCGCCCAAACGTTGCGAAAATCATCACGGCGCGTGAAGACATCTCCGAGCGATTGGTGGCGAAGCTGTTTCCAGATGCGGAGGTAATTACGCAGAACGTTTTTTTGCGCTGGGACGCGACCGTTGTTAATTCTTCAAAAACCCTTGATGATACGCTTGTCTCAACCGATGCGTTTGATCGAAAAATGATGACCTTGGCTAGTAAAGAAGGTGCGAGGAGTTCATGCTGGTGGAGAGCGGTGGGGGCAATTCTTGTCCAAGACAGGCAGGTGGCGCTAGCAGAATATAACCATCATGTGCCTTCTGCTCACACTCCATATGCGGATGGAGACCCTAGGGATATGATTGAGGCTGGAACTCGGAGCGAGCTTTCAACAAGTATTCACGCGGAGCAATCAATTATTGCCGAGGCCGCAAAACGCGGCATCGCTCTCGAAGGCGCTACTCTCTACGTCACAGTATTTCCCTGCCCGATCTGCGCCAAACTTGTAGCATATTCAGGCATCAAAAAGTTGTATTTCAGTGGCGGCCACGCCTCACTCGATGGAGAGTCAATTCTTAGGGCGAATAAGATTAAAATCGTGCGGGTGCAGTAATGGTTCTAGCCGATCGGGAAGATGACGGGAGTTGCTCGATTGGTTATTTTGTCGACTGTTGGAACAATAATATGGGCGTGCAGATGGCAAACAGTAGCGCCAGTATAGCGTGTTTCGCCGAAACGCAGTGCAAGAGCACCGCCTGGCAAACCGAATTTCTTTTCAGCCCAGGCGACAAGTTGACCAATCGCTTGCCAGTCGGCGTCAGATAGTTCGCCCAATCGTTCGTGATGCGCTTTGGCAATGAGTAGAAGGTGGAGCTGTGTTTTAGGATATGGCCAACTGCTTTCCGTAATCATCCAGCCTTTAAATTCGCGCAAGATCGGCTTTTTGTGATATTTGAAATTATCCGAACAAAATGGACACCTTGCTTCTTTGTTAATAGTCGCAATCACTTGTTGGTACTCGGAATTGCGCGTCGCATAATGGGGATCCACCACTTGCTTAGCCATGCTTATTCCTGAACGGAAATATTTTTAATTTGAGGATGCGGGTCATAATTTTCGAGCATTATGTCGTCAATTTTAAAATCAAAGATGTTTTTTATTTTTGGATTAAGCTTGACGGTTGGGAGAGGTCTGGGCTCGCGCGTGAGCAACTCCTCCACAGCCCAGCGTTGATCATTGTAGATGTGAGCATCACTAATTGTATGGATTAAAGCCTTAGCCTTAAAACCGGTTACTTGGGCAATCATCATAAGGAGTAGAGCATATTCCCCAATGTTGAACGGAATTCCGATTGGAAAGTCGCCACTGCGTTGTGTGTGGTGCATTGTTAGTTCGCCGTTTTGATGCACAATTTGAAAGTCTCCATGACAAGGAGCAATAAAGACTCGTTCCGTGCCATCGTCATTATTGAAATCTTTTGGATTCCAGGTGACAACTCTGTGTCGTCGATAGTCGGGGAAACGCTTAAGCCCGTCGATTAGGCGAGTGATTTGATCAACGCCATCTTTTCGATACGCGCCAGCTTTAGGTGTTGCGCCATCGGCGCAAAACGATCCATCAGGTTCTTCTTGAGATGCGCCAAAGTTTCGCCACTGATGCCCATAGATAGGACCAAGATCGCCGACCTCGCGGCCATAAGGCAGTGTATTTTTCGCCTCGCCCCAGGTATCCCAAAAATGAACACCATCTTTGTGCAGGTCTGTGAGATGCGTGCTACCAGAAAGTATCCAAAGCAATTCGGCGCGCAACGCTTTCCAAGAGCCTTTTAAGCTCCGCGTGGTAATTAAGGGAAAGCCAGCGTCTAACTCAAAACGCATTTGAACACCTACCCCGGTGATAGCGTCTTCTTTCTGCGGACCGCCTTTGGCGACTCCGTAGTCAAGAACATGACGCAGGGCATCGAGATATTGTTTCATCGTTACTGCTTTCGATTGTACATGAGAAAGTCGAACGCGTAGGCATGTTTTTTATCAGCGGCATGATGCACGCGTTCAACCTCTGCCCATTTTTCATCTAATTCTGGAAAAAATGCGTCTCCCTCAAACACACCCTCGACCACAGTGAGGTATATGCGCGTTGCTTCTGGAAGAAAAGTTTTATATACCTTGCCGCCTCCGCCAATGATAATCTCGTTTTGGTTAATTTTTGCGGTCTCGCGCTTTGCAATGGCGAGCGCTTCCTCTGGGGTATGGGCGACGATCGTTCCCGGCGCCAAGCCTTTTCGATCGCTTGTAAGGATAATATGGCTTCGATTAGGCAATAAGCGACCGATTGATTCATAAGTATTCCGCCCCAAGATGAGCACTTTACCGGTCGTCTTCTTTCGAAAAAAAGTGCGGTCATCAGGTAAATCCCAGGGAATTTGTCCATCTTTTCCAATTGCGCGGTTTCGACCTATCGCGGCAATCATCGTAATGATCATACTTTCATCATTAGCACGATTGACAAAATACGTCTAACCAGATGATTATATGAGTTAGAGAAAGGAATATATGGAAGAAAAAGAAAAACTTCAGAATATGCGTCACAGTTGCGCTCACTTGCTTGCCGCGGCAGTTCAAGAACTTTGGCCGGATGTCAAACTGGGAATTGGCCCAGTGATCGAAAACGGGCTTTATTACGATTTTGACCTTGGGCATCGCATTACCGAAGAAGATTTCCCCGCGATTGAAAAGAAAATGGCGGAAATTAAGGCGCAGAATTTAGTCTATGAACGTAAAGAATTCCCAATCGCCGAAGCCGTGCAACGAGTTAAGGCAATGAATCAACCTTACAAGCTCGAACTGATTGAACAAATCGAGTCAACTGGCTCAACAGTTGTAACTGGAGATCATCAACGGAGTCAACCATCATCAGGGGCAGTAACTTTTTATACAACAGGAAAGTTCATCGATCTGTGTCGGGGTGGACATGTTAGAAATACAAGCGAGATTGGACCGTTCAAAATTCTTTCTGTCGCTGGCGCTTATTGGCGGGGAGATGAAAAAAACAAGATGCTCCAACGCATCTATGTTGCTTGTTTTCAAAATCAGGTCGAACTCGATGAGCATGTAAAGCGCTTGGCCGAGGCGCGGGAACACGACCATCGCAAGTTGGGCAAAGAACTTGGTTTGTTTGCGTTTTCGAAAGTGGTTGGCAAAGGCTTGCCTCTTTGGACTGAAAAAGGCGCAACAATTCGCCGCGTTCTTGAACGTTTTATTGTTGATGAAGAAATTCGTCGTGGCTATAAACATGTTTACACACCGGATATTGCCAACCTTGATTTATACCGCAAATCTGGACACTACCCTTATTACAAAGATTCAATGTACGCCCCAATTGTGATCGATGGCGAAGAATACATGCTTCGACCAATGACTTGCCCGCATCATTATGAACTTTTTTTGAGCGCATCTCGGAGTTATCGAGATTTGCCGATGCGTCTAGCCGAGGTGGCCAAGCTCTATCGTTATGAACAATCAGGCGAGCTTTCGGGGTTAATTCGGGTTCGGTCGTTTTCACTCGCTGACGCGCATATTATTTGCGCCGACGTCAATCAGGCGGAAGTTGAAATTGCGCGCGCACTTGACCTGATTGAATATTTGGCCCAAGTCTTTGGTTTCAAGATGGGTAAAGATTATTGGTATCGACTCTCGCTAGGCGATCGAGGAGATGAAAAAAAATACTTTAAAAACGATGCCGCTTGGGATGAAGGTGAGAAAATGCTTCGACAAGTCCTGACCACTCGTCAAGCTGAATTTATCGAGGCGCCGGGCGAGGCTGCATTTTATGGGCCCAAAATTGATATTCAGATGCGCAATGTCAATGGCAAAGAAGACACCGCTTTCACAGTTCAGTACGATTTTGCGATGCCAGCTCGGTTTAACCTTGTTTATGCCGCTCCAGATGGCAGTGAAAAATTGGCGGTGGTTGTCCACCGTTCATCGATTGGTGCTATCGAGCGAATTATTGCATTTCTTATTGAATTTTATGCTGGCAAGTTTCCGTTTTGGCTTGCACCTGTTCAGATCAAAATCCTGCCAATTTCTGATCGGCACCTAGAATACGCAGATCAAGTGGCAGAAACTCTTCAAGCCTATCGGGTGGAAGTTGACGGACGTCCCGAAAGTATTGGCAAGAAAATTCGTACTGCTCAACTTGAAAAAGTCCCCTATATGCTTATTGTAGGCGATAAAGAACTTGAATCGCGTCAAGTTGCCGTTCGCGCTCGTGACGAGGGAGATTTAGGGACTCAACCCCTCAAAGCCTTTGTTGAGACTATCAAGCGTATTGACAAAACAGTTTAATTTTCCTGTTTTTCTTCTTTAGTATCGGCTTCCTTGGCTTCAGGTTGCTCGACTTCTTTTTCTTTCTCTTTATCGAGTTTTTCAACCGCTTCAGCTTCTACCGCAGTTGTATCTTGCGCAAGTTCCGCCTGGAGCTCTTCTTCGCTCATTGGCTCTTCAACGCTCGCAACTACAGCGTCGGCGTCGTTGAGTATCTCGATCCCAACTGGTACCTGAATATCACTTACATGGATCATGTCGTCAAAAGTTTTCAAAACTGCAATATCAACTTCAATTGCATCCACAAGGTCGGTTGGGAGGGCGCGCACCTCAAATTCAGTGAGCGAGGTAATTAGATTACCTTCAAGTTCTCGAACGGCTGGCGCTGTTCCTACGAATCGCAATGGGATTTCAGTATCAACAGTTTCCTTAAGATTAACGGCATAAAGATCGGCATGCAGAATTTCATCTTTGGCTGGATCGAATTGGACATCATGAATCAGAATTTTAACCGGATCAGCATTATCACGAGTTAGGGTGACTAGAGTATTACTGCCTGCATCTTGATATATTTTTCGAAATGATTTTGCATCCAACGTGAGTGCGACATTTTCAACTTCATGGCCATACAGAATCGCTGGAATCTTTTGTTCGTTCCTCAAGTGAGATGCTTTAGTCTTTGCTAAATCGCGCACCAAGGCATGCAGGGCAATATCTTTTTTAGAGCTCATTCCATAATTCCTTTAGAAGTTAACTTTAAATTTTTAGTCATAGGTTTTTCCTAGGATGATTTTTTGGTTTCTAGCTTTTGAAAAATCGATTTAAAATCGCCTTGAAAATTTTGAAGGGCCTGATGCAAGTCAATGACGTCGTCGGGCGAGATACGTTTGATGTCCTTGTTTTTTTGACCCAACTGAACCACGTAGAGAATCAAACTGGGTGCATGGCCGCGATGACAAGAAACTTGAATTAAGAAATTTTTATCTATCGAACCACGAATTTTGATTTCTTCTAAGCTAAACTGACGACCACAAACAGGGCATTCGAGGTCATGATGCGCACTGTGTAGAATATCAAAAATTAGCGTTTGATCCATAAGCCTCCTATAAACTCGACGGATCAATCTTACTCGGGATGACTCCTGGTGTCAACGCGGCTGTGCTTGTTTTAGACGCCAGGCATTGATAGAGGCATGATTCCCGGATTTGAGAATATCTGGCACTGAAAGAATGCCAAGTTCTGGTCTACTTGCGGGCGTGTAGGCATCAGGGCGAGTATAGGTGGGAAAATCATGTCTTTGCGAACTGTGAGATTCAGAGTCAAGAGAGCGGGGATTACCAAGAACACCTGGAACGAGGCGAGCAATAGTATCGACAATTACTGCGGCAGGCAACTCGCCACCAGTCAAAATATAATCACCAATCGAAATTTCTCTATCAACCAATTTTCGGACACGCTCATCAAACCCTTCATAGTGGCCGGCAATTAAAACCAGGTGTTTTTTAGAATCAGCAAGCTCTCCCGCTATTTTTTGAGTGAAGCGTTCGCCTTGAGGGGTGAGCAAAATTTTAATATCCTTTTTGGATGCAAGTTCATTGAGCGCGCGATCGATCACATCAACCTTAAGTACCATTCCCGCGCCACCACCATAAGGGGCATCATCCACAATTTTATGTTTCCCCAGAGCCCAGTCGCGTAGGTTGCGCACTTCAACCTCAATTATGCCGGTCTTGACTGCCCGACCAAGAATCGAGCCTTCAAGAAACGGCCCCAGCATTTCCGGGAACAAGGTAAGAAGCGTGAATTTCAACGCTTATAAGATTGAAGTAGGATTCTCGCTCGGCATTGAGTCTCTATGCGAGGTGTCATCGTTTAGAGTAACAGAATCACTATTTGAGCTTGTTTGAGTCACTGGCGCCGCCGTTGTTGATGGGAGTTCGTGATTGATTTCATCAGGCGTATATGTACCGCCCCCTGGTTCAGCAATCTTCAGGTTAACCCGAGCGTTATTTCGCGCGCCAAGAACGCGCAAAAGAGTCCGAATTGCTTTCGCCGTTCGGCCTTCTTTGCCAATGATCTTGCCCATATCCGAAGGATCAACGCTCAAAGTAAGTAAGACGCCGAGCTCATCAACCTTGCGATCGACAATAACTTTATCTGGATTGTCAACGAGTGCTTTTACAATCATCTCTACAAATTCTTGATCTTTGTCCATAGATTTCCCTTTCTTCATTTACTTTCAGATGGTTCGATTTTCTCGGCTTTAGCTGATTCTTTTTCCTCCTTAGAATCGATTTTCTTTGCATCTAATTTTTTTTGACGTTGGGGTTCGGCGCTCATCTCTGTTTTTTCTTTTGGAGCAGTTTCGGCTGATTTTTTTGTCGATTCGGGGTGGAGGCGAATCTTAATTTGTGCGTGCTTCATGCCATCACGCACTAAGAGTTTAGCCACGGTATTTGAAGGTTGAGCGCCTGTGTCGAGCCATTTTAAAATTTCGTCCTGTTTGAGAACTAGCTCTTTAGAACGAGGGTTGTAATGACCCACTACAGCAATGAATTTCCCCTTGATCGGGGCAGTGTGTTCGGCAATAACCAGACGATAGTGAGGTTGATGTTTTTTACCAGTTCGACGTAAGCGGATCCGTAACATCGTAAATTCCTTGCTAGTGCTAGCGTTTCTTGAAACTGGCACCGAGTTTAATGGTTTTGGGTAATTTCGTCAAGATATTCGGATAAGCAAGCGCAAAACTTTTGCCATCGATCGCTGTTTTTCCCGCCCATTGAAGTTCGGTAATGCAGTACCAAACTCTCTCTAACCGACCTTCAAGGATCTTGAGGCGTTTACCAAATTCTAAAGTGTAAACACCTGGCCAAGGTGTATAAGCGCGTATCCGACGGTCAAGCTGTCGCGGCGAAATAGCTGTAAGCCGGATTTCGCCATTTTCTTTAGTAAGTTTTCGCGTTGTGCTCGCCCGCGCTTCCTCTTGGGGTTGGGGCATGATTTTATGAGTAAGAAAATTTCTTAAAGTTGGAATAACTGTCTGAGCGGCAATTTGGGCGAGACGATCAGTTAAAGATGAAGTAGTGTCGTTGGGTTGAATGGCAACAGGAAAACTTTGCAAGATCGGACCGGTATCGAGTCCCGCTTCCATAAGCATAAATGTGATTCCGGTTCTCGTCTCTCCTTTTGAAATTACCGCTTGGACAGGACTCGCGCCACGGTAAGCAGGCAGAAGCGAGGCATGAATATTGATCGCTCCGTACCGAGGCAGGTCAAGAACTGATTGGGGTAGAATTTTTCCGTAGGCCGCAACGAGGAAAAAGTCAGACCTTTGACCCTCAAGAACAGATAATAGTTCTGGGGTGGTGGCAGGGGTTGCAACTGAAATTTTGGCGGAATCTGCTAAAATGTGAACTGCGGTTAATCTCAAGTTGTTGCCCCGTCCAGTTGGTTTGGGCGGCTCTGTTACAACTAAAGTTGGTCGCCAAGTTTGATCCATCAGAGTTTCAAGAATTGTTGCGGCAAAATTAGGGCTACCGAAAAAGACAAAGTTAGGCATAAAGGTTATTGGGGAACACGTCTACTGGTAATCAATGATGAGTTTTCCATCGAGATGGTCGAGTTCATGTTGAAGAATGCGGGCATGAAAATCACGTGCCCGAAATTGAATTATTTTACTGTCAAAATTTGTGGCTCGCACCTTGATTTTTTTAAATCTCGGCACAGAAACTTCTATATTTGGAAGCGATAGACAACCTTCGATTGCATTCTCGACTCCGTTATCTTTCGATAAAATTTTTGGATTGATTAAAACTTGAAGCGGGATCGCCACGGCTTTGGGGTCATCTTGATCCGGCTGATACTCAATCACTATTAAACGCAAGGCGCGGCCAACTTGAGGCGCGGCCAAACCGACACCCTTGTTAGCGCGCATCGTTTCGATCATATCCTGAACAAGCGCCTGGATTTTTGAGTCAACTCGGGGCACTTTTTTGGCGGGTGTTGTAAGAATTGGATTCGGGTAGGTAAGAATATCAATCAGCATAATTTGGACTAAAAGTATATCCTAGTCGTCGATGTGCGCCAAGCGAATTGCGAGACGATAGGTATCCAAAAGCCGTTGAGTGGTGGCTTTAACGGAGTATTGCTTCTTCGCCACCGCTTGCGCCATTTTACCGTATTGTTCGCGAAGAGCAGGACGATGTAAAAGTTGGCGAATGCCAGCGCTGAAAGCTGTGTGGGTTGGGCGCGACACAATACCAGTGCGATGATCTTCGACAATATCAGCCGTGCCGCGAGCATCGAAGACAACGGCTGGTAAGCCAGCCGCAAAAGCCTCAAGAACCGTCAGTGGATGTACCTCGCTTTTGGATGCGGTCACGAAAAAAGTCGCGCCTGCATAGACATGCGGCATTTTTTCGTAGGGCATAGCTCCAAGAAAATGAATGCGTTCACTGGCTTTTAAGGTATGGGCAAGTATCTCTAATTCGGCACGTTGCGGCCCATCACCAACAAGCGCAAGATGCGGATGTTCGGGTAATGCCGCGATCGTTCGAATTAGAAATTCAAGATTTTTTTCCTCGGAGAGTCGCCCGCTGTACAAAAGAATAGGGGTGTCAATTTTAAGCGCTAGGCGTTTGCTCAAATATAAAACGTCACCGGTGGCAAAATGACCAACATCGATTCCATTCGGCACATGCTGAATGGGTGCGGTAATGCCGTCGGCCTTGAGGGCTTTCAAGGTACTTAAGGCGGGCGCAACAACAACCGTGCATTGATTGATAAATTCGGTGACATATTTTGCCAGTGGCTCCTTGAGGATCGAGCCAATGACTGGCACGTGATGAGTGTAGTTCATGTATTGAGTATGATTTGTAAAGATTAGCGGTCGATGCGCGCGTTTAGCAATTTTGAGCGCCCAATGCCCAAGCGTAAAAGGATGGTGTGTATGAATGATATGAGCGCGCGCAAGAAGCTTGTGGAGTTGACTCAAGTGGGGAAATGAAAGCGAATAACCTGATCGACCCGGCAAAGGTAAGGCGGGAACAGAATGTAACCCCCGCAAGCGAACGCGCACTCCAGGTGTGGCAGGTGCGATAATTGAGACCTGGTGACCTTGGCGCTTCAACTCATCGTGTATCAAAAGCACAGCATTAACAACGCCATTTTTCAGCGGTAAAAAAGCCTCTGTGACAAGCGCAATGTGCATCAAATTTATTTTAGCAAGGCGCGCGTGGGAATGGCAGGCTGAAATGCATGATCGAGAATTGAATCAGTTTTAATCTGCACCGAACGCGGAAGTTGGTTTTTTAGTTTCTCACGTGCGGATAGAAAATCTTTCTCGGGGAGATGATGTGTTTTAGAGATATTTTTTACTGGGTCAAAAAAGGTAAGCTTTCGAGTAAATGGAGGCAGATTTAACTGTCGACGTTCCGTAAGGAGCGTCTGCCAAATTGTTGTCTGATCCCTGCCAAAAATTTGCCAGTAAATTAGTTCCGGATGCGAGGTTTCAATATAAACCTGATTAGTTAGCGCGCGCGCTTCTTGGATCTTCATGAGATAACGCCACGGACGATCGAGTTCTGGCGACAAGAGCGGTGAGTCGGCCGCGACAAAAATAATTGACTGAAAGTTTTGGCCGGAATCAAGAATTTTTTCTGTTGCGACGGTGAAATTTTTGGCTTTCGGTAAACGTTCAAAAAGACGTTTGCGCAAAGCCTTAACACTGAAACTACTCTTATCTTCCTCGCCGCGTGGAGTAATGATGAGAACCAACTTGTTTTCGCGCGCCATGATTTCAATTATTTCCCAGACTTGGTTACTTAACGCTAAACCGCCTTGGGCATGGAGATAGTTTACAGAGGCGAGTAAAGCGGGAGTGCGACTTTGAATGCGACTGGCGATCGCGTTTTGTTCGGCTAAAATGAGGGCGGGTGTCGGCAGAGAAGCGCCAAGCAGACAGTTTGCGCCCTGACTTAAAGCGCGAACATAAGCAATAGTAGCCGAATCTAGATATGGTCGCTGATCGTCGGTATGACCTTGATGGTAGGCGTCTTCAACAATAATCAAGCCCAGCGAGTAGGCAGGCCAGCCGACGATATGCCGCGTACCGATTAGAATTGGGAGCAGGCCAGCCGAGAAAGCGGTAGCAATTTGACGTTGTTTAGTGGGCGTTAAATCACCTGTTACAGCCTCAATCTGTGGCGCAAGAGACATGAGCTGACTAAAAAGCGCTGGGTGCTGTTCCCGCGGCGCAATCAAAAGCGTCTGTCGATTGGCGCACAGAGATTTTTCAATAAGCATTTGATATTGCCGATAGCGTTCTTGACGAATTCCATAGCAGTGGAAGCGTTTGCCGATCTGTGTATGCGGAAAACTTGGTCGAAGTGCCAAAAATTTGCGTTTCGCTATTGAAGGTAGAAGGCGAAAAAGACAAACGCCAATTGATTCTCCTGAATATTCGGCGAGCGCTAAAGCGATTAGGCGCGAGATATTAGGTACCCAGACGCCTTCAGAAAGAATGCGATTAAGCGGCCGAAGCTTGCCCCTAATTTCGGCTTTAACTGTTTTACGTAATCGCCAAATCACACCCGGAAGCTTTCGATTGCCAAGTGAAATCTCGACTAAGGTTCCTGGCCGGGAGTTTAAGAATGTTTCCGGTGTGAGTCGATAGCTAAAAATATCCTGTCCAGGCCGATCCACAACGACATCTACGTAACTCATCAATAATCAGGGGTTTTCAGGAGCTCGAAATCAGAAAAAGGTAAAACAGTAACCATCGCACGACCTAAAATATTCTGCTCCGGCAAAGGTCCCCAGCGTCGTGAATCAGATGAATGATCGCGATTATCACCCATAACGAAATACTCATTTTCATTGAGTGTTTGCTCCATTAAAAACGTACTGGGAGAGCGAGTGAGTTTATCTTGAGCAGTGATCGTTTCAATATAAGGTTCGTTGAGAGTTTGACCATTAATGGTGATAGTCTCATTTTTGACGATCACCGTTTCTCCGGGTAGGCCGATAATGCGTTTAATGTAATTCTGCGTTGGCTCTTCGGGCGATTTAAAAACAATAATATCACCTCTCCGAGGGTTCTTAAGACGGTAAGTAATCTTATCGACAACCAAGTAATCTTGATGATGAAAAGTTGGCTCCATGCTTCGACCTTGCACCACAAATGGTTGGGCGATAAAAGATCGTACCAAAAATGCCGCTAACAATACAAGCACTATCGTTCGAAGTGTTTCATAGGCTGATTCCGGCGATTTGCCAGTATAAGGCGACGGTATTGTTCTCATAACTTTTAGTATAGCGTAGAATTTAGAAATTAAGAATTCATTTTGTAAATAGGTGGAAAATTATGTCAAAAGAACACGGTGAACAGCAAGAATATAGTCAGACTGAACTTCTATCTTTTTATAATGAGATTAAAAATCGTATTATTCGACTTCAAAATAAACTCAATGATAATCAAATCGAGGATTTTCTTGAAGCATGTTCAGAATTTAGAGTTAAATTGGCACAAAACTTTCCAGAATATCACCAGTCGGCAGCTTTTCACGGTTTCGCCTTGAGTACCCCCATTGAGGGAAGTTTACGCGTTAAGGATGTTGGTAATAATGAAATTGAAAATTTTATCGCAAAACTCGAAGCAAGTTATCAAAATCAACAGTGATGATGGTGGTCGTACCTGGACTCGAACCAGGGGCCTTTGCGATGTGAACGCAACGCTCTAACCAACTGAGCTATACGACCAAATGTTTATGTTTCTTTTAATTATTTTTGCCATTATTTTAGCAGACCAAGGCACCAAAATTTTACTTTTTGAGCAAGCAGTTTTGAATTCCGGGATCGCCTTTGGTGCATTTAATTCAAAGCCCGCCCTTATCCTTGGGTTGATTGGCGCTGGGATTCTGGGGGTGATGGTTTTACAGATCACTCATCGAGATCAGAACAAAACTTCCAGGTTAGGGTACAGCTTCATCTTGGCTGGGTTGATGAGTAATTTAGTCGATCGAGTGCGGGTCGGGGCGGTTATCGACCCGTTTACGCTTGGGGATTGGTTGCCGTTCTTTAATCTTGCCGATCTTGCGATTTTAACGGGTTTAGGCATTCTAACGCTGATTCATTTTCGCAAGCGGTCTGTATAGATCATACAACATCTAAGTTTAACCGACCTTGTCCGAGAATGTCGCTCACTCTTGGTTTTGAAACACTCTTTGCTTCGCGGCGCTCCAATTCTTGCAGTAAGTCTAAATAATCAGCTGGAATTCCCGAAATAAATGGTTTTTCACTCATGTATTCAGAATGCGCTTTAGCAAGGCTTGAAACTCTTCTGGATGACTAGAGGCGAGTTCAGAAAGTACCTTACGATTTAGGTTTAACTCCGCTTTTTTCATGAGAGGAATAAATTTTGAATAGGTTAGTTCATGCTGACGGAGAGCGGCATTGAGACGAATAATCCAAAGCGCACGAAACTCTCGTTTTTTAACACGCCGATCTCGATACGCATTATGCATTGCCCGCACACTTGCCTGACGAGCCACTTTAACAAGATTTTTTCGACCCTGAAGAAAACCCTTAGTGCGCTTAAGGAGATTTTTGTGACGTTTGCGAACCTGAATTCCTCGTTTAACACGGGCCATAATTACCTCAAATAGGGCAAGAGTTTCGTTAGATTCTTCTTATTCGCGCGCGAAAGCGCTCGAACATGTCGGGCATTCTGACTCACTCGCGCCGCCTTGCCGCCAGTTAGATGTTGGGCGCTCATTGCTCGCGCCATAAACACACCGCTTTGGGTGCGCTTTAGAATCCTTTTAGAAGCCGCTTTATGAGTTTTAAGCTTAGGCATGATTATTGTTTGAAATTTTATCGGATCTTTCCTAATAATTCAACCTGATTTATCGAGTTAAGATTGCCGAGAGACGATTCCCTTGCTTGGTAATGTTGGGTACTTTGAGTTTTAGAATTTCAGCAAAGCGGATAAATTTCTCCTTAGCTTGTTCGGCGAAGGCGTTTTCTCGACCGACCAGGCGCATACCGAGTTTAATCTGATCTCCTCGCGCAATAAATTTTTCCGCTTGACGAATTCGGGTCTGAAAGTCGTGCTCACTCATTAGAAAACTTAATTTTATTTCCTTCATCTCGCCTGATTTTTGCTTGGCGCGCTGTTTCCGAGTTCGCTTTTCACGATCGTAGCGCTCTTTACCGAAATCGAGAATTCTTATAACAGGAGGCGTCGCTTGTCCACTGACCTCAACAAGATCGAGGCCCTGCTCGTGAGCTAGAAAAAACGCTTGTTCGCGCGACATTCCGCCGAGATTTTTACCTGTTCGATCGATCAGAACTACTTCCGGCGCAATAATCGCCTCATTCACCCGTTTGTCGTCGAGAATTGTGGCCTCCGTTCAGTTTCTCTTATTATAGGTGGCGAAACTCTATCACGTCGAGTGATCATTTTCAAGCTTCTGGGAAAAACTTGAATTGCCAATGGGGTTTTAGCGATCACCTCACTGCCAAGGTAAACGGGATAAGTACCATCCATTTCGATTGAAATTTTTGAACCTCGAAAACGCGAAGTGTAACCAGTCTCTTCTTTTTTACCGCCGAAAAGCCAGTTGAGAAAAGATCTCTTGCCACGATCGCCAAAACGATTACGCAAAAAAATTGTACCGGAGCCAGCTAACCGAATGTCACTACAGTTGGTTTCAATTGAGGCATCATCAATTGCAAGATGGATGGGCGTTGCTTGTGCAATCGCGATTTTAATCTCGGTGACAAAAAACTTATTGGGTTCAATGCGAGCAATTGAGGTCAGTTTAACACGGCGATATTTAAGCGCTTCCGCCGCTTCTTCAAGCGTCGTAATGCCGGTCACAAGTTCAAGCGAGACTGGATTTTGCAATGGCAAAGCGCCAAAAACATACGGCGTTCCGGCTAATAACGTAGCGACCTCGTTAATCAGACGCTCTGACCCAATCGCAACGATTGTCGAGTAACGCTTAGCGGCGCCAAGTTCAGCTAATTCCGCCACTGATCGAGTTGGCGAAGCTGTAACAAACTCGCCCGCTATTCCAAGAAGAGTGAGAAGCTCTCGAGCTCGTTCAAGTGCACGATGGTCATCTCGCGAGCGCGGTGCTTCTGTAATGTAGTAGTACATCCGAGGCTGAAGACATCGTCGACTTACTCTTCGAGTTCAAAAGTTGGCGCCGCGCCCAGAATTTCTGCTTTTTCCGGTAATTTTTCTTTTGGCTGTTCCGGTAAATCTTGTTTTTTTACTTCTTCAGTTTTGGCTAAGGGAGCGCCTTCACCCGTCATGGTGCTCTTGCCGTTAAAAGTTGCCCCGGGTTTAATGAGAAGCTCTTTAGTTGTGATTGCTCCACCAACATTGGCCGTTGGGAGTAGCTCAAGTTTTTGGTGAGCGGTAATTCCACCTTGGACTTTACCTGAAACACTCACCATTTGAGCTGTGACAGGTCCTTTCACAGAGGCAGTCTCACTGATCGTGACGGTCTTATCTGAAATTATCTCACCTTCAACCGTACCATGGACAATAATGTCGTTTACATCGCTTAAGGTGCCAGTCAGCTTAACATTCGCGCCCACAACAGTTCCTGGGCCTCCAACCGCACTATCCTGCGTTGCGCCATCAAACATCGATTCTCCTTCCCCTCAATGTCGCCGCTGATAAGATAATTATTAGAATACAGAAGGGAGTAAACGGTTGCAAGAGGGGAATGGATTCGCTACACTCTCACCCGACAATTCCGCGAGTACGATCTTATGATTAACCCCCAAAACCCAACTCCCAATGATTCAATTGTCGTCCAAGGGGCGAGAGTCCATAATCTGCAAAATATTCACGTTCGTATACCACGTAACAAGATTACCGTCATCACCGGTCTCTCCGGGTCGGGTAAATCTTCTCTCGCATTTGACACAATCTACGCTGAGGGTCAGCGGCGCTATGTCGAGTCGCTTTCGTCTTATGCCAAGCATCTTTTTGGCACGTTGGAAAAACCCGACGTTGACTTGATTAGCGGACTCGTTCCAGCGATTGCAATTGATCAAAAAAACACTACCCGTTCGCCGCGCTCGACAGTTGGAACAATGAGTGAAATTTACGACTACTTGCGCTTGCTTTTTACGCGCCTTGGCAAGGCTAATTGTCCGACCTGCCTTGCAGAGTTAAAAAAAATTATCTTGCCAGAGTCAAACAAACCAGGTTTGAACTGTCTAAATTGCCAGAAAAATTTTCCTGAATTAACGCTTGGTTTATTTTCATTCAATAACCCTCAAGGGGCATGCCATGAGTGTCGCGGACTCGGGCAACGATCCGAGCTTGATCTTGAGCGCATTTTGCCAAATCCACGTCTAACTTTAGAAGAGGGAGCGATTCGCCCATGGGTGCGTTTGAGTAATAACGGACAGGGCATTGAGAAGGTGCTTAAACAGATTAAAATCACTACTCATATTCCAGTCAATGCCCCAGTTGGCAATTTAACGGTTCTGCAACGACAAACATTATTGTTTGGCGACGGGCAAGATTTCCCGGGCATAATACAAATTATTAACGAACGTTATATGAATACCGATTCAGCCTACGTTCGAACTGAAATTGAGAAATATATGGTCAAACGGCTTTGCCCGACTTGCAAAGGACAACGTCTAAAAAATGAGGCACTATGCGTGCGGGTTGGTGGTTTAACGATCAACCAAGTCGCCCAGCTAACAATCAGCGAGACTTTGAAATTTTTCCAAAATTTAATTCCAACGCTTAATCAGACCGAGCAAGTCTTGGCTGAAAATATTTTGCGCGAAATGAATTTGCGACTTCAGTATTTAACAAAAGTTGGCTTAGGCTACCTAACACTTGACCGAGGAGCAGAAACCCTAGCTGGCGGCGAAGCGCAACGAATTAGACTCGCGACGCAACTCGGGTCGGGGCTAACAGGCGTTCTCTATGTGCTCGATGAGCCTTCGATAGGCTTGCATCCTCAAGACATCAATCTATTAATTCAAATCTTAAAAGAATTAAGAGATCTAGGCAACACCTTAATCATTGTTGAGCATGACGAGCAGATTATCCGAGCGGCCGATTATTTAATCGACATCGGGCCTGGAGCTGGCAAAGAGGGTGGGCAGTTAGTCGCCGAAGGTAAGCCTGATGATTTTCTCGTGTCAAAAAATTCTTTAACCGCTCAATATTTGCGAGGTGAGAAAATGATTAAAATTCCAACTAAAAGGCAGGTCAAAACGAGCGCGTATCTCGAAATTATTGGAGCAAAAAATTTTAATCTCAAGGATATTACGGTGAAAGTTCCGCTTAAAGCATTGATATGCGTTACCGGAGTTTCGGGATCTGGCAAGTCAACACTTGTACAAGACACTTTGGCGGTGGCCCTTGCTAAACATTATCACCGCGCCTTAGCCGAGCCAGGCATCCATCAAAAAATCACAGGCCTTGAGAATCTTAATAAAGTGATTAGTGTCGATCAGTCGCCAATTGGTCGGACGCCGCGTTCTAACCCAGCAACTTATACAAATGTCTTTGGCGCGATCCGCGACCTTTTTGTCTCCACGGAGCTTGCTCAAAAGCGTCGGATAAGCGCCGGCCATTTTAGCTTTAACGTCCGCGGTGGACGGTGTGAAGTTTGCCGTGGGGAAGGTTCGATCCGCCACGAGATGCACTTTTTGCCAGACGTCTATGTTGTTTGCGAAACGTGTCGGGGTACGCGTTTTAAGCAGGAAATTCTCGATGTGCTTTACCGGGGCAGGAATATCGCTGAAGTGTTAACCATGACCGTTAAGACTGCTTGTGACTTTTTTGCTGATCAGCCGACAATCGCTGGCAAACTCGATGTTTTGGCGGCCGTTGGCCTAGGCTATTTGATACTAGGTCAGCCAGCCACTACTCTTTCTGGCGGCGAAGCGCAAAGAATCAAACTTGCTACGGAACTCGCACGGCATTCTTCAGGTTCAACTTTGTATATTCTCGATGAGCCGACAACCGGTTTGCATTTTGAAGACATTGCGCTTTTACTCCGCGTTTTACAGGCTTTAGTCGATAAAGGGAATACTGTTTTGGTGATCGAGCATAATCTCGACGTCATTAAATGCGCAGATTGGGTGATCGATCTCGGGCCAGGAGGCGGAGCCATGGGTGGGCAGATTGTGGCTGAAGGCACACCAAAACAGCTCTCAAAAAATAAAGCATCAATTACGGGAAAATATCTAAGCGACATTTTGGGCGTGCTATAATAGACAGGTTTCTCAATAACCTTCATGCATGGAGTAAAATGGGCAAATTATCGCACCGTCAAGTCTTTGTTGGGTTAATTGCGTTCGCGTCCTTGAGTATCGCAACCTACTCAATTTTTTTTAATGTTTCAAATCTGACAGAGGCTAATAATGGAGAAACTGATAATGCAGAGAATGTGACGGATGATATTTTAAGTAAAGATCAAAGCGCTGATAAATCACCCACTAAGACGTCTTCTGAAAAAGTTGCCGAAGATGTAGCCAATGCAGTAATAGACCAGAAAAACGCCAATTCATCAAATGGATTATTTAATCCCAAAAAATCAATCGAGGAAAATTTACCTGAACTTTATCAAAACTTGCTTCCGATTCTCTTCCTGCTTGCTTTTCTAATGATGATTTACTCGGGTTATCTGTACATTTCCTCATTTGGCGACGAGGCAAAAGTAAAAGAAGCCAAGGAAGTTTTCACAGCCGCTTTAACAGGTCTTGCGCTGATGCTTTTAATTCCTTTAATTGTTGAGTCTTTTAAGACTGGTCAGCCCAAAACTCCAGCTGGAACGACCTCTGAAGCATCCAAAGAGAATACGCCTCAAAGTGAAAATACGCCCTCATCGAATCCAGCTGGAGAAAAAAAGAAAGAACCAGGCAAAACAGCGGCGCCGGCTGGAGGTAATCCAAGCGGTGAGGTCGAGGCTCAAACTGATGTCGGCCCACCTGGTGTGGAAATTTAATGTCAACCTGGGCAAAATACGTTTTTATGTTAATATAATATTGCGCACAGATCGTGGCAGTTGCTCTTAATCAAATAGGTGAGGAAAGTCCGGGCACCAAAGAGTAGTGCACCCCGTGTAAGCGGGGCGGCTGTGAGGCCAGGGATAGTGGCACAGAAACAATACCGCCCAGCCTATAGTTGGGTAAGGGTGAAAAGAGTGGAGGTAAGAGCTCCCAACAATTCGTCAAAAGGCGAGTTGGCGCAAAACTCCTGCATGGTGCAAGTTCGGTGGGCTCGAACGTCGTCAAACCTGCGACTCGCAGGGATGTCCACGAGTCCGAACGCGTAGATAGATAACTGCCTTCGCCACCGGCGAAACAGAACCCGGCTTATGAATCTTGTGTGCGCCAAACTCCCGTCATCCGACGGGTTTTTGGTAGGATAATAAAGAATCATCCGGGGTCGTCTAACGGCAGGACACCACCCTTTGGAGGTGGGTACGAAGGTTCGAATCCTTCTCCCGGAACCAAAGCTTTCCACACCTTCTCGATTGACACTCGAAGTCGAATACGTATAGTAAAACAAGTTTCATAAGGAGTGGGAGGAGGTGAAGGGTTCCATGCCATACGCGGTACAATCAAAAAAAACAGGTGATACATATTACCTCTACAGTAAAGAGGTAACCTTGCGAGGTGGGCGCCAACAACGAATTTTCTATTTTTCGCGCGATTCTCAAAATGCTAAAGGCGATCCAATCGAGGATTTGCCGGATGGATATGATGTCATCGAAAATGCTAGGACTGGCTTGCCAATGTTAAAAAGAATTCAACAGCAGTAAACAAAGCTGGCTTTGTGAATAAAAGAACCTGCCCAGGCGGGTTCTTTTGTGTGAAAACCTGGAGAATTCTGCTATCATTAATGTATAAAGAGTGCCATGAAACGATCAGAGCTCTTTTTTAGTGTTCTTCTTATTCCGCTCGATGCCGTCATGGTTTTGAGCGCTTTTCTGTTTGCTTACTTTTTGCGTACACAAAATGAAGTAATCTACATTTTATCTTTACCCGAATATCTAACTTTCATTTTGACACTCTTGCCAATTTGGATTCTAATTTATGCTCTCGAAGGGCTTTATTCGGCCGAGAGCGGACGGCGGGGTCTGGATGAATTTGCGGACATCTTTTTAGGCACGTCGCTTGGAGCTTTACTTTTTACGGCCGCGATTTTTGTCACCGATACCCGGATCGGCTCGCGAGTTATTCTTTTATATGCCTACCTCTTATCGCTTCTTTTTGTAATCTTTGGCCGTTCGATCTTAAACTGGATTCGCAGAGCTCTTTATAAATATAACGTTGGCGTGCATCGCGTGATTGTAATTGGCGCAAATGATTTAGCCTATCAGATCGTTCGAGAAATCACTGTCAATACGCGTTTAGGTTACGTCTATTTGGGGCACATTGCGATTGCCGAACACACTCACTCGCAAACTACACCACTCGGTAAATGCCTCGGCGCATTCGAGGATTCAGAACGCATCCTTGACCACTATCAACCCGACGAACTAATCATCGCGACGACACGTATTCACGATAAAGAGATGTTGAAATTGCTAGCATTAACAAACCAAAAAAGAATTGATCTTCGCCTCACGCCTAATATCGTTGGCGTGCACACGACAAATTTTAGTTATCAAACAATGGCAGGCATCCCAATTATTGAGGTCTTACGCACACCACTTCAAGGGTGGGGTAGGGTTGCGAAGCGCATTTTTGACTTTATCGGCTCCTTGTTCGTGTTAATTTTTGTCTCACCAATCATGTTGTTGACCGCACTCGCAGTCAAAATCACCTCCCCCGGACCGATTATTTATCGAAATACGCGGGTTGGTCAGGATAAACAGCATTTTGAAACCTATAAGTTTCGAACAATGCGTATCGAGTATTGCACTGGCGACAGTTATGGCGGCAAACAGGCGCTTCAATATGAAAGCCAACTTATCCAAAAACAAAACAGTCGCAAAGGCGCTGTGTATAAGGTTGCCAATGATCCACGCTTGACCCCGATTGGAGAATTTTTACGCACAACCAGCCTTGATGAGTTTCCGCAGTTCTTTAATGTTTTCTTTGGCACGATGAGCTTGGTCGGCCCGCGCCCGCATCAACCGCGTGAAGTTGCTCTGTATCAGCCTTGGCAAGAAAAGCTCTTTACTATTAAACCCGGCATTACCGGGCTTGCACAAATTTCCGGTCGTTCAGATTTGGATTTCGATGATGAGGCACGGCTTGATATTGGCTACATTGAGCGCTGGTCTTTTTGGCAAGACCTAATTATTCTTTTGCGCACTCCGATGTCGCTTTTGCGTTCACGCACAAGGAAAGCGGCGTGAAAACCCGTCCGCTTAAAGTGGTGTTGGTGCATGAATTTTTGACGCAGTATGGTGGCGGAGAACGCATCCTCGAACAATTTACCCAGATGTTTCCCGACGCTCCGATTTATACTCTCATTTACGATCCACTTAAAATGAAAGACGCCTTCGGCGATCGTCAGATCATCTCTTCTATTCTGCAAAATTTGCCGTTCTCAAAACAATACTATAAATGGCATTTGCCCCTCATGCCTTGGGCAACTGAACATATCAAGCTGCCAGCCGATGTCGATTTGGTCCTTTCGGATTCTTCCGCCTTTGCAAAAGGCGTCAATGTTTCTAAAAATATTCCTCACCTTTGCTTTTTACACACTCCAACTCGCTACCTCTGGTCGGTGCGCAATGAGTATGTGAGGGATGCGCCAATTCCATTTTATATTCGCCCATTCGTTCAGCCTGTCTTAAGCTGGATCAAGCGTTGGGATTACCTTGCCGCTCAAAAACCCGATGCCTACATTGCCAATTCCACCAATGTTGCTCGACAAATGCGACGCTATTATGATCGATCGCCTGAAAAAATAATTTTTCCGTTTGTTGAATTGAAAAAATTCGCACTATCGGCAAAAATTCAGGATTATTTTTTGATTTTAACGCGTCTTGAGCCATACAAAAGAGTCGATTTGGTTCTCGAAGCCTGCGCCGACCTCAAGCTTCCTCTTAAAGTCGCGGGCAACGGGAGTATGTTAAGTGAGTATAAGACCAAGTATCGGTCGGCGCCGACAATTGAATTTCTTGGTCGTGTATCGGATCAAGCCTTACCCGCGCTCTACGCCCAGGCACGTGCTTTCATCTTCCCAGGCGAGGAAGATGCGGGCATTACACCTCTTGAAGCAATGGCGGCCGGCCGGCCGGTAATTGCCTATGGAAAAGGCGGGGCGCTTGAATCGATTTTACCCGGCATTACCGGCGAGTTCTTTTATGAACAATCGGCTGCCGCGCTCAAAGGCATCCTCAATCAATTTGACGAAAAGCGGTATAATCAAAAACGAATCCGAGAGCACGTTAAGCAATTCGATGTTTCGATCTTTACTCAATCTGTTATGCAGATAGTAGAAAATTTAATTTCTCAACAAAGGAGCAAAAATGGATCTTGATCTATATGTAACGCTTTTAAGGCGACATCTGACATTGTACTTAGGTGTTTTTTGTCTAACATTTTTAAGCATTGTTCTCTTATCTTTTAATCAAAAGCCGCGCTTTGAAGGGAGCCTTTTTCTTTCGGTCGCTCAAGCTCCCCAATCAGCGCCGACGAGTGCCGATTTTTATGAGTACGGAGAATTTTATAGTCTGCAGGGGAGTGGATTCTTGTCGGACTACCTTGCTAGTTGGCTTAAAGATCCAGCAACAGTGAATACGATTTTAGTAGAAGCGCGAGCATCGTCCGCTAATCAAACTATCAGGAGTTTAAGCCGAATGCTTGAGATTAAATCCCAGGGTCGACTTGGTTTACAGGTGATGTTAAACAGGTTAGATGAGCAAGAAGTTAACCGGATATTGACAGCAATCAAATCAGTTGTGACGGCACGCCTAGAAACACTTCAGAGTCAGGGTTTCTATAAAGACTTTAGTCTGATCACTGGCGATGTTTTGGTAACCAAGAATTCCCAGAGTCTGCCTTTTGCGCTCGGTCTCGGCCTGACAAGCGGTATTTTTATCACGATTTTCATCTTTCTTATCACTGCTTCCGTGGCGCCTGTTAAACAACAGCTTACATGAAATCATCGAAGGTATTTATTGATGGGATTCAGTCGACTAAACGATATGTTAAAACAGAAACCAAAAAGAATTGGCGGGAATTTTGGTTGGCGTTCGGTATTCTTGCGCTTGGCGTGAGCAGTGCGTCTTTAGTCTTCGCCGACGATTTTTTAGGGCTCTGGCGCTTAAAACAAATGATCCCACCTGGTCACTACTTGGTTTTATTCCAAAACAATGCCGAGCAGAGGCCGAGTGGGGGGTTTATCGGGAGTTTTGCAACTCTCGACATTACCGCGAGTGGTTACGAAAATCTTGTGGTCGACACCAATATCTATAAACGCGATAACGCTTTTACTGAAAGAGTGGCAATTTCGCCACCCGAGCCGCTTAAAGGAGTGGCTACCAATGACCGTCTGGCTATGCGCGACAGTAACTGGGACATTGATTTCCGCTCATCCGCGGAACGGGTCAGCTGGTTCTATAAACAAGAAGGCGGGGAGGCGGTCGATGGTGTCATTGCAATTAACGCCACTGTCGCTCAAGATTTACTCAAAATCATCGGGTCCATTCCTCTGCCGACGGGCGATGAACTTAAAGCGGAAAATTTTTTCACCACGCTCCATTATATAATCGAGAAAGAATATTTTTACGATCCTGTTCAACGTCAACAAAATGAACCCAAAACTGTCATCAAGGAACTGATTCCGACTTTTATCTCGCGTCTCAAGCAAGCGAATGTGCTTGTGCGTTTGCCCGCTTTTATTCAACAAGAACTCAACGAGCGTCAGATTCAGTTGTATCACACCGATGAAAACGTTGAAGCAAACATTTTGGCCGCTAACTGGGGTGGGGCAATTTCAGAAACAAAGGGGGATTATCTTGCGCTGTTCAACGCCAATGTCGGCGGTCAAAAAAGCAGTTTAAATGTTAGTCAAAAAACAACTGTAAAAATCGAACTCGAAACAAATGAAACACTTTACCATCGCGTTATAATTGAGCGTACCCATCAAGGCACTGGCGTTTGGCCTGATCACACGAATAATAACTACTTGCGTATCGTTGTTCCCAGCAACGCTAAACTGATTTCGGCGACATTTAATGGCAGTGACCGCTTCGACCAGATCAACATTGAACCTGCATTCAATAAAACCGTTTTCGGCACTCATGTGGACACTGAACCGGGCGCCACGAGTCAACTTGTTTTAGAATATTTAGTGAAGTTAGATCAAAATCGGCAGAGTTTGTTTTATCAAAAACAATCCGGCACGCTGGCAGAGGCGCTCGAAGTTAGTGTAGGTGACCGAACAGTTTTCAACGCGCTTTTATCGACTGATGCCACGGTTAAATTTTGACTTTTCCCCTTCCTTACTCCTGTAAAAAGTGTTATAATAATTAAAAGAAGTTAGAAGCTTCTTTTGTTAATAGTGATTTGAGAGTTTTTCTATGGCCGATGAAGTCAAAAAAAATCAATCGTCCTACTCGGCCGCCGATATCACGGTTCTTGAAGGCCTAGAGGCTGTTCGCAAACGGCCGGGGATGTACATTGGCGGAACGGGTGAAGCTGGTCTTCATCATTTAATTTGGGAGATCGTTGATAACTCAATCGACGAGGCGATGGCTGGCTACGCTTCAAAAATTGAGCTAACACTTTTACCTAAAAATGTCGTTCGAGTGCGCGATAACGGTCGTGGCATTCCAGTGGAAGTTCACAAGGCAACTCAAAAATCAACTCTTGAAACGGTCATGACAACCCTGCATGCTGGCGGAAAATTTGGCGGCGAGGGCTATAAAGTTTCAGCTGGTTTGCACGGTGTTGGCGCTTCGGTTGTCAACGCTCTTTCGGCTTGGCTTGTGGCCGAGGTCTGGCGTGATGACAAGCGCTATGAGCAACTCTATAAACAAGGTCAACCAGCTGGTGAATTGACTAGCGCTGACGACCCAGGCCACGCAACAGGCACCCAGACCACATTTACGCCTGATCCGACCATTTTTGAAACCATTGATTTTAAATGGGAAACGATCCTCGAAAGACTCCGCCAGCAAGCCTACCTGACCAAGGGCATCTTTATTCGCGCTCAAGATGATCGCGCTGAATCTTCAGAAAGCTACAGTTTTTATTTTGAGGGCGGCATCGCATCACATGTTCGCTATTTGAATCGCAATAAAGCCAATCTCCATGAACCAATTTATATCGAAAAAATTACCAATGACATTTCGGTTGAGATTGCCCTTCAATACACAGAGGATTTCAACGAACGCGTTTTTACCTTTGCCAACACAGTGAACACGCCAGGTGGCGGCACTCATCTGACTGGATTCAAAACCGCTCTGACACGAGTTTTGAACGACTACGCTAAAAGTTCAAAGCTCTTAAAGGAAACCGACAGCGGATTTTCCGGTGAAGACGTTCGCGAAGGCTTGGCCGCGATTGTCAGCGTTAAGTTAAGTGACCCTCAATTTGAGGGGCAAACAAAAGATAAACTCGGCAATCCAGAAATTCGAACAATTGTTGAACAAGTAACGGCCGAGGGCTTGTCATACTATCTACAAGAGCATCCCAACGAAGCGAAAAAAATTATTACCAAGGCATCTTTATCGGCGCGGGCTCGCTTGGCGGCCAAGGCGGCGCGTGAAACAGTTATTCGCAAAGGCGCCCTAGAAGGCATGACTCTTCCCGGTAAATTGGCCGACTGTTCAGAGCGAGATCCAAAAAAATCCGAACTCTACATTGTAGAGGGCGATTCAGCTGGCGGTTCAGCGAAACAAGGACGCGATCGCAAGTTCCAGGCAATTTTGCCCCTCCGAGGAAAAATTCTCAATGTCGAACGCGCCCGACTCGATCGAATGCTTCAAACTGAACACATTAAAGAATTGATTATCGCGCTGGGCGCAGGTATCGGTGACCAGCTTAATCTCGAAAAAATTCGTTATCATCGCATTATTATAATGACCGATGCAGATGTTGATGGCGAACATATTCGCACCCTGCTTCTTACTCTCTTCTTCCGTCATTTTCGCGAGGCGCTCGACCGTGGTTATATCTATATTGCCCAGCCACCCCTCTACAAAATCACCAAAGGCAAAACTATCCGCTATGCCTATTCTGACACAGAACGAGATACGATTTTGAGGGATCTAGGCATCACACTGTCAGCCGGAGTCGAAGTGGGTGAAGATAACTTAGAACCAGAAATCTCAAAAGGCAAGGCGCGGGTTGACCGATACAAGGGCTTGGGTGAGATGAACGCGATTCAACTCTGGGAAACAACTATGGATCCAGCGCGCCGCACACTTTTACGCGTCGATATCGATGATGCTGAACGCGCCGACCAAATTTTTTCGATGCTTATGGGTGATGAAGTCGCGCCCCGAAAACGTTTTATTCAAAGCCGAGCAAAAACCGCTAAAAATCTTGACGTTTAGGCAATGATGACCGAAGAATCCATCGATCCAAATATCGGGCAAGTAGAGTCGCGAAGCATCGCGCTTGAAATGAGCGAGAGCTATCTCGACTACGCTATGAGCGTAATTATTGCGCGCGCTCTCCCAGATGTGCGTGATGGTATGAAGCCAGTTCATCGGCGAGTGCTTTATGCCATGCACCAAATGGGCATTCGTGCCCGAACCAAGCATACAAAATGCGCTAAAATCGTCGGGGAAGTTTTAGGTAAATTTCACCCGCATGGTGACCAAGCCGCCTACGACACGCTCGCGCGCATGGCGCAAGATTTTGCGATGCGTTATCAGCTCGTTGATGGGCAAGGTAACTTTGGCTCGATGGACGGTGATTCACCGGCGGCGATGCGCTATACTGAGGCGCGCATGGCGCCTTTGGCCGAAGAGATGCTGGCCGATATCGAAAAAGAAACAGTCGATTTTGTTCCAAACTACAATAACGAGCTTTTAGAGCCAAAATATCTTCCCAGCCGAGTGCCAAACTTACTTCTCAACGGCGCCGTTGGAATCGCGGTTGGAATGGCAACGACTATTCCGCCCCACAATTTGCGCGAACTCGTGGCTGGCATTACAGCTCAAATCGATAACCCAGAAATCACCATTGACGAATTGACCGAATTCATTCAAGGACCTGACTTCCCAACCGGCGGAACAATCTATGATCGTGAGGATATTAAAGCCGCGTATGCCACAGGCAGAGGCAGAATCGTGATGCGCGCCAACGCCTTAATTGAAGAGAAAAAAACAGGCGGTCAGCAAATTATTGTCTCGGCTATTCCTTATCAAATCAACAAAGCCGA
Source organism: Candidatus Berkelbacteria bacterium (assembly GCA_016187225.1). Classification (NCBI taxonomy): domain Bacteria; phylum Candidatus Berkelbacteria; species Candidatus Berkelbacteria bacterium. Next base: position 275,805 of record JACPKC010000010.1, on the reverse strand, counting down.
TTTAGTCACTAAGATCGCCACGCTCGTCAAGCTAAAAAAAATCGAAGGGATCGCAGATTTGCGCGATGAATCGGATCGCAACGATGCCGTCAGAATTGTGATCGAGCTTAAACAGACTGCCTATCCAAAAAAGGTTTTAAACAGGCTTTATGAATTAACTCCTATGCAGACCGCGTTTCATGTGAACATGCTGGCCTTGGTTGATGGTATTCAACCACGCGTTCTCTCACTCAAAGATATCATTCAAGAATTCATCGAGCATCGCCGTCAGGTTGTGCGGCGCCGCACGGAATTCGATCTTAGAAAAACCGAGCAACGCCTGCACATTCTTCTTGGTCTTAAAACCGCGCTCGATCATATTGACGAAATCATTACTTTAATTCGTGAAGCCGAAACGCGCGAAACTGCACACCAAGCGCTAAGGGAACATTTTTCGCTGACCGAAATTCAAGCCAATGCAATTCTCGATATGCGCTTAGTTGCCTTAGCTGGTCTCGAGCGCCAAAAAGTTTTGGATGAAATTCTTGAAAAACAAACTCTCATTGAAACACTGAAATTAATTCTAGGTTCCAATGAGAGAGTGCGGGCAATCATTAAAAATGAACTCCAAGAAATTTCCCAAAAACATGGTGACGATCGCCGAACAACGATTGTCCCGACAGCCATCGGTGAGTTTTCAGCCGAAGATTTAATTCCGAATGAGCAAGTTGTGATTGCTCTCACTACTGAAAATTACATTAAGCGTGTCCCGATTGGGGCGTATAAAACTCAACATCGTGGCGGCAAAGGCATCGTTGGCATGACAACCAAAGAAGAGGATCTGGTTGCGCAACTGCGGGTCGCTAACACTCATGATGAAATTTTATTTTTCACCTCTAAAGGTCGTCTTTTTGCCTCTAAGGTTTATGAATTGCCAGCAACTTCACGTCAGGCCAAAGGTACGCCGATTGTCAACATTATTCAAATCGCGCCTGACGAAACGGTAACTGCTCTAATTACATTAAGTCCAGCTCAAGAAAAATCTGGCACATACTTTTTTATGGGTACGCGTTTGGGGAGTATTAAAAAAACCGAAATTGATGCTTATCGAAATATCCGCAAATCAGGCATCATCGCAATTGGGCTCAAGCCGAATGACGAGTTGCGGTGGGTCAAGATCACCCGTGGCACCGATAAAATTTTCATGATCACGCGCCTTGGGCAAGCGATTCAGTTCGAAGAGACGGACACGCGGCCAATGGGCCGTGGCGCCGCAGGTGTTCGAGGAATTCGATTGCGCGGTGAAGATGAAATCATTGCGCTCGATGTGGTTGAGGAGGGGTGCGACGTTCTTGTGGTGCTTGAAAATGGCTTCGGCAAACGAACAAAAATTGAACAGTTTGGCCTTCAAAACAGAGGTGGGATTGGCCTGCGCGCCGCACGCGTTACTAAAAAAACTGGTCCGGTTGTTGCGGCCGAGTTGGTCAAACTTGATGAGGGTGAAATTGTGATGATTTCAAAACATGGCCAAACAATTCGTCTGCCTTTGCGAGCTGTCAAACGTTTGGGGCGTAATACTCAAGGAGTTACCCTCATGCGCTTCAAGGAAAAAGATGATGGCGTGGCGTCGATGGCGGTTTTCCTTGAACAATAGGTTCTTTCCTAGTATACTCCGCAACGATGTTACGAAGATCAAATAAAAGAAAATTTAGTAAAAAAGAACTGCGAGCCCAACGCAAACATGATACGGATACGCCCACCGAAGTTGTTTCGGTGCCAGCAAAAACTCGGTCTCAAGTTAAGATCGAAATTCCACGTTTGATTACAGTTGCCGAGTTAGCCAATCTTTCGAGCCGCACACCAGCCGAAATTGTTGGCGCCCTCATGCGAAACGGCGTTTTGGCAACCGTCAATGATTCCATCGATCGCGAGACTGTTGAAATTATTGCCGATGAGCTCGACCTAGAGATTCATGCTGAATCCCAAGTTGTGCCTTCAATGCAAAAAATATCTGGTAAGGCTCAAAGTGAAACTCGACCACCAGTCGTCGTGGTCATGGGGCATGTCGACCACGGCAAAACGACTTTGCTCGACGCGATTCGGAAAACGAATACTGTTGCCTCTGAAGCAGGCGGCATCACCCAGCATATCGGCGCTTACCAGGTGCAATGGACCGATAATCAAGATCAGATTCGCCCGATCACTTTTATTGACACGCCGGGACATGAGGCGTTTTCAGCTATGCGAGCGCACGGGGCAACTATCACCGACGTTGCAATTTTAGTGGTTGCCGCCGATGACGGCGTTAAACCTCAAACCAAAGAAGCGATGAGTCACGCCAAAGCGGCTAATATCCCAATTATTATTGCTCTTAACAAGATCGATAAAAAGGAGGCGAATCCTGATCGAGTCAAAGGCGAATTAGCCGAACTTGGCTTGGCGCCGGAGGATTGGGGCGGAAAAACTCCTTTAGTGCGAATCTCCGCAAAACACAGCCAGGGCATTGATGACTTGCTGGACGTTGTTCTGCTTGTCGCCGATCTGCAGGATTTGCGCGCCCAAACCCAGGGTCAAGCCGAAGGTATTGTCATCGAAGCGAATAAACAACAAGGAGTTGGACCTGTGGCAACTGTTCTTGTCCAGTCCGGTGAACTAAAAATTGGCGATGCGATTGTGCTGGGACCGATCTTCGGCAAAATTCGAGTGATGGAAAATGAGCGCGGTCAACGTTACACCAAGGCCGGTCCCTCAACGCCGGTGCGAATTGCCGGTCTCTCTGGTGTGCCAGCTTTCGGCGAACACTTAAAAGTTTGCCAAAACGAAAAAGAAGCGCGCCAACTTGCCCAAAAAGCAGGTTTAAAAAAGCGCTTAAAACACGTCACTCATCAAAGTCAAGAAACAGAAAAAGAACGTTCGCTTGCAATCATTGTTAAAGCCGACGTTGACGGTTCCCTGAAAGCCATAAAAACTTCTCTCGAGGCGATCGAGATTCCGGATGTCGAAGTGAAAGTTATCTTAGAAGGCGTCGGCGACGTGACTGAATCAGACATTAATATCGGAACGTCTCTAGGGCAACCTTATATTGTGGCTTTTCGCACTGGCGCCACAGTAGCCGCGCGTCACCTCGCGCGCACAAACAATATCGAAATTCACTCTTATGATGTTATTTATCGTTTGATCGAAGATGTTCAAAAGAGCGCTGAACATTTGCATCTGCCCATCCAGATTTTAACCGAAATAGGTCGACTCAAGGTACTTAAAATTTTTCGCACGACTAAAACTCATCAAATTTTAGGAGGTCGGATCGAGCAAGGTAGGATCGTTAAGAGCGCACGAGTGACGATCCTTAGGGAGAAAGAAATTCTTGGCACTGGCATCATTGAAAGCGTACAAAAAGGCCAGGAAGCAGTGGCTGAACTGCATGCAGGCGAGGAGTGTGGCTTAGGCATCTCAACGACTGAAACAATTCAAATTGATGATGTGCTTGTCATTGAACTAGCAGAGAAGGCATAATAAAAGACAATGGATTCAAGCCGGGGAGGGGTTCTGGAAACGATTGCTACGTTCGCACTGTTTAACTGGAATTCGCTAGTTGATATTTTAATTGTGGCGACAATTTTCTACGGTCTCTATCTCCTGATCCGACAGACGCGCGCCGAGCGCATTTTATATGGAATAGTTATCTTGGGTCTGTTTTATTTCATAGCTCAATACTTGAATCTAATCGTTCTCAACTTTCTACTTCGTTCACTTGTGACCGTAGCTTTAGTCGCTATTCCAATCGTTTTCCAGCCGGAATTACGTTCAGCCCTAGAACGCTTGGGCCGCGGCGAATTAGTGCCGGGATTTTTAGGGCAATCTAAAGAGGCTGTTTCAAATATCGTTACCACTCTTGCCCAAGCAACTCTTAGGCTTTCACAAAATAAGATCGGAGCCTTGATTGTTGTTGAGCGCCAAACAGGGATTAAAGATTTCGCAGATAGCGGGGTTCAATTGAATGCCGCAATTTCGCAGGAGTTGTTGCTATCAATTTTTTCTCCGAAAACACCTCTGCACGATGGCGCAGTGATTATTCGCGGTAACAAAATTGTCGCGGCAAGCGCCTTCCTGCCTCTCGACAATGAGACAATCGATCGCTCTCTAGGCACCCGCCACCGAGCCGCTCTAGGGGTTACAAAAGACACTGACGCGGTTGTCATTGTAGTTTCTGAAGAGACGGGCGGAATTTCGATTATTCATCGTGGCAAAGTTTCTAGGCCGGATCGCGATCAAGTAGAACGTCGACTCCTTCAGTTAATTTTACCAAGGACGATGAAATGATTCACTGGCGATTAGGACGAGATAGGATTGCTCAAATTCTATGTTTAGGCTTCGCGCTTTTCTTGTGGCTCATTGTCAGTAGTAGTCAACAGAGAGTTGCTTTATTCCCAGGTGGCATTCCGATTACACTCGAAAACATCCCAACTGGGTTGATTCCTCTTATGGAAGAAGAAAAAGTGCAAGTCACTATCAGCGCCGAACCGACACTCTGGCAACAATTCAATCCTAATTCCTTTGAAGCCACGGTCGATCTTTTTAATGCTCAAGCGGGCCTAGTGGATCGACCGATCCAAGTGACAAGCAAGTTGAATAATGTTGATATTTTACGCATTGAACCGGATCGTCTGCTTTTGCGATTGGAGCCGATTGAGACAAAAGAAATCCCAATTCGGATTCAAATTGAAGGCGAGCCAGCGGACGGTTTTGCGACCGGCGACATCACCATTTCTCCAGCGACCGTCCAAGTTGCAGGTGCCATGAGCCAACTTAATCAAGTCACGGAAGCGCTTGGCAAACTGGCATTGAATGGTGAACGCGATATTGTTAAGCGTCAAATTGAAATTCACCTTCCAGAGACGCTCGACCTTTCCAAAACTTCACTCACCCTCGCTCAACACGAAGTTGAAGTAACTGCTTCGATTGTACGAGCGAGTAACGTTAAAACAGTTGGTGTCACGGTTCAGACCCAAGGCCAACTCCCCGGCGGCAAGGTCATTGAATCTCTAAGTGTCGCGCCGAGCGTCGTCACTATTAATGGCGCGCTTGGGGCGCTAGCTCAAACGCGATCTTTGACAACAACAGCAATTGATCTCTCAAATTTAAATGAGAGCAAAACTTTCGAATCGACTCTTGAGCTACCAGCCGGCATCCGTCTAGTTGAGCCACCGGTCAATACCGTCTCAATCTCGGTTGAACTTGGAACGGTGGGGCTAACGCGATCTTTTTCAGTTCCAATTCATCTGACAGCTCCAACGGCTGGCTTAGAAATAATTTCAATTGCGCCAACATTAGCTGAGGTTCAAATTCACGGCTCAATTGATCAGCTTGCGAAGCTCAAAGAAGATCAAATTTTATTTGAACTCACGCTTCCGGTCACGCTTGAATCTGGCAAGCAAACACTCCTTATTGGCAAAGAGCAAATAAAAGTTCCAAGCGGCTTAAGTGTGGTTGGCGTCTCACCTCAAACTGTGGTAGTTGACCTGGGGAAAACCTCCAACTAATACCTGAATTTGACCAAACTCGCAAACTTGGTAAGAATGTTTGCAACAGAGGAGGCGGTATTTCTCCGCATCGACATGTAGTCTTTTTTTGCCTAAGCGCTCTTGTAATTGGTTGGAACCTTTTTCAAGCCGACCAAAGTCGTTTTGTGTACGCTTCCAGCGCTCAACAGCAATATTTGAATTTTGAGCCGATCCTGGCCAATGGCATTCTTGCCTCGCTCGACCAATACACGCCAATTATCAATGAAAGCAATGTCGACTTAAATCAGTCGATTGATTCAACTATGAATTCGGGTTTTGTAGGACGCGAAAACGTCGAAAATCAATTTGTCACAGAGGCAACTAAGCTTGAGACCCAGTACTCTGTCCAAGATGGCGATACCATTACCGCAATCGCAGATAAATTTGGCCTGCACGTTGCGACAATCGCCGAACGCAATAACATCAGCATCGACGAGATCGAAAAAATTGCGCCCGGCAAAATTTTAATCATTCCCCCCACCGACACAACGGATTCTAAGAATTGGTTAGTGCAGTTGAACCAAAAGAAGGAAGAAGAACGGACTCGAAAACTAGCTGAAGCCAAGAAGCAAGCTCAAGAACAAGAACGGCGCTTGGCACGAGGAAAAACGACAACTCGTGAGCGTGTATCGGGCGGCTTTAGCGGCTCGGTAGGGACGAACTTTATCGTGCCAATTGCCCACAACGGCATCACGCGTGGTGTCTCGCGTTTCCATATGGGCATCGATTATCGAGCAAATGAAGGCACCAGTGTTAAGGTTGCGCAAACCGGACGCGTGATTGAGGTCACGAAGGGTTGGGCCGGTGGTTTCGGCATATCAGTGTTAGTTGACCACGGCGGCGGACTCACAACGCGCTACGCCCACCTTTCAAGGGTAGCTGTTGGTGCCGGCGAAGATGTCTCCCAAGGTCAAGTAATTGCCTATTCTGGGAATACGGGATTTTCAACGGGTCCGCACTTACATTTCGAAACTCGGCGGAATGGTTCTGTTCTCACACCCTTTTAAGTGTTAAACTGCCTGGCATGTTTATCGATGAGGCAGAGATAAAAATAGAGGCAGGACGAGGCGGAGACGGCGTCGCCTCATTTAGGCGTGAAAAATTCGTTCCTAAAGGTGGGCCAGATGGCGGCGATGGCGGAATAGGCGGGAGTGTTTATTTTCGAGTGAGAGAAAATATTCATGGTCTAGCCGCTCATACTGCGACTCGATTTTACAGAGCAAAAAATGGCGAGGCGGGCAGACCTAAAAGACAATCGGGTAAATCCGGCGCTAATTTAACTATCGACCTCCCGCCAGGCACACAGATTTATGAGTTGGACTCGAAAAATCAAGCTAAATTTGTCGTCGATCTTGTAAGCTCCAGCGCTTCGTTATTTTGTATCGCGCGGGGTGGCCGGGGCGGATTGGGGAATGTGCACTTTGCCACAGCTACTCACCAGACACCAAGAGAATTTACACTCGGACAAGCAGGCGAGAAGAAACACCTGCGGCTCATTGTTCACCATCTGGCGGATGTCGGTTTAATCGGTTTGCCAAACGCTGGCAAGTCAACTTTACTTGCTCGCCTAAGCCAGGCTCGTCCAAAAATTGCTAACTATCCTTTTACTACACTTGAACCACATCTTGGTGTTGCCGAATTCGATAAGACTCGCTTTGTAATGGCGGACATTCCGGGTTTGATCGCTGGTTCGGCCGTAGGTAAAGGCTTGGGACACAAATTTTTGCGCCATCTTAGCCGCACAAAAATTTTGGTTCATCTTATTAGTTTGCAAAATGCGGACCCAGACAGAGCCTATGCTCAAATTCGCACTGAATTAAAAAACTTTAACCCAGACCTAATCGCGAAGCCTGAAATCGTAGTCCTCTCTCAAGCCGACACATTGCCGAAAACAGAACAACTAAAACGGAAAATCAAAATTAATTCATTTCATCCAATCGTTCTAAGTAGCGTTTCAGGCCAGGGTCTGAACGAATTGCAAAGCCGAATTGCCAAACTCCTAAACTTGATTAGAACGTGAAATATACCTTCTTTGATACATTCTTTCGTTTCCGCACTCGCCTATCTTTACAGAAAATTGGGGCTTGACAAATTTCATCTTGCTGATAGTATCTTAACTAAATCACAATTATTGCGTCGAAAGAAGAGAGTGGCGCCTAGAGGATCCAGAACCTAGACCTGGAGGAAAGTCGTTGTACGTGCGACTAATTTTTGTGTTCACGGACAGTTTTCTAGCTATTGAATGGCGAGTTGGAGAAATCAATGCCCAGAACTCAATATAAAGAGCTTCCAATCTCAATTGCTCTACCTGATTTAATTGAGATTCAAACCGCTTCCTATGATTGGTTTTTCCGCGAAGGTTTGCGTGAACTGCTTGATGAGATCTCGCCGATTGAAGATTTTACTGGCGAAAATTACACTCTTGAGTTTGGCGAATACACTCTCGATCAACCAAAAATCACAGAGTTAACCGCTCGATCTCGCAACCTTACCTACAAAGCTCCGCTTCATTGTAAAGTTACACTCAACAATAAACTGACTAAAAGGATAAAAAAAGGCGACGTCTATTTAGGAGACTTTCCGATCATGACGGGTCGCGGAACATTCATTATTAATGGCGTTGAACGGGTTGTGGTTTCACAAATTGTTCGTTCCTATGGTGTTCTTTTTAGCGCCGAAGAAGTCGCTGGTCGAAAACTTTTTGGCGCAAAGATTATTCCTTCACGCGGAGCTTGGCTAGAATTTGAGACGAGTGGCCGCGATGTCATTTCTATTAAGATCGATCGAAAGCGAAAAATTCCGATTAGTACTTTCTTGCGAGCAATCGGCGGTTTAACGAAAGCGCAAATTCAGCAAGCATTTCAAGGTGTGGATACCGACGAAAATCATAGATACATTGAAACCACGCTCGCACGCGATATCACCGCTAGCTATGAAGACGCTCTCGTTGAAGTTTATAAACGCATTCGACCTGGTGACCTAGTAACCGCCGAAACCGCTAAAAGTTTTCTTGAAACCATGCTCTTCAACCCCAAGCGTTATGATTTGGGTCGAGTTGGGCGTTATAAGCTCGACCAACGACTCAATCTCGAGCCGATAAAAAATGGTCAAAATCGGATTCTACGCCTTGAAGATGTGATTGAGGTTATCCGAGAAATTATTCGACTCAATAATGATCCGATAGCCAAAGCCGATGACGTCGATCACCTCAAGAATCGCCGCGTGCGAGCTGTTGGTGAACTTCTTCAAGGGCGCTTGCGGGTTGGACTTTTGCGAACCGAGCGGATCGTCAAAGATCGCATGTCAGTTGCCGATCCAACTGCTCTTACGCCAGCTTCGCTCGTAAATAATCGCCCGATTGTTGCGATCCTGCAAGAATTCTTTGCGAGTTCGCAGATGTCTCAGTTTATGAACCAAACCAATCCGCTGGCAGAACTCGAGCACAAGCGCACCCTGAATGCGACTGGACCCGGCGGCCTTTCACGTGAACGGGCTGGTTTCGAAGTGCGCGACGTTCATGCTTCTCATTACGGTCGTATTTGTCCGATCGAAAGCCCCGAGGGGCCGAACATTGGCTTGGTCGGTTATCTCGCAAGTTATGGACGCGTTAATCCATTCGGTTTTATTGAAACACCCTATCTAAAAGTTGTTCAGAAGGGTAATAAATACGCGGTTAGTGATGAACTCGTCTATCTTGATGCCGCTTCTGAAGAGGGTTCGGTGATCGCGCCATCTTCTTCGCCCCTCGATAAATCGCGCTGTTTTACAGTTGATCGCCTGTACGCGCGGCGCGCCGGCAAACCAGAGCTTGTTAGTGTTTCCGAGATTCAATATGTTACCGTTTCACCCAAACAAATCGTTTCAATTTCCACGGCGCTGATTCCCTTTGTTGAAAACGACGACCCGGTTCGAGCGATGATGGGCTCAAATATGCAACGCCAAGCGGTTCCTTTGGTTCGACCGCAGGCGCCGCTGATCGGGACTGGTCTTGAAGGACCAGCCGCCGTGAGTTCTGGAAGTGCAGTGGTAGCTCGTCGCGCCGGCAAGGTTGTGTATGCAAGCGCGGATGAGATTCTCATTGAAGGCAAAGGCGAAGCAGAAAAAATTCAAGATCGCTATCGGCTTGATAAATTTGTTCGCTCTAATCAGGCAACATGCATCAATCAAAAACCGCTCGTTGAAGTTGGCGACACGGTCGCACGCGGCGATGTTTTAGCCGATGGTCCCTCGACCCAAGGTGGAGAACTAGCGCTTGGGCAAAACATTCTTGTTGCCTATATGTCGTATAACGGACTTAATTACGAGGACGCAGTTATCATTTCAGAACGTCTCGTCCGCGAAGATCGTTATACTTCAATTCACATTGAGAAATATGCAATTGAAGTTCGAGACACCAAGCTCGGCCCAGAGGTAATCACGCGTGATATTCCCAACGTCGGCGAAGACGCGCTTGCCAATCTAGATGAACAGGGGATTGTCCGAATTGGCGCCGAAGTTTCAGCCGGCAATATTTTGGTCGGCAAGATTACTCCGAAAGGTGAGACTGAACTCTCAGCCGAGGAAAAACTTTTGCGAGCAATCTTCGGCGAGAAAGCGAAAGATGTTAAAGACACCTCACTTCGCCTCTCGCATGGTGAGCGGGGTAAAATTGTTGGAATTAAAATTTTCTCTAAAGAAGCGGGTGACGAACTCTCAACTGGTGTTTATCAGATTGTCGAGGTCTCGGTTGCCCAACTACGAAAAATTTCGGTCGGTGACAAACTCGCCGGCCGACACGGCAACAAGGGTGTAATTTCAGTTATTCTGCCCGAGGCAGAGATGCCGTTTCTGCCCGACGGCACACCAATTGACATCATTTTAAGTCCGTTAGGCGTCGTTTCGCGGATGAACCTTGGACAAATTCTTGAAACTCATTTAGGGTGGGCGGCGCATAAACTTGACCAAACGATCGCTTCACCGGTCTTCGAAGGTGTTAAAGAAGAAATTATCCAGTCCGAACTGAAGAAGGTTGGTTTACCCGAAGATGGCAAGATTCAGCTTTACGATGGCCGAACTGGCGAACCTTTTGATCAAACTACCACCGTTGGCTATAACTACATTCTCAAACTTATTCACTTAGTCGACGATAAAATGCATGCCCGCTCGATCGGTCCATATTCGATGGTAACTCAACAACCTCTTGGTGGTAAGGCGCAATTTGGAGGCCAACGGTTTGGTGAAATGGAAGTTTGGGCACTCGAAGCTTACGGCGCTTCACATACTCTCCAGGAGCTGTTAACAATTAAATCTGACGACGTTGTTGGGCGCAGTAAAGCTTATGAGTCCATCATTCGCGCCGAAGAAATCCAAAAACCTTCTATCCCTGCTTCCTTCTATGTCTTGGTTCGCGAATTGCAAAGCCTGGGTTTGGACATCGAACTCTTAACACCCCAGGGCGAGCGTATCGACCCAAGTACGGCCTCTCGCAAGGCTCCTCAAATGGCCGAAGCAGAGACTAAAACCGCGAGCGTCGATCAGGACAAGGAAACAACTGAACTCCTTGCAGGGCAAGAAGAAAATCCGCCCCAAGCAAGTGAGACTGAAGTCATGCCAGGTGATGAGGAGTAAGCAATGGTAAACCTAGCTCAAAAAGGCAAACGGACAAATGAAAGTATTCTGCGCCTCACGGATTTTAATTCAGTCAGAATTTCTGTCGCTAGCCCCGAAAAAATTTCAGCCTGGTCATACGGCGAGGTTTTGAAACCGGAAACAATCAATTACCGCACTCAAAAACCTGAACGAGACGGCTTGTTCGACGAACGAATTTTTGGGCCAACAAAAGATTGGGAATGTTATTGCGGCAAGTACAAAAAAATCCGCTATAAGGGTGTCATTTGCGACAAGTGTGGCGTCGAGGTTACTCGATCTTCAGTTCGGCGCGAACGGATGGGACATATTGAGCTCGCTTCGCCAGTTTCGCATATCTGGTACGTTCGCGGCATCCCGAGCGCTTTAAGCCAGCTTCTTGATCTTTCGGTCGCTGACCTAGAAAAAGTGATTTACTTTGCAGGCTTTATTGTGCTTGAAATTGACGAAGAATTGCGCTCCGAGCTTTTGATCCAGCTAGAAGGTGAGTATCAAGAATTGGTTGGAGATAGTCAATTAAATGACACTCAAAAACGCGAGATTGAAACTGCCTATCGTCAAACTAAACAAGAGCTTGCTTCTCTCAAAAAGTACACGATCTTATCCGAAGAAAAATATCAACAGATTTCGCTTAAATACGGCAATGTAATTCGAGTAGGAATAGGCGCCGAAGCGATTCTAGAGCTCTTGAAAGAACTTAATTTAGACGCGATCATGAAAGATTTGAGCGCAAAAATTGAGGAGGCGGGTGAAACAGTTCGCCGCCGTTATGTAAAACGCTTGCAGTTATTGAAGCAAATTTCTTCAGCGGGTATCAAGCCTGAATGGTTTGTCATGACGCGAATTCCAGTGATTCCACCTGATTTGCGTCCAATGGTACAGCTCGATGGCGGACGTTTTGCCGCTTCGGATTTGAATGATCTTTACCGCCGCGTTTTGAATCGCAATAATCGTTTGAAAAAGCTTCTCGCGCAAGGCGCACCCGAGGTGATCTGCAGGAATGAAAAACGAATGCTTCAAGAAGCAATCGATTCTCTGATCGATAATTCAGCGCGACGTGGTCGAGCTGTCAACGCCGGCGCCACGCAACGTCGTTTGCGTTCGCTGTCAGATATGCTACGTGGCAAACAAGGACGATTCCGTCAAAATCTCTTGGGTAAACGCGTCGACTACTCGGGGCGGTCGGTCATTGTGGTCGGTCCGGAACTCAAACTTAATCAATGCGGCTTACCGAAAACAATGGCGCTTGAACTTTTTAAACCCTTCGTTATTAGTCGTCTAATTCAGGAGGGCTATATTCAGAATGTCAAAAACGCCGCCCGGCTGATTGAACGCGGCGCGCCAGAAGTTTGGGACGCGCTAGAACAAGTTACAGCAGAAAAATTTGTGCTTTTGAACCGCGCGCCGACTCTGCATCGCTTAGGCATTCAAGCTTTCAAACCAGTCCTAATTGAAGGCAAGGCGATCCAACTTCACCCTCTCGCATGTCTAGCTTTCAACGCCGACTTTGATGGTGACCAGATGGCTGTCCATGTGCCGCTTTCAAGCCAGGCGCAATGGGAATCGTCAGAGATCATGCAATCAAAAAAGAACCTGCTCAAACCCGCTTCGGGCGAACCGATTGTCACCCCGCGACTCGATATGGTTTACGGCGTTTATTATCTGACAACTTTTCAAGAAAACGTGCGTGGTGAAGGTAAAGCCTTTTCAGGCAAAAATGAGACAATTTTAGCCTATCAAATGGGAAACTTGCACATCCGCGCTAAAATCAGAGTTCTCTTAGCGCCCAAGGAAGGCGCCACGCCTAAAATCATGGAAACATCGGTTGGTCGGATTCTTTTCAACAATGTTATTCCAAAAGAATTGCGTTATCTAAATGAATCGATGGATGCCAAGGCGCTCAAAAAACTTATTTTCCAGTGTTTTAAACTTCTCGGCGGTGACGCGACGGCCGAGACAGTTGATAAAATTAAGAAAATCGGCTTTGAACACGCTTTACTTTCAGGCATGTCAATCAGCATGAACGACATCCAGATCCCAGATGCTAAATATAAGATCGTTCAAGAGACTCGCTCGGACCTCGAAAAAATTCAAGAACAATACCACTTTGGCCTCATCACAGATGATGAACGCCGCATTCAAACGATTCGACTTTGGGAAAAAGCGCGAGACTTAATTGGCGCGAAAGTCGTCGAAGGTTACGACGTAAACGGGCCGGTTTTCATCGCGGTTAAATCAGGCGCGCGCGGTTCGACTACCCAGCTCAATCAGATGGCCGGAATGAAAGGCTTGGTGGTTAATCCAAGCGGTGAAATTATTGAGACTGCAATTACCTCCAACTTCAAGGAAGGTCTGACAGAACTTGAATATTTCACCTCAACTCACGCGGCCCGAAAAGGAAAATCGGATACCGCGCTTCGGACCTCGGATTCAGGCTACCTCACCCGACGGCTAGTCGATGTTGCTCAAGATGTAATTGTTGAAATTGCCGATTGTGGCAGTGACACCGGGATCGAGGTAAAACGGGCTGATGCCGATGAACTTAATATTGACTATGCTTCGCGCTTAATCGGTCGATTTAGTTTGCAAGCGATTAAAGTCACTGGCAAAAAAATCATCGATAAAGACCAAGAAATTGACGAAGTCGCCGCTCGCTTGATTACTGAATCCGAAATTGAAAGTGTTAGCGTGCGTTCACCCTTGAATTGTCGAGCTGAATGGGGTTTGTGCCAAAAATGTTATGGGCGCGATTTGGCAACCGGTGAATTGATCGAACTTGGTGAAGTGGTTGGCATCATGGCCGCCCAAGCAATTGGCGAACCTGGCACTCAACTCACGCTCGATACTTTTCATTCAGGCGGTGTTGCAACGGGTGAAGATGTAACTACAGGTTTGCCACGAGTTGAAGAGCTGTTTGAGGCCCGTTCGCCCAAAAGCCCGGCAATTATGAGTGATATCGAAGGCGCCATACGTATTAGCGACCGAAAAAATGGCACCATCATTAGAGTCGCTTCCGAAGAACTCCGATCGGAAACACATGATATTCCTGAAGGTTACGAGATTATTGTAAAGGATAATGAGCTCGTTAATCCTAAACAAGCGATCGCTTCCGCAATTGACAAAAAAGCGCTCCGAAGCCTCCTGGGCGGCAAGGTGGTTCTCAAGGGAAAAACAGTTATGATTCAGGCAACCGAGCCACTGGTGAAAGAGTATCCGCTTACCTCAACTCAAAGCGCCAAAGTTAAAACCGGTGAAAAAGTCATACGCGGTCAAGCACTTACCGAAGGGCACCTGGATTTGCAAAAACTTTTGGAATATCAAGGATTAGAAGCGGCGCGAAAATACATTGTTCACGAAATTCAGCAAATTTACAGTTCTCAAGGTCAAGAGGTGAATGATAAACATATAGAGATTATTCTCCGTCAGATGTTTTCTAAAGTTCAGATTCTTGACGGCGCCGATTCAAAATATCTAATGGGACAGATTATAGAGAGACGGTCTATTGAACGAGAAAATGAGAAGCTTAAGGTTAAAGGCAAAAAACTGATTCGTTTTAACGATACTTTGTTTGGTGTAACCAGAATCGCTCTCACAACTGATAGTTTTTTGTCAGCGGCGTCATTTCAAGAAACAACCAGCGTATTAATCGACGCCGCCGTGCGTGGCGCCATCGACCCACTGCGCGGGCTTAAAGAGAATGTAATCATTGGTCGCCTGATTCCCGCCGGAACCGGCTTTCGTAAGCGTCTCAAAGAAAAAGCCAAACATTGACCGAGAACAGAAGTACCCGTATACTTACCGACGTTATGCCAACTATCAATCAACTTATTCGAAGTGGTCGAGTCCGAAAAACACCTAAATCAAAAGCGCCGGCGCTTCATCGTGGTTTCAATTTTATCAAAAATCGACCAACAAGCTCACGTCTTGGTTCACCCTTTAAGCGGGGGGTGTGCGTCCTGGTCAAAACCATGACACCAAAAAAACCAAACTCTGCACTGCGAAAAATTGCTCGTGTTCGGCTAACTTCTGGTCAGGAAGTAACAGCTTATATCCCTGGCGAAGGCCACAATTTACAGGAACACTCGGTCGTCTTGATTCGAGGTGGACGTGTCAAAGATTTACCTGGTGTGCGGTATCACATTGTGCGTGGCATGCTCGATACAGCCGCCGTTGCAAAGCGGAAACAGAGCCGATCACGCTACGGCGCTAAAAAGAGTTAAGGCGGATCATGCGAGGTAAAAAGCGCATTAAGCGCCCCCAAATTAAACCCGACTATCGCTACCAGTCAATTCTGGTGGCTAAGTTTATTAATAAAGTTATGTTGCGCGGCCAAAAACAAACTGCCGAAAAAATTGTCTACTCAGCTCTTGCTCAAGTTGAAAAGGAGTTAAAATTGCCAGCGCTTCAGATTTTTGATCAGGCGCTTAAGAATGTTTCACCGCTGGTTGAAGTGCGCGCAAAACGCATTGGTGGCGCAACTTACCAGGTCCCAATGGAAATTCGCTCGGAACGAAAGGTTGCTCTCTCGATGCGCTGGATTATCAATGCCGCACGCGGCAATAAAGGTAAAACTATGCAAGTCTCTTTAGCTGAAGAATTAAAGGCGGCCTTTGCAAGTCAAGGCAGTGCAATCGCTAAACGCGATGAGATGCATCGCATGGCCGAGGCGAATAAAGCCTTTGCCCACTACGCGAGATTTTAACAAAGAGTATTAGATGTAAGAAATTATGGCACGTGAATATCCGTTAGAAAAGACTCGCAATATCGGCATTGCCGCCCATATTGACGCTGGCAAGACAACCGTCACAGAACGCATTCTTTTCTATACTGGAAAAAAGCACAAAATCGGCGAGGTGCATGAGGGTGAAGCCGAGATGGATTGGATGGAACAGGAACGAGAACGGGGGATCACAATCACATCGGCGGCAACGACCTGTTTTTGGTCGCCAACCACGCGCCCTGACAATAAGCACCGAATCAATATCATCGACACGCCCGGACATGTTGATTTTACGGTTGAAGTTGAACGTTCGCTTCGCGTTCTTGATGGCGCAGTAGTTGTTTTTGATGGTGTCGCCGGTGTCGAGCCACAGTCGGAAACCGTTTGGCGCCAAGCAGATAAATATCATGTCCCGCGTATTTGTTTTATTAATAAACTCGATCGAACTGGCGCCGATTTCTTTCGTTCGTATCACTCCATCCTTGAACGCTTGGGCGCAAATGCGATTCCAATCCAGCTTCCAATTGGGAATGAAAGCGATTTTCGTGGCCTCATCGACCTAATCCGCAAAAAAGCCTATCTCTATACCAATGATTTAGGCACCGATGTTGAAGAGCAAGAAATACCGACCAAGATGCTTGAACTTGCCAAAGAGTGGCGTGAGAAACTTTTAGAAAAAGTCGCAGAGCTTGATGATAACTTACTTGAAAAATATCTTGGCGGAGAACCGCTTACAGATGAAGAAATTATTGCCACCCTCCGCCAGGGCACTGTTTCGAACAGAATTATTCCTGTCTTAACTGGCTCCGCACTCAAGAACAAAGGAGTTCAGCTTATGTTGGATGCTGTCGTTGACTACCTGCCAAGCCCAATCGATGTGCCACCAATCGAAGGTACTGACCCTAAACATCCAGATAATAAACTAACTCGACAAGCTTCGGACAGCGAGCCCTTTGCCTCCCTCCTGTTTAAGATCGCGGCTGATCCTTTTGTTGGCAAGCTTGCTTTTTTCCGAGTCTATTCTGGTACCTTGAACGCAGGCTCCTATATCTTGAATGTGAATACCAACAAAAAAGAACGAGTCGGCCGAATTTTACGCATGCATGCTAATCAGCGTGAAGATGTCAAAGAACTTTATGCAGGCGATATTGCAGCCGCCGTCGGGCTAGAGGGTACAACGGGCGATACACTTTGCGATCTAGATCAACCAATTCTACTCGAAGCAATCACCTTCCCTGAACCTGTTATTTCAGTTGCGATTGAGCCGAAATCAAAGGCCGACCAAGAAAAAATGGGATTGGCTTTGAGCCGTCTAGCCGATGAAGACCCGACTTTCCGTGTCAGTACCGATCAAGAAACGGGTGAAACCTTAATCGCCGGTATGGGCGAGCTTCATCTTGAAATTATCGTCGACCGAATGAAACGAGAATTTAAGGTTGAGGCCAACGTCGGCCAGCCTCAAGTTGCCTATCGCGAGACAATTCGCGCCAAGGCAACTGGCGAAGGTAAATTTATTCGTCAAACCGGTGGCCGCGGGCAGTATGGGCACGCCGTCATCGATCTCGAACCGATGAACGAAGATGATCGTGTTGAATATCCTGAAGAGCATTTCGTTTTTATCAATAAAATTGTAGGCGGTATCGTTCCGCGTGAGTATATCGCGCCAATAGCAAAGGGAATTAAAGAAGCGATGGGACGAGGGATTCTAGCTGGCTACTCACTCATCGATCTCAAAGCCACACTCCATGATGGTTCATTCCATGAGGTTGATTCTTCAGAGTTGGCTTTTCAAATTGCAGGCTCAATGGCGCTTCAAGATGCCGCCAAGAAAGCCTCGCCAGTGATCCTTGAGCCGATTATGGCGATTGAGGTTGTAACTCCCGAGGATTTTCTCGGCGATGTGATGGGTGATTTAAACAGTAGACGTGGCCGAATTGAAGCAACCGAAGATCGCGGCAACGCTAAAGTGATTCGCGCCAAAGCGCCGCTTGCCTCAATGTTCGGTTATGCCACTCAACTACGCAGTATGACTCAAGGCCGTGCCAGTTATTCGATGGAATTTGATTGCTATGAAGAGTTACCTAAAAATATCGAAGCCGAGATAATCGCTGGCCGAAGTCGATGAACTGGTTGCGAAATCAAGGTACTTATTCTATACTGATCTAAATTTATTACAGATTACTTTGAAAGGAGTCTTATGGCCGAAAAATTTGAACGCACAAAGCCACATGTGAACGTTGGCACGATTGGTCACGTTGACCATGGCAAAACAACGACCACTGCCGCTTTGCTAAAAACTCTGGGAGACCGAGGATTTATTGCTGATAAAAAAGGTGTTGATCAAATTGATGCCGCGCCCGAAGAAAGAGAGCGCGGGATCACGATTGCCACGATGCACGTTGAGTATGAATCGGACAAACGCCATTATGCCCACGTTGATTGTCCAGGTCACGCAGACTATGTAAAAAATATGATCACCGGTGCGGCGCAAATGGACGGCGCGATTGTTGTTGTTTCAGCCGCCGATGGTCCAATGCCGCAAACTCGCGAACACATTCTTTTGGCGCGGCAAGTCGGCGTTCCGGCAATCGTGGTCTTCCTAAATAAAGTCGATATGGTAGATGATCCTGAACTTCTGGATTTGGTTGAGATGGAAATTCGCGAACTCCTAACTAAATATGAGTACGACGGCGACAAGGTTAAAATCATTCGCGGGTCTGCCCTCAAGGCATTGGAAGGCGACAAGGAAAACCAAGATAAAATCATGGAACTTGTGAACGCTCTTGATGAAACGATTCCCGAACCTGTCCGTGAAACTGATAAACCTTTCTTAATGCCAATCGAAGACGTCTTTTCAATTAAGGGCCGGGGGACGGTTGCAACCGGTCGTGTTGAGCGTGGCATCGTCAAGGTTAATGAGGAGGTCGAAATTGTTGGACTCCAGCCGACTAAGAAAGTCGTCGTGACTGGTGTTGAGATGTTTCGCAAACTTCTCGATCAAGGACAAGCAGGGGATAACATCGGCGCCCTCTTGCGGGGGGTGGAACGCACTGACATCGAGCGGGGGCAGGTACTCGCCAAGCCAGGCTCAATCACACCTCATACCGAATTTAAGTCTGAAGTTTATATTCTCAATAAAGAAGAAGGTGGTCGCCATACGCCCTTTTTTAAAGGTTACAAACCCCAATTTTATATTCGCACAACCGATGTGACCGGCGAGGTTGAGTTGCCAGAGGGAACTGAAATGGTAATGCCGGGTGATACTATTACTTTTGGTGTGAAACTCATCGTACCAGTAGCGATTGAGCAAGGAATGCGCTTCGCGATTCGTGAAGGCGGTCGCACGGTCGGCGCCGGGGTCGTAACTGAAATTACTAAGTAATCGGAGAAGACGAGTACCTTACCATGGCTAAAGCCTCTGACTCCACTGCTACCCAGCGCATTCGGATTCGTCTAAAAGCCTATGATTATCGTGTCATCGATCAATCGGCGCGTAAGATTTTGGAAACTACGCGCCGGACTGGAGCGACTGTTAATGGGCCAATTCCTCTGCCAACTGAAATTAAAAAGGTAACGGTGCTTCGTTCAACTTTTAAACACAAAGATGCTCGCGAGCAATTTGAGCAAAGAATTCACAAGCGAATGATCGACGTCCTGAATCCAACCGCAAAAACAATCGACGCCCTAATGAGTCTCGATCTCCCCGCCGGAGTTGATATTGAGGTGAAGACTTAATTAAGTCTTAAGTCGCCAGTTGGTCACAAAATAGGCGCCAAGCCAGGCGACAAGAAGCGCAAGAGCAAAGATCGAAAACATTTGCTCGACTGTCCAGGTTTGGCGACCCGCGGCGCCTAGAATCAAAGTGGCGTACCACGAAGTAATCGAGAGCGCTCCCGGAAAGACACCCAATCGAACTATGCGTTTGAGCGCTGGACGTTTTTCCTGCCAGTCAACACGTTTCAAGCGTTCTAAGGCCGGCGTTAAAATAAAATTCATCATCAAGCCATTAATAGTTAAGACGCCGAACAGAAATAGCTTGAGGAGTATTTTGCCACTCTGCATGACCCAGCTATTAGTAAGCGCAAAATAGACCGCGCTCCCCGCCAAGATAATCCAGCCAATCCAAATGATGAGCGAGAACCAAATAGCGTTTTTTTGGTAAGCAATACCTTGATCACCGTCACCGAGCGCACGAAGCAACATCACGTCGTTGACGGTAACCGCGCCGACACCAAGGACGGTTCCAATCACATGTAAAATAACAGCGATTGTCATTTTCCTCCTTTCTCTTAACCCGAACCATACCACCGTTTGAATGCTTCTGAAAATGGCAGGATGTGTAAAAAGTAGCGCAAATGAATGAGGCGTAAAAACAAATAAGCTACTCGTCCGATCAGTGGAGTACCAATCGTTGAAATTGCCCAGGCGCCGCTAAGAGGAATAATACAGCCGGGATTAACCGGCTGATAGCTTAACCCAGGCTTTCTAGTTAACGCGCGAACAATATTTGCCGCCGCTACCTCTCCTTTTTTGTAGGCGTTAAGAATCGTTTCAGTATCACGAATTTTTGTTCGAACCGAAACAACGCCCGCGTCTCCGATTACATAAACATGACTATCGTCGCGCAACTCAAGCGAGGACTTCACGATTACACGTTTATGATAGTCAAGCGGTTGCTCAAGCGAGGCAATTAAAGGATGCGCTTGCACGCCGGCAGTCCAAATAAGAATTTCATATTCGAGCGTGTCGCCATTTTTGAGTTCGATTTTTCGTGTTCGCACTTTTGCAATCATACTTTGAAGCAGTATCTCAACATGCCGATATGAGCCAAGGCGAGCATGAGTTTTATTTGAAACCCACTCTGGCAAACCAGGCAAGAGACGCTGTTCCGCCTCAACAATTTTAATAATGAACGAGCCGCGGCCACGTTCATATTTACGCGCCAAATCTTTCAGGTAGCTATGCAATTCAGCAACGAGCTCAACGCCCGTCAACCCGCCGCCGCCAATTATGACTTGAAAAAGTTCACCGACCTGATTGCTTACGGCAAATGCACGATACTGTTTTTCAATTTTAGAACGGATTCGTTCGGCATCTTCAAAAGTTTTCAAAAATAAGGCATGCTTGGCAATTCCATCAATACCAAAATCATTACTCACCGATCCAAGCGCAACGATTAGGTATTCATAATCAATTTCTTGACCGCCTTTAAGAGTAACGGCATGCATTCCGCGATGAATTGCTTTGACCTCGCCGCGAATCACTTCGACAGGTTGAGTGGCGAAAATCACTTGAAATGGAATTCTCACCCCGCGGCGAGGCGCTCCGGTAGAGGCTCGAGTATAGAGCCAAGGTGTAAAGAGATGATATGTTTCACGATCAATGAGCACAATGCGATGAGTATCGATGAGCTGACGATCACGCGCCAAATCAAGAGCGGCTCGCACACCGGCAAAGCCGCCTCCAAGAATTACGATATTCTTCTTCCCTCCCATATAATATTAGTTTATCACGTCAACCGAAGAATCTTTACGAATTCAGCTAAAACAGATAAGATCCTGCTATTCAAATGCAATTGCAATAAGGGCCGTTAGCTCAGTTGGTAGAGCGCTTCCATGGCATGGAAGAGGTCGCTGGTTCGAATCCAGTACGGTCCACCATTTCGAATTTGCCGAAGAAGTTGCCTCGGGGCTTCGCCCCTCGGCATTGGTTTCCGCCAAGAAATTCCAGGGGGTTTTGAATTCCGCCAAAAGCATTCCCGCAGAAAGTCGGCGGTTCGAGCCGATGGAAACAAGAAAATCTCTCATCCGTGAGGGATTTTCTTGTTTATAGAGATTTACGGCTTGGTTGGCTTCAATAATCCAGTTTCGCATGAGTTCAAGCCAATGATTACCTTTTCGTTCAAATTCCGATAATTTCTCCTCATTTGTTTTCTTTTCCGCCATTAAAAGATTTTTTCGTTCTTGATATTCCACAAGTTCTAACGCCTCGGATAAATATGCGTCAGTTAGTCGTTCCAACTTTTCTTTAATGGCGGAAATATTATCACGGAGATTTTGAACGAAAAGGTCTGATGAGTGGCGGGATTCCATATTTTCAGTTTCCAGTTTAGTTAAAAACTTTTCCCGCCACTCATCAGGCAAGGAAACTTTTTGACAAAGATTTTTCACTTGTTCGGTTAAAACTTCTTCCCGCAAAAAACGATTTTCAGTGCAAGTAATAATTTTGCTCTTGTGGGTGCAACGATAATATACAAATTTTAAGCCACTTTTTTTGATATGTCTTTCAGCTGTTATGGCATAGCCACAAATCCCACAAGTAGCAAAACCTAAGTACTGAAAATTTTTTGCTCCTCGCTTTTTGCGGGGTTTTCCATTGGCGACAAGTGCCTCTTGGATTTTGTCAAAAAGTTTCTTTGAAATCATTGGCTTGTGCGATCCGGCATGCACCTCGCCTCGGTACTGAAAGTGTCCGTAGTAAAAAGGATTTTTCAAAATATGTTCTATCGAGGCGAGTGCGAGAGGTTTTCCACTTCGGGAGCCAACCAAGCCGAGAGAAAACATTTTGCGTTGAATCGCCGTGAGCGTATATTCGCCAGTAGCAAAAAGCTCCAATACTTCTTTTACTTTACTAAAAGTTTTTTTATCAGGTTCAATCGTTCGAAGTCGTGGTTCGTTAAAATATCCTAAAGGGGCTTTTGCCGATAATTCACCACGGCGTATCTTTTGGCGAATACCACGCAAAATGTTTTCTCTCAAATTGTCGGTGTAATATTTTGCTTGCCCGAAAGCAACACTCAACATAAATTTTCCTTGAGGTGTCGCTTCGAACCAAAATGTCGGGAATTTTAACGCAACAATTTTCAAAGTGTCTACAAAATATACGACCTTACCACCATCAATACTATTTCTCGCTAAACGGTCTGGATTCCACGCTAAAATTCCAGAGGCAAAACCTTTTTCAATTTCGCCAAGCATTTCGTTGAAAATCTCTCGCCCCGGCTCTTTGGCAGTTTTACTCTCGTAAAATTCTTTTACAACGAAAAGATTATTTTGCTTGGCGTATTCCCGAAGCTCCGTCAATTGAGCCTCAATACTCAAAACTTGGCGTTCTTCATCCTCACTTGATTTTCTACAGTATATAAAATATTTGACCATAGCTTCGGGAATTAAATTGATAAAGGCAATGCACTTACACCGACAATTTCTAAAAATCTCTCTTCATCGGCTCTTGCGCCTTTGGCGCAATCCAAACTTCGTTTGGGAACCGCCGAATTTCGGCGGGAATTCTTTTGGCGGAATTCAAAACCCCCTGGAATTTCTTGGCGGAAACCAATGCCGAGGGGCGAAGCCCCGAGGCAACTTCTTCGGCAAATTCGAAATGGTGGTGTTTGTTTGAAAAAGTCAGAACCCATTTTGTGGAGAACCCTGAAAACTAATGCGGACTCGGCGGGGCGAAACATTTGACTGGGGATATGGATTCGCCCTGCCTCGGCTCTCGTCCCGCCCGCAGGAGGGGTTTGGGGAGGAATGCGGGCGGGTTTTTCTTTTTGGTTTTGGGCTAGTAGAAGATTAAAAAAATGCTAATATCATACATATGGAAAAAGAGCAATTTTTTAGTGATAAACAAGAGTCAGGGGAAATTGTTAGTCCTCAAAAAATTTCTACTGGAAACGATAAGAATGCTTTGTTGATTAAGGAAAAAATAAAACGTATTTCTGTATTTGGCACCTTCGATAAACAAAATCCTGAAGCGGTTGAAAAATGGAAGGAGCTTGGCAAGGAACTCGCAGATTTAGGTCTAACTGTTATCGTTGGTGGAGATAAAGGTTCAATTGAAAATGTTTCCTCTGGTGTGGTGGAAAATGAGGGTAAAGTTATTGTTGTAAAAACAACCGTTGGAAAAGAAGCTGGGTTTGCTACTGAAAATATTCCTGGTCATTTGCGCGGAGTATATTACGAAGACGAGCAAGCTGGAAAATTCAGAGGTTTATTTAATAGAAGTGGCGCATATATTGTTCTTCCTGGGGGTAAAAAAGGAACTGGAACAGAAACTGAAATGCGTTTTGCTTTGGATAAAATAGATTCATTTGATAAACATGTAGGAAAATTACCGAACCCTGTTATTTTTGTTGGTGAACATTGGAAAAAAGAATATGAGGAACAAATAAAAAATAAATACGACCAAAATGTTTGGGGCCATGTTTATTTTATAGAAAGTGAAAAAGAAATAGAACCAATTTTATTAAAATATGCAAAACTAAAACAAGAAAATGAACAAAAATAATAACGAGAGCCAATCAATAAAAGATATTCCGTCGATTCTAAATACGGACTTATATAATATTCGTGCTTCCGAAAGAAATTGGGCTCAAAACTTTTCAGAAATTGAAGTACATGAGATGTTTTTTAGAATTCCTCCATACAAAGGTAACAATTTTGTTATCGCTGTCGGTATGCCGTATGCCCTACGTTATTTAAAGTCAAAATTAGATGAAAGTGATTCTGAATGGTTATTGAACCAAGGATTTTCAAAAGATTTTATTGATTATCTAGTTAAAGAAGGAAGTAATATTTTTAAGGATGTAAATATTTGGTCAGTTGAAGAAGGAACAATAATGTTCCCCCAGGAACCTATAATGCGAATTGAGGGGCCAACAGTAGCTGTACAACTACTGGAAACCTATTTTTTAAGTCAAGTTGGCTATCCAACATTAATTGCAACAAAAGCCATTAGATCCGTTTGGGCTGCAAAACAAATGGGTAATAACGCCTCACTGCTTGAAATGGGGCTTAGGCGTTCGCAAACAAATTCTGGCCATTATGGCGCTAGGGCGGCTTATATATCAGGATTTTCAATTAGTTCAGATTCACTTGCTGGAAAACTATTTGGTATTCCTGTAAGCGGAAGTAGTTTAATGCACGCTGATATACAAAGAAGAGAAAATGAAAGAGAAGCATTTAAGTCTTTTTATGAATTTGTTTCCTATAAAAACAAAGTAACTTTTTTAATTGACACCTACAATGTTATAAAAGGAGCGCAAAATGCTGTTGAGGTTGCAAAAGAAATGAGACAAAATGGTCATGAATTATTTGGGGTAAGAATTGATAGCGGAAATGTTAAAGAGTTGATTCCAGAAGTAAAAAAGATATTTTCTGAAGCGAGTTTTCCTAATGTAAAAATTATGCTTACTGGAGATATGAACGAATATAAAATACTTGATCTAGCAAAAAATAAGGTTACTCCAGATTTTATTGGTGTTGGTACTGAACTTGTTACTGGAGGAGAAAAACCTGCTTTAGGAATGGTTTACAAATTAAAAGGAATTAAGCACGGGGATGAAGTCATTTCAAAAATAAAAATATCTGCTGATAAAGGTAAGACCACTTTGCCAGGTTCGCATCAGGTTTTTAGAGTTTTGGATAAAAAAACAGGTTTACTTAAACATGATGTAATCGGAATGTATGATGAGAAAATTGACGGCGAACCATTACTGAAACAGGTTGTTTCAAATGGAAATATTATTGGAGAATGGGAAACCTCGGATATTGATTTAACAAAAACTGCAAAAGAAAGAGCTGAAGCACAAATAGAATTATTACCTGATGATGTTCTAAATTTTGAAAAAGAAAATATCACCGTTGATGTAATAATTTCAGAAAAAGTAAAAAAACACTCTGAAGACCTGATAAAACATCATGCCTAATGTAACAATTATTCCTACGCTACATGCGGAACATCTTGCCAGACTTATGTCAGTACCAAAAGACTGTGAGATTGTTTTTCTTGAGGGAAATAAAGATGGAAAACGATTTTTTCCTGATGGTGAGGTATATGTAAAACTTCAGAAAATCGAACTGAATAAAAGAATTGTAATTCTTCATACTGGAGCCCCAGACCCAAATGCAGGAATTATCGAGCTTGAAATGCTTCTCAATATACTAACAAATCTTGGTTATAAAAATATAGAAATTTTCTTTTCCTACTTTCCATATGGTATGCAGGATAATCCGAAGTATTCAGGAGAAACAAATGCCGCCGAAAATCTTATCATAAAATTGGTTGATTATTACCACATAAAACAAATCTATGTCCTTGACGCTCATTTTTTCGGACAGCCATGGTTTGGAAAATATCCAATAAAAAACATTTCGGCTACGCCAATGTTAAAAGATGCCGCGTTAATTGACTATCCTTCTGCTATTTTTTTGGCTCCAGATCAAGGCTCTCAGAGAAGAATGTTGCTACAAGGGACTGCAAAAAAGAGAATAAATTCTTTTGAAATTGATATCGTACATGACGAAAATTTTATTAAGACCGTAAAAAACCAGACAGTTGGAGTTATTGATGATTTGGTTGAAACTGGTGGCACTGCTGTAAAGTTTGCTGAGCTATGTCAAAAGATTGGAGCGAAAGATGTAATTGCACTCGTAACGCACGGCTTGCTTGATTCGGGAACACAAAGACTTAAAAAATCATATTCAAAACTTTATCTAACAAACAGCATTGATTGTGCTGATACTAATATCGATGTTTCCGTTTTGATTCTTAATGAAATTGTCTCTAATTAGCCCAAAACCAAAAAGAAAAACCCGCCCGCATTCCTCCCCAAACCCCTCCTGCGGGCGGACAAAATCCCCAAATCAAAAAATCAGTCTCGGAAAAGTGAAATCCTAATCCCCAAAAAATAGTTTTCACTTTTCCGAGTCCAAATCTAGCCCCGCCAACTGCCCGAGACCTTGAGGGCAGAACACCAGAAACAAAATTTTCTTTTCCATTTAAGAGAAATTCTTCCGCGCGCAAAATCAGAAATGCAGAGAAAACTTTTTTGCTGGGTGGCGAGCATCAGCTCGCGGCGGCGGGCTGGCTTCCTTAATTGGGGTTCTCCGCAAAATGGGTTCTGACTTTTTTAAACAAACACCACCATTTCAGATTTGAAGAAAGATTGCCTGAGCCAGCGCCTCTGGCATTTCGGCGAAAAAATCCGGCGGCTAAATCAAGAAGTACCATAGTGTATTTTAGTATAATATTATCCAGCAATATAACAAAGTGCCAAAATGTGAATAAAGAATTTTTGGATAACCACGAATTTCTGATGGATAGAAATTTCTTATCAAAATTTCTTGCAGAGCAACAAAATGATATTTATCTTTTTGGAATGTCAGGAAATGTTTTCGACATGATAGACTTGTTCGACGAAGTTTACTTCCTTAAAACATCACCGGAAATTCTTGCCCAACGATTAAGACATGAGAGCCGAGAAAACCCAATGGGTAGAACTAATTATCAACTTCAAAATTCTTTAAACTGGGCAAAGGAAATTGAAGAAAAAGCAAAAAAGCTAAATATAAGAATGATTAATGCAAACCAAACGCCTGAGCAAATTTTTTCGCAGATAAGTGGCAGTAGCAAGATGCGAAGATAATTTTCTTTAACTGCTACCAGACCCTCCTTAATACTCGGCTTAATAAAGAAAAACAAAAAATAGACAAACAACGTGGCTGGGAGGAGTTTTGAAAAGCGTTCACTCGTACGAGGAAGTTACTTTTGATATTTATCCTCTGGAAAATTTATGAGCTGTCCGTATTGCACATCTTCAGATATACAAAAGCGGAAAATTATTGAGAATGATTTAGCTTTTGCGTTTTTGGGGAAAATGCCTATTGTCCTAGGCCATACGCTCATTGTTCCTAAAAGACATGTCGCTAAATATGAAAACCTGACAGGTGAGGAAATGCGGGCAATTGAAGACCTGCGAGTAAAAATATTAGGTGCACTTGTTCAAACATTTGACGCCGCTGGTTTCAATTTTGCTTGGAATGATGAAAAACTTGCAGGTCAATCCGTTCCGCATTTCCATTTACACATTATCCCGCGCAAAGAAGGTGATGCTGGAACTTATGAATATGAGCCAAGAAAGTTCCTATACCGACCAGGCGAAAGAAAGGAATCGCCCGAAGCAGAGTTGGAAGAAATCTCTAAACTTATTGCGAAGAATTTATGAGTAGTCAATAAATCAAACGTATTTAAAAACGTCATTGACCGGATGTTTTGGGACCCCGAAGATGAAATGAAACGCAAATTTTTTGGGGAAGTTGGCGCATATCTCAAACCTAACGCACGAATATACTTTGGCTGGGCGAATTTTGCCGACATTGATGTCGATTTGCCATTTAAGCTTGCAGGGGAAAATGGATATGAGTTTGTCAATAAATTTAGTAAGCCGCAGGGTATTGACTTTACCTTTGACGTTTTTGAGTTCAGAGTAAAATAGTTTCTAAATTATTCTGCTTGAGCCGAAAGCAAAATAATTATGGGTAATTATTGGGGAAGTGTTAAGAAGACTTATTGGCGACGCAGTTACTTCGCTGATCTCAATAATGGCAAAGTTCAAAGCAAAGGTACACTCCGCCTTCGTTGCTCTTCTAAGGTGAACTTATGAGGTAGTATCAAAACATGAGCAACACGAAAAGCAATGAAAATAAGTTATCATTAGAACAACGCGAAAAAATGCTTCAAGTATTGAAAGTCCGTTTTGAGAAAAACATGAACCGCCATCAAGGTCTCGAGTGGGTAACAATACAAACCAAGTTGACAAATAGTCCTAAAAAGTTATGGTCGCTTAATGAAATGGAAGCAACTGGTGGCGAACCGGATGTTGTTGGTTTCGATAAGAAAACAGATGAATACTTTTTTGTTGATTCCTCGGCCGAAAGTCCGATCGGCCGCAGAAATGTTTGTTACGACCACGAGGCGTTGGGATCAAGAAAAAAACATCAGCCAAAAAATAGCGCTCTAGATTTGGCCGCGGCCATTGGCATTGAACTTTTAACGGAGCAACAATATCGCGAGTTACAGAAACTGGGCATTTTTGATACGAAGACATCGAGTTGGGTGCAAACGCCTGTGAGCATTCGTATGCTTGGCGGCGCCCTCTTTTGCGACCGGCGCTACGAGACAGTTTTTACGTATCACAATGGCGCAGAATCCTATTATGCCGCCAGGGGGTTCCGTGGCCTGCTCAAGGTCTAAATTTTTGCAAGACTAATGAATTTTAGTCGTCTGGTTTGCCAATTTCGCAACTTTAAGCTCAACTAAACTCGATCAAGAGAATCTGCCATTTATCTGCGTTGATTCATATTTTGAAGCGCTCACCCTCCGCCGCGTCCGACATGCCCGAAACGAAGCGGAGGCGATTAATCAGGGTTTTCCGCAAAACGCTCTGCTTTCTTAATTCCGAACAAGTCTCGTTTGGTGGTAATATCTTAGTCTTAGAGGCGTAGGACAAAGATACAAAAGAATAAGAAAAGTTTAGGTTATTGCTATTCACATTTTAAAAACCAGAGCTTAACTTTTTGGTCGTCGGAGGAGGTTAAGAAACACGGCTTTCAGATTATACAATTTGAGCTGATGCATGATATAATCTAAGCATGAATTTCATCGTTGCCATGGGCGTATTTTTAGTACTGCTAGTTTCCCAGGAATTATTTCGTCGGTACCCCAAATTTACACTTTATTTTTGGTTGGCCGTTCCGTTTATACTCTATACGTGTTGGTTACTGCTTTGGGGCGAGTCAGATTGGTTTCCATGGATGAAGGTGTTCTCGATCGAGGTCGGCATCATCGTTCTCTCCATATATAGAAACACTAGCCTTGGAAAACACAAGTTTGGTCAATGGGTAATATACGGCCTTCTGGCCACTAATATTTTCGAAGCGGTTTTCAGAGATGTCATATCAGGCGGCGCCCCAAACTATCTAAATGCGGTGGCAGGTGTTTTGCTTGTCTTGACTCTCGAGAAAATAAGTTCGATTCACATAGACTCAAAAACAAAGCACAAAGATTTGTCGTGGCGCGGTATGACCCTTCAGTGGATAGCGGGTTATACGATTTGGAATTGGGTGTTTGTATATCTTAATTTTGGCGTGGAAAGCGCTATACAACATTTTGCCGTACTCGCCGCGGCATTCGTCGTTGCACTCATAGACAGGGAGCGATGGCTTCAGGCGAGAGTATTAACGCTCGGCACCTACTTTATAATCTTCCACACTGTCCCGCACCTGAATCCCGACAAAATCGGGCAAACTGTTAATTCGCAGTTTAGTTTCTATGCCGCATTAGTTTCATTTGTATTCATGTTTGCCTACGCAATATCCTATTCAAAACGTCAAGCATTGGCCGCTGACAGAAAAAAACACTAGACTCCTTTCATATTCAGATTTGCCGAAGAAGTTATCATAAATAACCAACAAGCTCCTCATCCCATGAGGAGCTTGTTAATTTAGGAATCATGATCAGCTAAACTTCTTTTTGCTTCATTGAAACAAAAATCATGTAAATCGCTGAAAGACCGACGAGATCGTAAATAATCTTAGTGAGGAATGTGCCTTCCCTAAATAGACTTTCAACGAGGTTGTAATCAAGGAGGCCAACTAGACCCCAGTTAATACCCCCGATAATCACAAGAATCATTGCGACCCAGTCAAGTGTTGTCATTTTCAAGGCGTATCACCCCCATTCGAATATTTATTTTACCGATACGCGATAGTTTTGATCTCCAGCATTGTAAAACACTTTAAACAATATCAGTCACCTGTCCATTGTACAAGATAGCTCCTTGTTGACAGTTTTCAGTTCCACCTGTAAAATTTAAGAAATTCATAAAAAGTGGATTCAAAAAGTCGGGAGATCGTTCACCAAACAAATGTGAGTAGATCCCGGCCATTTATTTTGTTTATGAAAGTAATCCTCGGCCGAAAAGTTGGGATGACACGCGTCGCCACTCATACAGGCGAGATTGTTGGTGCCACAGTCATCGAAGCCTTGCCGAATTCAGTCGTGCAAATTCGATCAAAGGCCAACGACGGCTATAGCGCTCTTCAGGTTGGCTATGGCGATCCAAGTCGCGCCAAAAAGCCCCAGCGAACTCAAATTGAAAAAATCGGTGCGCAAGCTGGTGCGATTCTTAAGGAATTCCGTATGGAAGGCGAACTTCCTCAAGTCGGTTCGAGTTTAAATGTGACACAATTTACGCTCGGCGATAGAGTCAGCGTGACCTCAACCTCACGCGGCCGCGGCTTTGCTGGTACGGTTAAACGTCATCATTTTCACATGGGTCCGCGTAGCCACGGTTCGATGAATATTCGCGAACCAGGTTCAATTGGCTCAACATACCCGCAAAGAACGATTAAAGGTAAGCGAATGGCAGGGCGTCTTGGCGGTCGCCAAGCAACTGTTCACCATCTTGAAATTCTTGACATCTTACCCGATGAACACCTCCTGGTGATTAAAGGCGCCGTCCCGGGCATCCGAGGCGCGATTGTCAAAATCATGAGTTTAAGCGAGGCCAGTGATGAGTAATAAGCAAATTGCCCTCGCTCTAGCACTGCGCGGTTATGCGGCGAATCGTCGCCAAGTTTTGGCGAACACAAAAACGCGGGGCGAAGTCAGCGGAGGCGGACGCAAACCTTGGCGTCAAAAGGGGACTGGACGGGCTCGAGTTGGCTCAATCCGCAATCCTATTTGGCGAACCGGGGGAGTAGTTTTCGGTCCAAGAAAAAAACGTGATTATCGCCTGGCGCTAACTGATTCATTTAAAAAACACGCGCTTAAAATCGCGCTTGCGATTCAAGCTCAAGCGAACGGTCTTATTGAAATGAAAAACTGGCCGACCGACGGAAAAACAAAAACCTTGGCTCAAGCATTAAGTTCGATTGACAAACAGCAAATCACAATCATCCTCGTCAAAAGCGACTTAACTTTAAGCCGCGCTGTCAAAAATTTACCCAGCGTCGAAATCCGCCTCGCTAAGAACGTAACTGCCGAAGACCTACTCCGAGCCGACGCCATCTTGGGCACTGATGAAGCTTTAACTCATCTTAAAAAACGCGCAAACTTAATAGAGTCCACAAAACCGACTCGCCGTGCACCTGGGAAATCGAAGGTATGAAGCATATTCAACTCAAACCGGTAATTACTGAAAAATCACTTCGCCTGGTTAGTGAGAGTCAATTTACATTTCGCATCCCGAGATATAGCAATAAATTAACGATCGAACGCGCCGTCGAGCAGGCCTATAAAGTGCATGTGATTGATGTAAATATCGCCAAAACCGCGGCCAAACCCAAACGCAATGGGGTAACCTCACCCAAGATTAAGGCAATTATCCGCCTCAAAAAAGGTGAAAAAATCCCCGGTTTTGAACTGCCAGTAGAAACGCCAGCTCAAAAAAGCGAGGAGAAGTAACATGCCTGTTATTTTTCGCCGTCCTACGACACCAGGCCAACGCGGCATGTCAATTAATCGGCAAACACATTTATCTAAAAAACGACCCGAAAAATCTCTCACCGAGATTCTCAAAAAACATGCCGGCAGGGATCGCTTTGGAAGAATCAGCATTCGGCATAGAGGTGGCGGAAATAAACGACATTATCGAATCATTAGCGCCTTAGAGAAGGGGCCGGTGACACAAGCCAAAATTCTTGCTCTTGAATACGACCCAAACCGAAGCGCCAACATCGCGCTCATCGAATACAATGAAGGAACGCGTGCTTATATATTGGCGGCGCATGAGATGAAGATCGACCAAATCATTGAGGCTGGTGAGAAGGCGCTGCTTGAAAACGGCAATCGTCTGCCACTTGGTAAGATTCCTCGAGGTTTTCAAATCTACGACATTGCCCTCGACCCGAACCGCAAAGGCGCAATGGTTCGATCAG
The DNA here is from genome assembly GCA_016187225.1 of Candidatus Berkelbacteria bacterium. Taxonomy (NCBI): domain Bacteria; phylum Candidatus Berkelbacteria; species Candidatus Berkelbacteria bacterium. The sequence continues at coordinate 243,202 of JACPKC010000010.1, read as the reverse complement.
CCGGGGCAAGCGCGACCATTCAGTCGCATGAAGATAATGGCCGTTATGTTCAAATTAAATTGCCTTCTGGGGAAATTCGACGAGTTTTAGCAGCCGCGTATGCCTCGTTGGGCAGTGTAAGCAACCCTGAACATTCAAGTGTCATGCTGGGCAAGGCTGGCCGAGTGCGCCACATGGGCTGGCGACCACAAGTTCGCGGTAAAGCGATGAACACGAATGATCACCCGCACGGCGGCGGTGAAGGAAGTAACTCGATCGGCCTTAAATATCCAAAAACACCCTGGGGCAAACATGCTCTGGGTAAGCGCACTCGCCGGAATAAGAGAACCAATACCTTCATTGCGCGCAGTCGTCACGAAACACGGAGATAAATTATGAGCCGTTCACTGAAAAAAGGTCCTTTTCTTGACCCAAAACTTATGAAAAAAGTCGAAACTGCCCCTCGAAGCAAAAACTCGGCGATCAGAACTTGGGCACGGGCGAGCACGATTACACCCGAAATGGTCGGATTAACTTTTCAGGTTCATAATGGTAAGGATTTTATTTCGGTTTCAGTTGTGGAAGATATGGTTGGTCATAAGCTCGGAGAATTTTCGCCAACGCGTAAATTCAAGCGTCATGGCGGTAAAACAGCCGAAGCGCAAGCTAAGACTCAAGAAACAGGTAAATAATTATGCAAGTTACCGTTCACTACAATAAATTATTGATAGCGCCCCGAAAAATTCGCGCCGTTCTTGGTCAGCTTCGCCATACTTCAATCCCAATGGCTTTGGCACAAATGAAAAATTCCCCCCGTACAACCACCGAACCAATCTATAAGCTCCTCTTAGCCTCAATTTCCGCGGCGCGCGACCGAGATCCAGCCATCCGACCGGAAGAACTTCGAGTGCAAGAAATTTTCTGTAATGAAGCCAGACGACTCTATCGAACACGTATCAAAAGTCGCGGCCGAGCGGGTCGATTTGCCAAACGCGGCTCTCATCTAACTCTAGTCGTTGAACGCACTCAAAAAGATCAGGAATAAACATGTCACACAAAACTCATCCTCTTGCTAATCGTTTACCGCTCACTCGCGAGTGGCGTTCAAAGTGGTTTGCAACTCATCTCGCACCCTACAATATTATCGAGGATGCCTTCATTCGCAGACTCATCACAACTACTTATCGAAAAGATGCGGCGATCGAACGCGTTGAAATTGAAAGAAATGCTCAAGAAGTTAAGGTGATCATCCATACCGCAAAACCGGGTATTGTGATTGGTCGCGGCGGAGCTGGTGTCCAAGGTTTACGCACTACTCTGGAACGCAAACTTCAATCTTTTCGGGATCGCAATCTGTCTAATTATGTGCGCGTCGCCTCCGAGCGCAAGAAAGATCTTCCAACCGGTTTGAAACTAGAAATTATCGAGATTAAGGCGCCAGAGCTTTATGCCGCGCTCGTTGCTCAAACAATTGCCCATCAAATTGAAAACAGGATGCCCTATCGGCGAGTAGTGCGCCAGGCAATTGAAAGAACAATCCAACGCAATGCGCAGGGCATTCGAATCGCGGTCGCTGGCCGTCTGAATGGCGCGGATATTGCCCGTCGTGAAAAATTCTCTGAAGGCACCGTGCCTCTCTCAACTTTCCGAAATGACATCGATTATGCCCACTTTGACGCTAAAACTTCATCCTACGGAACAATCGGCGTGAAAGTCTGGATTTACCGTGGCGATCGACTGGCCGATGTTTTGAAGCCCCAAGGCCGTCGCCAAGTTTAAGGTGAACCCCTATGCTTTTACCTAAAAAACTTAAACATCGAAAACAACATCGCGGCAAGCGCGGTGGCAACGCCCAGCGGGGTAACCAATTGAGTTTTGGCAAGTTTGGCGTGAAAGCGCAAAGTCGAGGCTGGGTGAGCTCACGCCAAATTGAGGCTGGGCGGCGAGCAATTACGCGCTACATCCAACGCGGCGGTAAAGTCTGGATTCGTATTTTCCCAGATAAACCAGTCACTAAAGCCTCGCCTGAAACACCGATGGGAAGCGGCAAAGGCGCTCTCGACCACTTTGTGGCTGTCATTCGGCCCGGCCGCATTATCTTTGAGCTCGACGGCGTATCTCAAGAAATTGCCAGCGAAGCCCTGCGGCTGGCCGCTCAAAAACTTTCAGTCCGCACAAAAATAATCATTAAAGAAGAGATTTAAGATGTCTAAAGTTAATTCATTCCTAACGTCTAGCCGTGGCCAGGATGAACTCTGGCTTAAGGCAGAAATTGCCAAGCGGTATGACCGCCTTTGCACCTTGCGTTTTGACCTGGGTTTTGGTAAAGTTGGCGCGCTTAAAGAGTTCCGCATAGCTCGAAGAGAACTCTCTCAACTTTGGACTCTGCTTGGTGAAAAAGTGACTGCCCACAAGGCATAAGGATTATCTATGGCACGAAAGCGTAAAATTGGCAAAGTGGTTAAGGTGAACGCCCCAACGGCGCGAATTCGTGTTGACCGTATGCACCGCCACCCACTTTACGATAAGGCATATCAAGTAAGCCGAAATATTCTGGCGCATATACCTGCCGAGCTTACCCTTAACATTGGCGACTTCGTAGAAATTGAAGAAAACCGTCCGATCAGCAAACGTAAGGCTTGGGTCGTGCTCAAGGTAGCTGAAGCGGCCAAGGAAACTGAACTATGATTCAATCCTACAGTCGAGTTAGAGTAGCCGATAACTCTGGCGCGAAAGAAGTAATGTGCATTCGTGTTATTAAAGGCGCCAAGCAAGATGCCGCTCAAATCGGCGATGTAATCGTCGCGACGGTCAAAGATGCTTTACCCCGCGGCACAGTTTTAAAAAAACAAATCGTCAAAGCCGTTATTGTCCGCCAGCGCTTTCCTTTTCAGCGACCCGACGGTAGCACGATTCGTTTTGACGACAATGCGGTGGTAATTATCGATGACGCCGATCAGCCACGTGGGACACGAGTCTTAGGACCGGTCGCCAGAGAAATTAGAGGTCGGGGCTATCAAAAAATTATCTCACTCGCGCCGGAGGTAGTGTGATGCAAATTCGAAAAGACGATGCAGTCAAACTATTATCTGGAAAAGACAGGGGTAAAACCGGCAAAGTGATCCGCGCCTTACCGAAAGCACAAAGAGTAGTGGTTGAAGGCTTGAACCTTGTCAAACGTCACACTAAGCCAACACCGCGTCAGCCACATGGCGATATTATTAGTTTTGCCGCCCCGATTCATGTCAGCAATGTTATGCTTATGTGTCTCAATTGCGGAAAACCAACACGCATTAATCATAAGAGCACTGCCAAGGGAAGTCTTCGAATCTGCAAGAAATGCCAAAACGCCGTTTCAATTCCCAAAGAAGCAAAGTAGCAGGCCCCATGACCTTATTGCATCGAATGAAAACTGAAATTCGCCCTAAACTCGCCCAAGAGTTAGGAATTAAGAACCACCTAGCCGTGCCCAGGCTATTTAAAGTAACGCTCAATGTCGGCCTTGGATCGCTTCGAAAAGTTTCAAATCTCACTGAAACCATCGCCAAAGACCTCGAACGTATTGCAGGGCAAAAACCGATTCTGCGACGCGCTCGAAAAGCGATTGCCGGCTTTAAGTTACGCCAAGGAGAGCCAATTGGTCTCTCGGTCACACTTCGTGGCCAACGAATGCACGATTTCATCGAGCGACTAGTGCGGATCACTTTGCCGCGGATTCGCGACTTTCGAGGCTTATCGCTTTCAAATTTTGATCGCAAGGGCAACTACACCTTTGGGATTCGAGAGCACACAGTCTTTCCTGAAATTGACCATGAATCGGTCAGTCAGTTTTATGGCCTATCAGTTGCCTTAACAACGTCGGCTCACACCAACGCCGAAGGTGAAACTCTCTTACGCGCTCTCGGTTTACCCCTCGCCCAGCCTCAAGGAGATAAATAGTATGGCCAAAAAATCACTTATCGCCCGTGCTTCTCGTTCGCCAAAATTCTCAACACGCGGAGTTAACCGGTGTGGCATCTGTGGTCGCAATCGTAGTTACTTACGTGCTTTCGGTTTATGCCGGATTTGTTTTCGTGAAAAAGCGGTGCGTGGCGAAATTCCTGGAATTGTAAAATCATCCTGGTAGGAGTTGTGATGGATCCAATCGCAGATATGCTAACTCGAATTCGGAATGCGGCACTCGGTCATCAGATCGAGATAAATTTGCCTCATTCACGCTTAAAAGAAACGATTGCCCAACTTTTGATTAAGCATGGTTTTTTGAGTTCAGCCCAAACGAGTGAGATAGAAAACAAAAAAACTCTTACTCTAAAACTAAAGTACAGAGGCGACCTATCGGCAATCCGAGTGATCCGGCGTATCTCTAAACCAGGTCTGCGCATTTACGTTAAATCTAATCAAATTCCCCGGCCAAAGGGTGGATTTGGATTAGTAATCATTTCAACACCCAGCGGCTTAATGACTGGCGATCAAGCGCGTCGTCAACATTTAGGCGGCGAGGTGCTCTGTGAGGTGTTATCATGAGTCGAATCGGCCGCCGCCCAATTAAGATTCCTCAAGACGTGACTGTCACGCTCGTTAGTGATGAGATCATCATTAGCGGCCCAAAGGGTGAACTCAAGGTTCCTCTAAATAAACGCCTTGGATTTAATCAAGCCGACTCCATACTTAGGCTTGAAATTAAAAGCGCTTCCAAGCTCGAAAAATCCTTGCAGGGCTTAACCGCACGTTTAATTACAGGCGCGATTGAGGGCGTGACCAAGGGATTTATTAAGAAACTCGAACTCCACGGAGTGGGTTACCGCGCCGCCTTACAGGATAAAAATTTAACGCTTGCGATCGGCTTTTCTCATCCAGTTTTTATTCACTGCCCAGAGGGAATTGAATTTACTGTCCAAAAAAATACAATTAATGTCGGCGGCATAAACAAACAATTAGTTGGCCAAACTGCCGCTGAAATTCGACGCGTTCGACCACCCGAGCCTTATAAAGGTAAAGGAATTCGTTATAGTGATGAAATTGTTCGCCGCAAGGCCGGAAAAGCGGCCAAGGCTACCGGAGCGGCTTAAGGACATCTTATGGATCCAAAACGCATTCAAAGAATCAGACGCATTCGGGCGCGCTTGAGCGGCACAGCTGAACGGCCACGTATTTGTATTGAACGAACCGCCAAGCATTTCCGTGTTCAATTTATTGACGATCAGTCTGGTAAAACTGTGCTGGCCGGAGGTGACCATGAACTCAAAAGCAAACTTACCGGCATCCAGCAGGCGCACGCAGTCGGAAAAGCAATCGCAGGAAAAGCTAAACAAGCCGGCTTAAAACAGGCAGTCTTGGATCGACGCGGTTACCGTTATCATGGACGGATTGCGGCCTTTGCCAAGACAGTGCGTGAATCAGGTTTAACTATTTAGAGGAGCATCATGTCTCGTCCCAAAGAACAATCTGAAAAGGAATTTGAAGAACGCGTCGTGGAGGTGAATCGCGTCTCCCGAACTGTTAAAGGTGGCAAACGCATGCGTTTCCGAGCACTGGTCGTGCTTGGCAATCACAAAGGGAGTGTTGGCATGGGTATTGGCAAAGCAGGCGAGGTGCAAGCGGCAATTAAAAAAGCCTCGGCTGACGCTAAGAAACATCTAATTGAAGTTCCGATTGTCAATGATACAATTCCTCACGAAACAATGTATAAATATGGAAGCGCCAAAATTTTTCTCAAACCAGCTGGCGGCGGCACTTCAGTGATTGCCGGCGGAGCAGTGCGAGCTGTGATCGAATTAGCCGGCATTCGAAATATTCTCTCAAAAATTATCGGCTCATCGAATAACATCAATAATGTTTCCGCAACTCTCGCCGCGCTCAAAGAAATCAATGAACGCGCGCTGAACTCAAAGGAATAACCATGGCTTTCTTGCATAATTTGAAACAAGTTTCCAATCGAGCCAAGCGTCGCGGCCGTGGCATAGCCGCCGGGCAAGGTAAAACTGGCGGTCGGGGTACAAAAGGTCAAAAAGCTCGCACTGGCGCAAACATTCCCACAGGCTTCGAGGGTGGGCAATCCCGTTTATACATTCGTCTGCCCAAACGCCGCGGCGAAGGTTTTAGTCCACGTTTTGATCGTGCCGCGATTACGCTTGAAAAACTTGACCAAGTCTACCAAGTAGGTGAGCGTGTTTCTGTGCGCACTCTTAAGAACAAGGGTCTCATTAAACCAAAAATAATTTCAGTAAAGATCATTAAGCGCGGCCAACTAACTAAATCGCTCAAGTTTAGCGGAGTGCGTTTCACGCAATCAATTCATCAACAATTCAAATAGGAAAGAAAGATGGAAACGCTCCGCGCGATCTTCAAAAATCCCGTCTTGCGAAAACGTGTTTTGTATACTCTAGGCATTCTCGGTCTATTTCGAATTTTAGCGCACCTGCCGATGCCCGGCGTTGACCTTGAGGCCCTTAGGGAATTTTTTGCCCGCAATAGTCTCTTTGGACTTCTCAACCTTTTTACGGGCGGTTCAATGGAAAACTTCTCGCTTGTTCTGATGGGTGTTGGACCCTATATTACCGCTTCGATTATCTTTCAGCTCTTGATTATTATCATTCCTCGCTTTGAGGAGCTTCAAAAAGAAGGTGAATCAGGTCGCCAAAAAATCAACCAATATACTCGCTTACTTACCGTTCCTCTGGCTGTTCTGCAAGGTTACAGCACGCTCATTTTACTTCGCAATCAAGGTATTGTCGGCACCTTCGCGCCAGTTGATTTAATTACGATTCTTCTAACTATTACAGCCGGCACAGTTCTTTTAATGTGGCTCGGTGAATTAATTACCGAAAACGGGATTGGCAACGGCATGTCACTCATTATTACACTGGGAATTTTAGCTGGCATCCCAACTGCTCTGTCTCAAACTTTCGCAGTTATTGACCAATTAAATGTTGTCAACTTAGCCGCGTTCCTGGCAATTTCACTCATTGTCACCTTAGCAATTGTAACCGTCAGCGAGGCTGAACGACAGATACCAATCACCTATGCGCGCCGCGTCCGTGGCCTTCAAAAAACAAGCGGAGTTGCAACTTTCCTACCCCTGAAGGTAATTATGGCGGGCGTTGTCCCAATTATCTTCGCGCTTTCAATGATGATTTTCCCGCCGGTCGTCGCCCGTTTTTTTCAAGGAACGGATATCGAGCAAGTTCGGCGTGTCGCCGATTGGGTAGTGGAACTTTTCAACGACAATACATTTTACGCAATCGCGTATTTTATTTGCGTGATTTTGTTTACATTCTTCTACACCTCAATTATTTTCCAACCAGAGCAAGTGGCTGAAAATATTCAAAAACAGGGTGGTTTCGTGCCCGGTCTGCGCCCTGGCCATGAAACTGCTGACTACCTTGGTAAGGTACTCAATCGAGTCACTCTTTTTGGCGCAATTTTCCTCGCGGCGATTGCCGTTCTTCCCTTTATTGTTCAAAGCCTAACTGAAATTCAAACGCTTGTTCTCGGAGGAACTGGAATCTTGATTGTGGTTTCAGTTTGCCTCGAGACTATGCGGCAAATTCGCGCTCAACTTATTACCCATCGCTATGAGTTCTAGAAAATCGCAAGGCCTCATAACGAACTTGATTCTTTTTGGCCTTATAATTGCCACCCTCTTGCTTGTTAATCAAAACATTAGCAATTCCTCTCAAGGTGGCGCGCCAAATAATTTATCGCCAGAAGAGCTTATTCAGCCTTCAGATCAAAACCAGGATGAGGCAAGTCAAAGAAACCTGCCACCAACTCTCTTTGTGGGCATCACCGAAAATAACACGACCAAAGTTGAGGCAAGAAAGGTGAACGAGCCAGCACGTCTGCTTTTTACCGACGCCGACGAAACTCTAAAAGTTCAAACTCTTTTAGGTTTGGCTGGCGATTTGATCTATGCAACAATTTCGGATGGAACACAAACGCGTCTGGCAACTATTAGCACCGATGAACAAGGCGTATTCACACTTCAAAGTCAAGAAATTTCTTCAACTTCGCCGCCCGCAATAAGCCCGGATGGACAAAAAATCGCTTCCATTAGTTTTAACAACGATGAACGCGACTTTGGTTTCAATTTATTCGCTGGTACGCTCGGCGGCCAAGCTACCTTGATCGATCAAAATAGTACCGGCCTGACCCTGCCAGTCTGGGATCAAACGAGTACGCGTCTGGCCTATATTAGCGGCCAAGCTACCGACGAAAATGGGCAAGCGATCAAAACTTATTTTGAGGACAAAATTCAAACGACTACTTCATTCGCCAAAGATTCAGTTGCGACGGATCTTGTCTGGCTTAACGCCACTTCCTTACTAGCAGTTCTTGAACCAGTTAATCGTGATGGCCAAAATCAAGCTAAAATAGTTTTGGTTGATCTCAATACTGGCGCTTATGGTGATTTCGCTAATCTGCCGGGCAAGGAACGCTCTCTGCGCACCACAGAGATTGATCAATTTACGGCCGTTATCAGCAACGAAGTAACCAATAATCCCGCAACCTTAGGCGAGGTAAATATTTTGGATGGGTCCGGGAGACAAATCCAGACTCTCGGGAGAGCCACCTACATTATCGGCTGGGCGAGAGGAGAAAAATGAAGCTTGTGAAACCAAAACTCTTAGTATTTATTGGTATTCAAGGATCGGGAAAAGGCACTCAAGCAAGTTTACTTTCCAAAAAACTCAACTTGCAACATATTATTGCGGGTGATATTTTTCGCATAGTTGCTCAAGAGCCAACTCCGCTTGGTAAATCAGTAGCGGATAACTTAAATCATGGTCGAATCATGACGATTGAGCAATGGGCGGCAGTTGTTGGCCATTATTTGGAGATGCAGGACCTTCGCCAAGGAGTCATTCTTGATGGTGTCCTCCGTTCCCCTGAACAGGTTAGTCAACTCGCTAAAATAATCTCAACAAAACACTTGCCGGCTGTTTACTTAATTTATTTAAGATTAAATCGCGATCAGGCATTAGCGAGGCTCCTGATTCGCGGCCGAGAAGATGATAAACCAGAACAACTTGCTGAACGCTTTCGTTGGAGCGAACAACAAACATTACCGGTTGTGGATCTCTACCGCGAGCTCGGCCAGATCACCGAAGTCAATGCTGATCAGTCGATCGAAGATACCCAAGCCGAGATCGTGGCCAAACTTAAAACTCAAGGGCTGATCAGTGACTAATCATGAAAATTTCGATTAAATCACAAGAAGCAATCGATGCTATGCGGCAAGCAGGTAGTATCTTGGCGGCAACGCGTAACTTACTGATTCAAAATTTAACTGTTGGAGAAACGAGCTCTCATTTAGATCAACTCGTTGAAAACTACATCTGCACCCAGGGCGCAGAGCCAGCCTTTAAGGGTTATAAAAATTTTCCAGCCAGTATCTGTTTTTCTGTCAACGATGGTCTCGTCCATGGTCTGCCGAATACAACGCCGATTCAAGCTGGCGACGTTATCAAGCTTGATTTTGGCATACGCTACCAAGGCTGGAATGTTGATGCCGCAACTACGGTCGGCCTTGCGCCAGTCAGTGCCGAAAATAAGAGATTGATTGATACGACTAAGAAAGCCCTGTGGGCAGGAATTAAGAAAGTTCAGGCTGGAATACATTTAGGCGATGTTCAAGCGGCCATTCAAGAAGTAATTGAAAATGCAAATCTTGGCCTAGTACACTCATTAACGGGTCATGGGATCGGGCGTGAACTACATGAACCGCCTTCTATCCCAAATCATGGCGAGCGGGGCACAGGTCCAGTTCTTCAGGCTGGCATGACAATTTGCCTTGAACCGATGGTAACCACAGGGTCATCTGACGTTCAAGTCGCCAGAGATGGCTGGACCTACATTACATCTGATGGCTCTTATTCTGCTCATGAAGAGCATACGATTTTAGTCACGCATAGCGGCTTTGAGATCCTCACCTTGTAAAGTAACTACCCTATAGTAAATGAAATATATCCCAACCCGTTGACATTTCTCCTTATCTTGCGTATATTCAACCAGTCTTAAAGTAATTACATGACGAAAGACGTAATCGAATTAGACGGCACGGTAGCCGAAGCGCTTCCGAATGCTATGTTTCGTGTTGATGTAGAAGCGGGGCAGAATCAACACCGTGTTCTTGCCACACTTTCAGGCAAGATGCGCTTGCATCGGATCAAAATCCTACCTGGGGATCGAGTTAAAGTACAATTAACGCCCTACGATCTAACGCGCGGACGAATTAGCTACCGATACAGTGTCGACCAACGCGATCAACAAATCGAATTCAAGAATCATTAAGTAGATCATTATGCATGTTTCCGCTTCAGTCAAACCACGTTGCGAGAAGTGTCAAGTGATTCGGCGCAAAGGCAAGGTCCGCGTGATTTGCCAAAATCCTAGACATAAGCAAGTACAAGGATAGAGATGGCTCGGATCGCCGGTGTCAATTTGCCAAATCAAAAACCCGCCTGGATCGCATTGACGGCGATTTATGGTATTGGCAGATCAGTGGCCAAAACAATCCTAACGCAAGTTAAGGTTGAACCAGGTAAAAGAGCCCAAACTTTAACTGACGATGAACTTGAGAGGATTCGCACCGTTATTGAACAAAATCAAACGGTTGAAGGCGAACTGCGAATGCAGATTACGCAAAACATTAAACGTCTCAAAGAAATTGGAACTTATCGAGGGAATCGACACATTCGTAATTTACCTGTCCGTGGTCAACGCACAAAGACAAATGCGCGCACAAAACGCGGTAAGCGCGTCACGGTCGGTTCGGGTCGGAAGACGGTTACGCAGAAGACATAAAATAAGACAATATGAAATCAAATAACAAAAAACAGATCAAAAAAAAGAATGTTTCTTCCGGACGAATTTACGTTCAGGCAACATTCAATAATACTATTATTACAATTACCGATGACAACGGTAATGTCATTGCGTGGGCGAGCGCGGGTGGTCAAGGTTTCAAAGGCGCCCGCAAAGCTACTCCTTACGCCGCGCAAACTGCAATGCATGCGGCAATCGATAAAGCAAAACTTCATGGCTTCCAAGAGGCATCAGTTTTTGTAGCTGGCGTTGGTTCGGGGCGTGAACAAGCAGTGCGCTCAATCGGCATCACTGGCGTTCGCGTCATGGGCATCAAGGATATCACACCAATTCCCCATAATGGCGTCCGACGGAAGAAACCACGGAGAGTTTAGAGATTAAGATGGCACGCTACACTGGTCCAGTTGAGAGAATTAGTCGCCGCGCAGGTGTTAACCTGTTTCTTAAGGGCGAACGTAGTTACGGACCAAAAAATGCTTTTTCTCGACGTTCATACGCGCCTGGCCAGCACGGGCCGAATAAACGGGTGGGTAAACTTTCAGAATACGGCAGACAGCTTCGCGAAAAACAAAAGACCAAGGCGATCTACGGTATCCTCGAACGCCAATTTCGGCGCTACTATGAAACAGCAGTTCGCTCTAAAAAAGATTCCGGCACAACGCTTCTGCAGATTTTGGAATTGCGTCTGGACAATGTTGTCTTCAGACTTGGTTTAGCAGATAGTCGCCGCCAAGCTCGTCAGTATGTCACGCACGGCCACGTCCGAATTGATGGCAAGAATACCAACATTCCCTCATATACAGTTAAACCAAAGCAAAAAATTGAACTTGTTAAAATTGAGCGTAAACCAACTGAATCTGAAGTACCGCTTTGGTTGAGGCGCAATCAGGGGCTTATGGGTGAAATAATTGAAGTGCCAAGTCGTGAACAAATCCCACTTGAGATTGAAGAGCAACTTATTATTGAATTTTATTCACGTTAAGTGAATCAAGGGAGCACTTATGTATACATTACCTGAACTTGAAAATGTTAAAGTGACCGAGGAAAGTGAATCGGATCGGGTTGCAAGTTTTATTATTGAACCTCTCCTACCTGGTTATGGCATGACTGTCGGGCATTCTTTACGCCGTGTGCTTTTAACGTCTCTTGAGGGCGCAGCGGTTGCGTATGTAAAAATCCAGGGTACTGACCATGAGTTTACAACCCTCAAAGGCATGCGTGAAGATATAGTGGAATTAATTTTAAATCTTAAATCAATGCGTGTGCGCCTTAATGCGTCTGAACCTGTCCTAATGAAACTTGACAAAAAAGGCACAGGTATCGTCACGGCGGCAGATTTTGCCAAACATGCCGATGTTGACATTATCGACCCCGATCATTATCTGGCGACGCTTGATAAAGACGGCAAGCTTTCAATGGAAGTTACGATTGAACGTGGACGCGGCTATCTCCCAACTGAACAAAAAAGTCGTGATCAATTGCCGATTGGCACAATCGCCGTTGATTCAATTTTCACTCCGATTAAGAAAGTCCATTATGAGGTTGAGCACACGCGGGTCGGCGGCCAAACAGACTATGATAAATTAAGCCTCGAACTGACAACTGATGGTTCAGTTACACCCGCAGAGGCAATGGCGCACGCCTCAACAATTCTAATTGAACACTTCACCTTGATTCGAGATGCCGCAAATAAATCAGTAGCGGCAAAAATTGAAGTAACCGCCAAGAAAAAGAAGCGTGGGAAGAAAACCGAGTAAACTTTATGCCGCGAATCCTTGGGCGAACAAAAGATCATCGCACCCATTTACTCAAAAATTTGAGCTGTTCGATGATACTTGCAGAACGCCTTAAGACGACCGAGGCAAAGGCCAAGGAAATGCGTTGCACACTTGAGCAGTGGATCACACTCGCGAAACGCATCATTTCGACTCAAGGCGCCACACAATTAAACTTACGGCGACAACTTCTGGGTGAAGTTCAGGATCAAACAGTGATTAAAAAACTTATCACCGATGTAGCCAAACGCACTCAAAATCGCCCAAGCGGTTATATAAGAATTCTAAAACTTGGTCGTCGGTTAGGTGATGCCGCGCCACGTGTTTTAGTTGAGTTTGTTGACAAACCAACGCCAGTCAAAGAAAAACCTAAAATAATCAAGAAAGCTTCGGCAGAAACTAAAAAGGCCTAATGATGGCTAAAACGTATCTTCCAAAAGATGACTCCCCCGTACAGACTCTCGATGCCCGAGGCCAGGTGTTGGGACGACTGGCTTCGCGCGTGGCTACAATTCTACGCGGCAAACACTCATTGACTTTTGCGCCTCATCGCATCGAGGGGCAACGCGTTAATGTCATTAACGCCAAACATATACATCTAACCGGAAACAAGCTTAATCAAAAGAAGTACTATCATCATACTGGCTATCTTGGCAACCTGAAGGAGATGACCTTAGTCAATCTTATGGCACACGATCCGAGCGAAGTGATCCGACGAGCAGTCTATGGCATGTTGCCAGCGAATCGTCTGCGCTCTGAACTCATGAAACGACTGACGATTTATAAGGAAGAAGAATTATGACGACAAAAAAATCATCCAATACCAAGGTGGCAACTGTTGGGCGACGCAAGCGAGCGGTAGCACGAGTTCGTCTTAGCACGGGAAAAGGCGCCATTACTATCAACGAGCGCCAACTATCTACCCAGAATTCAATCATTCTCGAACCTCTCCAGCTTGTTGACTTGACAGACAAGGTTGACGTAAGTGTAAAGGTACTCGGAGGCGGAAAGGTCGGTCAGTGCGGAGCAATCCGGCATGGCATTGCTCGAGCTCTGGCTGAATTTGACCCAGAAACCAGAGCAACACTTAAAAAAGCCGGGCTCTTGACGCGCGACCCACGCGAAAAAGAGCGCAAGAAACCAGGTCTCAAGCGTGCGCGGCGAGCTCCACAGTGGGCTAAACGTTAGAAATAATTTATTTGCCTTTTCTCCGAGAAATCTGCTAAAGTATTTCTACTATGCAGAGATCTCACCGCATGGAACGAGTTAATGTTTTGCTCAAGGAGTTATTGAGCAATATCCTCGCCAACGACTACAATGCTGGTAACGACCTCGTAACATTGATAGATGTCAGTACGACGCGTGATCTAAGCACGGCTTTAGTGATTGTCAATGCAAATAGTAATTTGTCTGTGCATATTGAAGCGCTGAATGCCCGAGCGAGAGAGTTTCAGTGCCTTATTAAACCGCAATTAGCTTTTAAAATCATTCCCCGAATCACCTTTAAGGCTGATGCGAACAGCAATAACATTGAACGCGTTGAACAAATTTTAGATTCTTTATGACGTTTTCATTTCGATACTGGCTTGCATCGGGTGTGTTTTTAGGCGCCTTGCTGGTGTTGAGTGTCTTAATGTTTATCCCTCAAGCAGAAGCGGATTCATTGATCTACACCGCTCTAGGAGCCGGTTTTGTACTTTTCTTTTCGTCTTTAATAACTTTTCTTGGAATCAAGCTACGTCAACTCGGAAGAAGAGGTCAAGTTAATGTTAAAAGCGAGCAAAATGCTTTACGCCAAGGCTTGGAATCTGCGCTTTTAATCGTCGGTGGAATAATGCTTTGGGCATTCAATGGCCTAACTTGGTGGGAATTGGGCTTCTTAATTGCTACCGTTGCCTTCGCTGAAATCGCCCTCGTCTACCGTGCCAAGAGCGTCGCTCTCAAGGATTAAGGAAACTACATGATTCAAGGCACCCTGCATCCAATTACACAATATCTACGGCGCGTGATTGCGATTTTCAAAACGATGAGCTTTGAAATACTAGACAGCCCGGAGGTAGTCAGCGAAAAACATAATTTTAATGATCTCTTAATCCCAGCTCATCATCCCGCGCGTAGTCTGCACGATACTTTTTGGTTGATCGACGGTCGCCTACCCAGAACTCAAACCTCGGCACATCAGATTCCAGCAATGTGTAATCGCAAACCACCAGTGCGATTTTTGATTCCGGGTCGCGTGTTTCGCAATGAAGCAACCGACGCGACTCATGAGACTACTTTTCATCAGCTTGAAGGTTTTGTGATCGATACAACGGTAAGCTTCGCTCATCTCAAAGGCACTTTGACTGAATTTATTCATAAACTTTATGGCGCCGATGCGTCAGTGCGTTTTGTGCCCGGATATTTCCCCTTTGTTGAACCTGGTTTAGAAGTGTTCATGCAAATTAAAGGTTCCTGGCTCGAAATAGGTGGCGCGGGTATGATTCATCCAGGAGTTTTGAAAAATATGGGCGTGGATCCCGAACATTTTCAGGGTTATGCTTTCGGAATGGGTATCGAACGACTAGTTATGCTTTTGCATGGCATTGATGATGTGCGACTATTTTATAGTGGCAATTTACGTTTTCTTAAACAATTCAAAAGGTAAAAAATGCGAATCATACCTAAGCAATTAGCCCAACTCGCTCCTGAAATTTCCTCTTGGTCGATTGAAAAATTACGCGTCGAACTGTCAGCGCTTGGCTTTGAGACTGAAGTGCTTGAAGGAGCTACATCCATCTTAGAACTTGATCTTGCTCCTAATCGACCCGACGCCTTATCGGTCCTAGGCATTGCTCGCGAACTCCGAGCTTTGAATGCCCTTCGAAAAAATAAACAAGTACCTACTCTTCGGTTAGAGGCAATGGGATTCTTTGAAGCTTTACCGCATCTCAAGACATTCCAGCTAAAAATGCCAAAAAATAATCTTGTGCCTCAATATCGGGCAGTCCTCTTTGAAAATATCACTATCCAACCCAGTCCTCGTTGGTTGCAAACTGAATTAGCTCTAATGGGTCATCGGCCTGTGAATAATATCGTCGATCTGACAAACTATCTTATGTTGATATACGGTCAGCCTCTGCATGCCTTCGATGCGGATGCTATTCTTGGCGATACTTTCACGATTCGTCTGGCGAAAACGGGCGAAAAACTCGAAACTCTTGACCACGTAGAGCGGATTTTAACGCCTGAAATGCTAGTGGCAGTTGATGCCAAGGAACCGATCGACTTGGTCGGCATCATGGGTGGGCTCAATACCGAAGTGACTACGCGCACGACTCATGTTCTTTTGCAGTCAGCGGTTTTCGATTCGAGAATAATTAGCAAGACAAGTCAAATCCTCGATCTCAAAACAGATGGGTCCCTGCGTTATGAACGTGGTATTGATTCATCAATCGCAGTGCCGGTTCTCGATCAGGCAATCCACTTTCTACGCTCAAGAGAATTTGGCAAAGCTAAAGCTGTTTCTTCTCTAAATCATGAAATGTCCACACGCAAAATCCGACCGATTGTCTATTTACCTGAAAAAATTGATCATCTGCTTGGTTTTAGAACTACATTCAAAAAACAAGCATCTATTCTTGAACTTCTGGGTTGTCAGGTCATACAGGCTGAAAATTTCAAAGTTGTTCCACCAGCGTGGCGGACTGACCTAATTATTTGGCAGGATTTAGCCGAAGAAATTGCTCGCATGCAAAATTATGACGCAGTGATCCCAAATAAGAAGCTTTCCAAAACTCTAATTTCAAAACATGAATCACTTCTTGAATGGAGCGAAGGCGTCAAGGATCGCATCGTTGATCTGGGTTTTTCTGAAGTTTTAACTTATAGCTTTATTAGTCGTCAGGATCTTGATATCCTCGGGCTTCCCGATACCGGCGAACTTGCCAATCCACTCAACCCTACACTTCGTTTTTTGCGTCCCTCGCTTTTGCCTGGCCTCGCACGCGCAGTGTCACAGAATGCGGTTTTCGATCCAATTTTAATCTTCGAAATTGGACATGTGTTTCCCAATAAATCAACTGAACAGATAAATTTTGCTTTGGCGATCGCAGGCACAAAAGAGCCAACCAGCGCCTGGACAAGCCGCTTAGCAGATGCTCTCGGCCTCGATTCCAAGGAATTTAACGCCTCTCTCCACCTTGTAGAACTAAAAGACAACGAACGTGTAATGTATAAAATTCGCAAACCCCGTGTAACCCTAATTGAAATCTCTCTCGAAACATTAAAGTTAAAGGCGCGTGCCATCCCGAGTCGGTATTATAATCCCATAAACATTGTGTCTTACCGTCCAATATCAAAATACCCCCCAGTCACACGCGATATTGCCTTAATCTTGCTCCGCACAACGGATAGTGACCAAGTCGCCAAATTTATCGCTACACTTAATCCATTCGTAGAATATGTAGAACTTTTTGATGAATTCATTTCAGATCGCTTCGGCATAGACATGAAAAGCATCGCTTTTCATGTCTATTACTCAACTCACGAACGTACACTTTTTGATGAAGAGATAAATCTTGTCCATAGTTCAATCGAAGACTCGCTCCGCTCAACCTTCAAAGCACAAATTAGATAGGAGAACCATGAATCGAACAATAACGAGTGAAACGCTCAAGCACATTGATAGAAGAATAACAATTTTTGGCTGGATTCATTCAAAACGTAGCCATGGCGCTGTAACTTTTTTTGATCTCCGTGATCGCTGGGGACTAATACAAGTGGTCTTGAATAAAGAAACTTTTAATGCCCAAGACCTGAAATCAGAATCAGTCATTCAGGTTTCTGGCCGGATTGTGAAACGACCTGAAAAATTAGTAAATCCCAATATTGCAACTGGTACAATTGAACTTCAGGCTGAAACACTTAAACTTATCTCTCAAGCAGAGACTCCGCCTTTCGAACTCGATCGCTCAACCTTAGACATTGATGAAGAGCTCCGTTTGACCTATCGCTATCTTGATCTGCGTTCAGAACGGATGACAAGAAATCTTATTCTCCGACACAAGATTGTCAGTTTTCTAAGACAATTTTTGAATGAACGCGACTTCATTGAAGTTGAAACTCCAAATTTAACCAAGGGAACCCCAGAGGGAGCAAGAGAGTTCATTGTACCCGCGCGACTTCATCCAGGAAAATTTTATGTTTTACCTCAATCTCCCCAGCAATATAAACAGCTTTTAATGGTAGCAGGCATCGATCGTTATTATCAGTTAGCTCGTTGTTTTAGAGACGAGGACCAACGCGGTGATCGTCAGTCCGAACATACCCAACTTGATATTGAAATGGCGTTTATTGACCAAGAAGACATACTCGCTCTGATTGAAGAAATGTTGACTGCGCTCATTGAGAAAAAGTTTCCAGAAAAAAAACTTTCTAAAAAACCTTGGCCACGACTAACTTATCGTGAAGCAATAGAAAAATATCAAACTGATAAACCAGATTTAAGGTCTAACCTAAATGATCCGAATGAACTCGCTTTCGCTTTTATAACTGACTTTCCACTTTTTGGGGTCGATGCTAAAGGTGATATTACAGCGGAACATCATCCCTTTTGCATGCCTAACCCGAATGATGTTTCACTTCTCGACCAGGATCCCTTAAAAGTTCGGGCGCGTGCATATGATATGATCTGTAATGGTTTTGAGCTTGCTTCGGGCAGTATTAGAATTCACGAACCGAATCTACAAAAAAAAGTTCTCCAAATTCTGAAACTTAATGATCAAGACATTGAAACGCGTTTTGGACACATACTTAAAGCATTTCGATATGGCACGCCACCCCATGGCGGAATTGCGCCAGGGATTGACCGACTGACAATGATTCTAGCTGATGAAGCGAATATTCGAGAAGTTATGGCATTCCCAAAAACAGGAGATGTCCGCGAGCCAATGACTGGGGCGCCGACTCAACTGCCCGAAAAAATGCTCGAAGAAGCGCATATCCGAGTTGAAACAAAAAATTTACGAACGTGAAATGTATGGAGGAATTTAATGCGTTCTCGACCTTTCGTTGTTGGTTTTCTGACAGTTGCCGTTGTTGCGACAACTTTACTTCGTTTTTTGAATCAAAAAAGTTCTGCGTCGCCACGTATTTTGGGCGCAACTGTCACAACTTTGGCAAAAACTACTGCACGCGAACTTAAAGTTATTCATCCGCCCCAAAGAAATGTTGTGCCTAATCCCAATATCCAAGCGCAAGCAGTTTATTTAATCGATGTTGAGAGCGGCTACCCACTTTATGCCTACAATGAAAACGAACCTGTTGCGATCGCATCAACTA
Source organism: Candidatus Berkelbacteria bacterium (assembly GCA_016187225.1). NCBI lineage: Bacteria > Candidatus Berkelbacteria > Candidatus Berkelbacteria bacterium. Next base: position 224,300 of record JACPKC010000010.1, on the reverse strand, counting down.
CAAAAATAATGACTGCTATTATCGCACTTGAATCTTACCAAATGGATGAAGTTGTAACCGTCAGCCAGAGCGCCGCTCAAGCAATTGGCTCAAACATTAATTTAGTTGAGGGTGAAAAAATCACCGTCGATTCACTTATTAAAGGGCTTCTCATTCAATCGGGCAACGATGCCGCAATCGCCCTCGCAGAACACATGACGAATGAGCGTTTCGTCGATGCAATGAATGAGAAAGCCCGCCTTTTAAGTCTTACGGAGACAAAATTTAAGGATCCGGCTGGTTTAGACGATACCGGACATGCGAGCGCGCGCGATCTTGGGATTCTTGCGGCCTATGCCCTGCGGAATGATGCAATCCGTGGGATCGCTCACCTAAAATCGGCCGTCGTAAGTTCAGTTGATCAAAAAAACGTACATCAACTCGAGACTTCTAATCGTCTTCTTAAGGAAGATCATCCGCTCTATTTGGCAGATGCAACCGGTTTGAAAACCGGTTTTACGCCCGAGGCAGGTCATAGTTTAGTTGCCAGCGCAGAACGTAATGGGCATCAAGTTGTCAGCGTTGTTTTAGGCACCGCTGAAAATACAACCGAAGCCAGCGCAAAGGAAAGTCGAAAATTATTACTCTGGGCATTAAATGGATTTTCGTGGTGATAATTTGACACACTTTAAGAAGGGGAGTACGCTTACTCTATACATTAAACGAACGTAGAATATGATCCCGATAACAATCATAGACGAGCTCCTCGTTTTGCTCGATGATAACGTAACACGAACACTTGACGAGTGTGCGTTTTCAATTCCTCAAAGAACTCGCCAAACGCTTTCTTCAACACTTGGGCGTTTAACAAGCAAGGGCTGGGTAAAGACTGAACGTGACCGTTTGCGTCGAATCAATATTTACAGCATCACTCAAGCTGGTCAAGAGCAGATCACTAAAACTCTGTCACACATTAAACTAATTGATGATACAAATTGGAAAGATGAGTGGCTATTTGTAATTTTCAACATTCCTGAAAAACATCGTCATAAGCGAGACGTTTTGCGCAATCGTTTAAGTAATCTTGGTTTTGGTCGTGTCCAAAATAGTCTCTGGGTCACTGCTCGAGATATTCGTTTTGAATTCGATGATCTACTTGACTTGGCGCATATTAAAGGACGCGTGATCGTTCTTCAACCCAAGCTTACGCCTGAAGAATCACAAAAATTAGTTAATTCTTTTGAATGGAACTGGCAAGAGCTTAATGCGGCCTACCATTTATTCATTGAGGAAGCCGATCGATATTTACGCCGGACCGAACATCCAGCCCTAGAAGCAAGACTGTTGGTTTTTCGTTATGCCAAATTACTTTCACAAGACCCTAAATTCCCCTCACACCTCGAGCCATCCGACCATCAACGGGATCGTGCCCACGATCGGTATGCCAAACTCCGACCTTATTGCTATAAGGAAGGCTGAGAACTCATTTGACGTTTGTTTGAAGCAAATATATTTGATTTATGGACGAGAGAAAATTTCTTCTCCGCGATCGAGCGCGGCAGCGGCGGCGGCCTGTTCAGCACGTTGTTTGGAGCCTCCTTCGCCTCGAGCAATCTCACGCTCTCCAAAATACACTCCAACAATAAATTTTTTGTCGTGATCCGGACCGATCGACGAAAGCACCTGATAAGTTGGGGTGAGATTGAGACGCTCTTGGGTTTGCTCTTGCAGAGAACTCTTGGCATCTATGTAAATCTTACGTGTCAACACGTCATCAAGCTTCGAGATTAAATGTTTTGTAATAAACTCGCGACAGGCAGTGAAGTCTTGATCAAGATAAAGCGCGCCTATCAAGGCCTCGAAGGCATTAGCAAGGATAAGCTTACGTGCTTTGCCAGTACTTTTTTGCTCGCCGCGACTCAAGAGTAAATGGGGTTCCATCGTCAGTTCGGTAGCAATCTCCGCCAGCATCTCTCCTCGAACTAGCGCGCTCCGCCAATTTGTCAGCTCACCCTCGGGTTTATTGTAAGTTCGATACAGATATTCAGTTACAACTAATTCTAGCACCGCGTCGCCTAAAAATTCCAATCTTTCATTGTGGGGCAAGTAAAATGATCGGTGTTCATTAAGATATGACCGGTGTACAAACACTTGCTGAAATAAATTTTTGTCTTGGAAGTTTAAGCCGAGTCTTTGACCAAATGCCTCGAGAGATTCATTGCTCATCCGAAAGTTCCTCCAGTGTGGTGAGGGATTCTTTATTTTCCGCTTCAAATTTAGGGTTTGTTCGATACATTGTGCCAAGAACGCCGTTAAGAAATTTTGCCGAGTTTTCACCACCAAAGGTTTTTGCCAACTCGACCGATTCATTGATCACAACCTTAGGTGGAGCATCGGCAAGATAAAGGAGCTCATAGGCGGCGGCACGCAGAAGTGTTTTATCAATAACAGCAATTTGCTCGAGTGGCCACTCGGGCGCGTACTGTGCGATGGTCTCGTCAAGTTTATCAAGATTCTCGACCACGCCCTCAACAATACTGTAAATGAAGCCTGCATCAACTTCGTTGACAAAGACTTCAATGCCGCGGAGAGCGATTTCCCGAACTGAATCTTCACGCCGAAAATCCCACTCATATAAGGCTTGGACGGCAACAGTGCGTGAAAGATGTCGATTTGCCATAGAACAAAATTAGCCGATGACTTTAGCTTTTTTGTAATAACCGCATTGGATACAGACGGTATGGGGGAGAATTTGAGCGCCACATTGGTTACAACGTAAAAGTTGATCAGCTTCAAGGATTTGGTTTGCCCGTGCTCTTTGAGTACGGGTACGTGATCGTTTCTTTTTCGGTTCTGCCATATTGCTCCTTTACACTTGATCTATCCTACTACAACTCAACTCTGTTTACCAGTTAAGAAATTAAGAATTTTATTCGGCACATATATTTTGCGAACAATCTTTTTCCCTTCAAGATGTTTTTTGGCATTAGCGTCTTTAAGCGCTAAATCTACCACTGCCTCTTCGGCTAGATTGGGATTAAGAGTCAATGTTGTCCGTAGTTTGCCATCGATTACTACTGGCAAAGTGATCACGCGCATTCGTGCTGTTTCGGAAATTTTCGGCCAGGTAGCATGAACGATTAAACTTTTAGAACCAAGACTTTGCCAAAGTTCTTCGGCCAAATGAGGCGCAAAAGGTGACAGTAAGATCACTAAAGTTTTGTAGGCTTGGCGTGAAATTTCCATTTGTCTTTTGAGATCGCTGGTTAAAATCATCAACTCGCTGATGGCGGTATTAAATTTGAAATGCTCAATATCATTTGAGACCTTTTTGACGACTTCATTTACGTTGAGAGGCGAATAGCCACCTACTTCAACTACTTTATCTTGAAGTTTCCAAATACGTTCAAGCCAGCGGCGGAGACCAATTACCGAATCAGCGCTCCACGGCATACTCTCTTCAAAGGGGCCTAAAAACATCTCATAACAACGGAGCGTATCAGCGCCGAACTTAAGAATCACATCATCAGGATTAACAACATTCCCGCGTGATTTACTCATTTTCTGGCCATCTTGAGCCAAGATTAAGCCAACATTTTTTAATTTTTTAAATGGCTCGCGCAGGTTTAAATTCAGAATGTCGTCCAAGGCCTTAGTGATAAAACGAGCATACAAAAGATGGAGGACAGCATGTTCAGCGCCGCCAACGTAGAGATCGGCTGGCAACCAACTCAAAATTTCAGATTTCCGAAAGGCCGCCTCTGCAAGACGCGGATTGACAAAACGCAAAAAGTACCAGCTCGAATCAACAAATGTGTCTAGGGTATCAGTTTCTCTCCGCGCTTTGCCTTGACACTTTGGGCAACGCACGCTTTGAAACTCCTTCGAACGCGTAAGTGGAGATTCGCCCGTCGGCTTAAAATCAACGTCATGTGGCAGTCCGACGACTAAATCTGCTTCTGGCACCGGACAAACTCCGCAAGCGCCGCAATAAATGATTGGGATTGGCGTGCCCCAATAACGTTGACGCGAGACTAGCCAGTCACGAAGCCGAAAACGTGTATCGCTCAAACCAATTTTTTGCTCCTCAAGAGTTTGAATAATTTGTTTAAAATCACGCTCTGAATGGAGGCCTTTCCAGAGCGGCGAATTTATTAATTTTCCAGGCTCTGTATACACTTCACGTTCGTTGCTAGTCTCGACGACAAACTTTATTGGCAAACGATATTTTTGAGCAAATTCCCAATCACGTTTATCGTGGGCAGGCACAGCCATCACTGCACCACTCCCGTAATGCGGCAGAACATAGTCTGCGATCCAAATCGGGAGCTTGACTTGAGTAAGAGGATGAAGCGCAAACGCACCGGTAAAAACTCCCGTTTTAGCATTCATCTGACGATCGCGTTCGGAATGTGTTTTAATTTCTTGCTGGTAACATTCAACTAACGTTCGTTGATTTTTTGTTATTAAGTTTTTTACGAGTGAGTGCTCTGGCGCCAAGACAAGGTAAGTGACACCGTACAGAGTCTCCGGCCGTGTAGTGAAGACATCGACCGTGAATCCATGCTCTTTAACTGCAAATTGAATCGTGGCGCCAACGCTCTTGCCGATCCAGTTCCTTTGCATAACCTTAATCGGTTCCGGCCAATCAAGGTTATCAAGCGAAGCTAACAGTTCTTCAGCATATTCTGTAATCTTGAAAAACCATTGCTTAAGATGGCGCTGAATCACCATTGTCCCGCAACGCTCACACTTACCTTGCGTCACTTGTTCATTTGCGAGCACTGTCTTACACGAAGGGCACCAGTTAACAGGTGCTTTCTTTTGGTAGGCAAGGCCATGCTCGTAAAGTTTTAGAAATAGCCACTGGGTCCAACGATAATAATCAGGATTTGATGTAGTAATCTCACGCTCCCAGTCGTAACTCAAACCCATCGATTGCAGTTGCCACTTAAATCTCCGAATTGACTGCTCGGTTGTAGTTGCAGGATGAATGCCAGTTTTAATTGCATAATTTTCAGCTGGCAAGCCGAAAGAATCCCAACCCATTGGATGGAGCACGTCAAAACCCTGCGCACGCTTAAAACGACTGACGACATCGGTCGCAACATAACCACGCGGATGACCAACATGTAAGCCAACGCCTGAAGGATAGGGAAACATATCCAAGCAATAGAACTTTTTTTGAGGTTTTACTGGCGTACGATAGGCGTCCCGAGACGCCCAGTGCTTTTGCCATTTTTGCTCAATTACTTTGTGATCGTAGCGCATCTTATACAGGAACGGTTTTCGCTGAACTAATTTCTTTGGGAGGCATTTGTTCAAGTTGAGGAAGAATAGTTATCTTACCATCTTTAATCACAACATCAAGATTTGTATCTTCGGGAAATTGATGCTCGAGGACCATCAAGGCTAGGGGATCTAAAATTTCATGTTGAATGACACGTTTGAGCGGACGAGCGCCATAAACAGGGTCGTACCCACGTCGGGCAAGTTCTTGTTTAACTTCTGTGTTGATCGTGAGTTTTAGACCACGCTGTTTCGCTACTCTCTCAATAACATGGGCCAACTGAAGATCAATGATCTGGCGAATTTGTTTTTCGGAAAGAGCATCAAAAATTAGAATCTCATCCAAGCGATTCAAAAATTCTGGCTTAAAGAAGCGCTGTACTTCTTCGAGAACTTTATCTTTCATTTCCTGTTTTTCATCAGTGGCTTGCTCGGCGACATGATAACCAATAGCGTGACTTTGACGTTGAGCGGTGTAATCCTGGATAATCTGACTACCTAAATTACTTGTTAAAATGATGATGGCATTTTTGAAATTCACAACTCGACCCTTAGAATCAGTTAGGCGACCGTCGTCGAGAACTTGCAAAAGCATATTGAAAATTTCTGGGTGAGCTTTTTCAATTTCATCAAAAAGCACAACGGAGTAGGGGCGCCGACGAATTTGTTCAGTGAGTTGGCCGGCTTCCTCGTAACCGACATAACCAGGCGGAGCGCCAATCAACTTGCTCGACGCATGTTTTTCCATATACTCACTCATATCGATCCGAATCATCGCACTTGAATCATTAAACATAAATTCAGCCAAGGCGCGCGCCAGTTCGGTTTTGCCCACGCCTGTTGGGCCTAAGAACATAAAGGATCCGATTGGGCGCGACTCTTCAGAGATGCCTGCCCGAGATCGACGAATTGCGTTTGCAACAGCTGTGATAGCGTTTTCTTGGCCGACAATTCGAGCTTTAATCTCGGTCTCCATGTGGGCAAGTTTTTTCGCCTCGCTTTCAAGCATTTTGGTTACCGGAATGCCTGTCCAATGCGCAACCACTTGCGCAATATCCTCTTCAGTCACTTCTTCTTTCAAAATCTTACTGTCCTTTTGGACTTCACTTAATTGCTTAGTTAAAGTTTTGCGCTCTCTTTGCAATTCAGGCACACGCTGATATCGAATCATAGCGACTTTTTCAAGTTCGCCCTGACGCTCGGCCTGCTCGGCATCGACACGCGCTTGATCCAGCTTCATCGAAAGATCACGAAGCTTGGTGATAATCTCTTTTTCATTCTTCCAGCGCAATTCAAGCTGTTCAGCATCTTCACGTAAACCTGCTAGTTCTTCCATTAGTTCTTTAAGACGATCCTTGCTTTCTTTATCCGTCTCCCGCTTTAAGGCTTCACGCTCGATTTCTAACTGAATAATCTTGCGTTTCAGTGAATCCAGCTCAACCGGCATAGAATCGATTTCCATCCGAAGCGAAGAAGTTGCTTCATCAATTAAATCGATTGCCTTATCGGGCAAAAAACGATCAGTGATATAGCGCGTGGAAAGATTAGCCGCCGCGACAATGGCAGAGTCGGTGATCTTCACGCCATGATGAACTTCATACTTTTCTTTAATTCCCCGTAAAATTGCGATCGTGTCTTCAATCGTTGGCTCTTTCACCATCACTGGCTGAAAGCGCCGTTCAAGCGCCGCATCCTTTTCAATATGTTGTTGGTATTCTTTAAGTGTCGTGGCGCCAATCGCATGCAATTTGCCGCGAGCAAGCGCGGGTTTAAGGAGATTGGCCGCATCCATCGCCCCATCTGTTGCCCCCGCGCCAACTAAAGTGTGCAGTTCATCGATAAAGAGAATAATTTGGCCTGCCGACTGATCAATCTCTTTAAGCAACGCCTTGAGACGATCTTCAAATTCACCTCGAAATTTTGTTCCGGCAATAATGGAGCCCAGATCGAGTGAAAGTAGACGTTTATTAGCGATCGATTCCGGGACATCGCCGGCGACAATTCGTTGGGCTAGACCTTCGACAACTGCGGTCTTGCCAACTCCCGGTTCGCCGATGAGAACAGGATTATTTTTAGTGCGGCGCGACAAAACTTGCATAACACGCCGAATCTCTTCATCGCGCCCAACAACAGGGTCGAGTTTACCGTTGCGAGCCTCGGCCGTTAGATCAATCGTATATTTTTCAAGAACTTGATATTTGTTTTCAGGTGTTTGGTCGGTCACGCGCTGACTGCCGCGCACATCCATAAGCGCCTTAAGCGCTTCCTCACGATGAACGCCCAATGCGTTCAAAACCTGCTTAACTGGAGTGTTGATTTCAAGAATTGCTAAAAGCACGTGTTCAGTGCTAATAAACTCATCCTTGAGCTGTTCGGCTTCTTTCCCGGCTTGAACCAAAACTCGGCGCAAAGATTCGGCAATATATACCTGACCAAACTGACCTGAAGGCGAAATTGTGCGCGGCATAAGTTCAATCAATTGATTAATCCGCGAGCGCAAAAGTTGCTCACTTACGTTAATTTTTTGGAGTAACGGGCGGACAATGCCATCTGTTTGCTCGATTAACGCTAACATTACATGCGCAACATCAACCTGTTGTTGTTGACGTTCAAGAGCGACGTTTTGCGCCTGAAACAAGGCTTCTTGGGTTTTAACCGTAAATTTATTCAGATCCATAGTTAGTAAACAGTATACCTACACTTAATTTTTCTGCCTAGAAGAAATTGTGGAATTGGTTTTTATGAGAGCGCGCGCATATTCGATCGCCTCATTCGGAGTACGGATTAAGCCTTGAAGTTGTGCGTTGCGCACTTCTTCAAGAAGCTCACCAAGCATCGGGCCAGGCATTAACGCAAGCTCTGATTGTAGAATATGCCCGTTTAGGAGCGGAGTAGGGGAGAGTTTAATGGCGGCGAGGCGACGTTGCTTCATTCCTTCATAAAGTTTTAAGTCGCGTGCATAAAGCGAGAGATCGATTGGCTTGGCGCCCAAGGCATCAGCCTTGTGCAGTTCCAATAACCATGGGAAGCGCGGGTCTAAAACATAAGCCTCCTGACGCACCGGACGCATCTGCTCGATATCTTTGAGACTCATATGGTGACGAATCATCCATGCGATTGTGTCCGTTTCACTTGCAGAAAAATGCAGACGGCGTAAAACTTGTTCTGCAATTTCAGCCGAAACTTCGGCATGGTGGTTGGTTGTAATGGTCGGTTTGCCATGAACTTGTTTGTAAGAGAGGGTGGTTGGTTTGCCACTATCATGCAAGAGCACTGCCCAAATTAAAAAACTTGGGCTATAAGTCTCAAGACTTGCAAGCGCTCGAAGAGTATGGTCGTAGACATCGCCTTCCTGATGATAATCAATGGGTTGGGGAACACCTTTTAAGGCGTCAATCTCCGGCAAAAGTATTTTCAGGGCGCCGATTCGATCTAAATCCTGAAGCGCCGTGAGACGTGACGCCTGACTCAACATCAGGTTCAATTCATCGCGAACACGTTCCAGTGAGACATGTTTTAGCTCCGCGCTCAAGGCGGTCAGCGCTCGGTAGGTAGTTGGATCATATTGGAATCGAAGTTTATTTTTTAGCCGCACTGCTCGAAGAATCCTAACTGGATCTTCTTGAATGCGTTTTTTTGCGTGTCCGATAAAACGAATCACTCGTAACTCAAGATCGCGCTGGCCATGAACGTAGTCCACTACTTTGTTTGCGATCGGATCATACAAAAGACCGTTCACTGTGAAGTCGCGCCTCGAGATATCTTCGCGAGCGTGGGTCCAAAAAACTTCTTTAGGACGGCGCTTGTCTTCATATGTTTTTTCCGCGCGGAAAGTCGCGATCTCATATGTACCTTCAGGGAATATGGCTGTCAACACACCGAACTTTCTGCCAATCGCGTGGTGTTTGGGAAAAATCTTTGCCACTTCGTCTGGTGTTGCATCGGTCACCAAGTCATAGTCTTTGGGTGTGCGCTTCAAGAGGAGATCGCGCACACTCCCACCAACAAAATAACCGACAAAACCTTGCAAGCGTAATTTATTGACAATTTCAATCGCTCGTTTTTGTCTAAGCATTGAGCTCATAGTTAATCAAATTCTTTCACGAGCGATGCGCCAGTCATGTCGTTTGGCGCCGGTATTCCCATCACATCTAGAATCGTTGGCGCCACATCAGCCAAGGTTCGCTCAAGAGTTAGCATCTGACCAACCAAACTTTTGCCGAGTAAAGCGTGAGTAAGTTGCTCGACTTTTTTAACTTCACGGGCTATATACATAAATGGAACTGGATTCAAGGTATGGAGCGTCTCGCGACTGTCTTGCTCTAATTTGAGTCGAGCAACCGATTCGGCATTCCCGTGATCTGCTGTAATGAATAGAGCGCCGCCCACATCAATGACGGCATTGGCAATTCGGCGCAGTGCCTCATCAACAACCAGAACCGCTTTGCCAGTCGCGGCAAGATTGCCGGTATGAGCGACGATGTCTACATTGGCAAAATTCGCAACAATGAAATCATGAGATTTCCGACGAATTGATCTTTCTAGAATGCGCGTGATCGCCCCCGCACTCATCGCCGGCACAGTGTCGTATGCTTGAGCTCGAGGAGAGGGCACAATGATCCGGTCCTCACCTAGATGCGGCTCCTCGAGACCACCGTTGAAAAAATAGGTGACGTGAGCGTATTTTTCACTCTCGGCCACATGGAGTTGAGTCAATTTATGCGTCGCCAAAAGTTCGCTTAAAGTATTTGAAATCACTGCCGATGGAAATGCAATCGTTAGATTTGGAAGATCAAGATGGTAATCAGTAAACGACACTACGGATACTCCCGCTAAAGGGTAGCGCCGATGAATGAAATATGGCCGAAAAACCTTGCGATCAAGAAAAGCGCGAACTAATTGCCGCGCTCGATCAGCGCGAAAATTCCAATGAATCACTACATCACCGGGTTGAATGCGACTCGCGCTAATTTCGCTTTGAGCTTGTATCACCGTTGGCGGGATGTGTTCATCGTCCAAGCCTGCTTGATAAGCTCGACTGACGACTTGCGCAGGTGTTGATGCCTGCTCACCACGACCATACACCAACGCCTCATAAACTCGCGCTGTCCGATCCCAATACCCATCTCGATCCAGCCCATAAAATCGACCGCTGATTGTACCAATCCTACCCACTCCAATTCTGCCGAGAGTCGCTTGCAGGGCATGCAAATTTTCTTGGGCTGAATGAGTATCAGAATCCTCGCCATCGGTAAATGGATGTAGCCATAAATCCTTTACGCCTTCCCGCTTAGCAAATTCAACCAAAGCAAGCGCGTGTTTCAGCGAACCATGAATGCCACCTTCGGAAAGTAAGCCGATTAGATGCACACGCTTCTTTTTTTCTTTAGCGGTGGCAAACGCATCTTTCAAGACCTGATTTTTATAGAAAACACCGCTCTCAATCGCAAGACTAATTTCGGTCAAATCTTGTTGAACGACTCGCCCGGAACCAATTGAAGCATGGCCAATCTCGGATGAGCCAACAATCCCAGAAGGCCCCGCAATCACCTTAAAGGCTTGCAAAACAGTATGTGGATAATACTTCCACAAATAATTAAAAGTTGGCGGATCATTGAGGGCAATTGCGTTTCCACCCCATGAGGGCGAAAGTCCCCAACCATCCAAAATTAATAGAACGATCGGCCTAGGATGAATTTTTACGTCGGTAATTGACTGGGTTCCCATCCGTCATTCCTTTTAACGCAGTTCATGCAGGAGATTCTCTCCAGTCATTTCTGCTGGTCGTTTGATATCAAGAAGTGCGAGTAAGGTTGGCGCTACATCAGCCAAAATACCCACCGGTGATTGCGAAAGAAGCTCAAGTTTCACATCTCCGCCTTTCGGGCGATGCTTGACGGTGGGAGCAACTAGGATCAGAGGCACAGGATTAACGGTATGTTCTTTGTCAACATCTCCAGTCATAGGATTCAGAAGCTGTTCGGCATTGCCATGGTCGCTGGTAATTAGGATGCAATCGCCTTGACTTTCGGCCAACTCAAAGATCTTGCCCAAACACTGATCCAAAAATTCTAACGCTTTCACCGTTGCCGCCAGATCTCCGGTATGACCGACCATATCAGGATTTGCATAGTTAACGATTGCAACATCAAAACTGTCACGCGACCAAGCAGTGAGTAATGAATCGGTAATTTCGCGAGCCGACATTTCAGGCGCCTCATCGTAAGTGCCAACCTTGGGCGAATTGATAAGGATACGTTTTTCTCCGTCAAAAGGTTTCTCCACGCCGCCATTGAAAAAATAAGTAACGTGAGCATACTTTTCGGTTTCCCCAATATGCAACTGTCTCAAGTGAGCCGAAGCCAAAATACTCGCGAGTTGACGTGGCACTGGTTCAGGCAAAAAAGCGACCACGGAGTGCTTAAGCTCAATTCCATAATCTGTGAATGTCACAAAATGAATATTCCGTTCCTTACGGACAAATCCATCAAAATCCGCCCCTCGAAAGGCGGCGGCAAGTTGACGTGCGCGATCCGGCCGATAGTTGGCAAAAATTACGACGTCGCCATTTTGAATTCGCAACTCCTTTTTTGCAGGATTAATAACAGTCGGCCGAATGAACTCATCCGTTTCTTTGCGAGCATAGGCCAACTCTAATGCCTCTTCGAGCGTTGCCGCCTTTTGCCCTTCGCCGCTCACCATTGCTTGATAAGCGGCTTGCGTTCGTTCCCAGCGTCGATCGCGATCCATTGCATAGTAGCGACCAATGAGAGTTGCGTATTCGCCACCAAAACGCGCGCGAGTTTCTTCAATGCCAGGAAGATATTTTGCCAACGACTTTGACTCTGCGTCACGGCCATCAGCGATAAGGTGCAAAGCAACATGCTCGATTCTGTATGAATGAGCCAATTCCAGGAGCGCCTTAAGATGATCAATATGCCCATGCACGCCGCCGGCTGAAGCTAAACCAATCAGATGCAAAGTTGATTTGGATTTTTTAGCCTGACTACATGCCTCGCGTAACGGACGATTATCAAAAAATTTACGGTCGTCAATTGAATGAAAAATTTTCGTTACATCCTGCTCAACGACTCTACCGGCGCCAATATTTAAGTGACCGACTTCAGAATTGCCCATCTCCGCCCATCGCAAACCAACTTCGGTGCCATGAGCGCGTAAAGCCGTATATGGATAACTTGCTAAAATTCGATTGAGATTTGGTGTTTTAGCTTGGTAAATTGCGTTGCCTTTGGTAATGGGCGAAAGGCCAAAGCCATCGAGAATAATTAAAATAGCTTTTGGTTTTTCTTTGGCGCTCATGCCTGATTCTCCTGTAAAAACTCCTCAAGCCTAAGAAGCTGATTATACTTGGCGACCCGCTCGCCGCGCGCGGGAGCGCCGGTTTTAATGAAGGCCGCGCCAGTGCCAACGGCAAGATCAGAAATGAAGGTTGACTCTGTTTCCCCGGAGCGATGTGAGACGATAATTGTCATACCAGCCCGTTCTGCAAGGCGCACGGCCTGCAAAGTCTCGGTAAGTGTGCCGATTTGATCCGGCTTAATAATAATTGCGTTTGCCGCCTTTTGCTGAATTCCCATTGCTAGTCTTTTCGGATTGGTTGTGTAAAGATCATCACCGACAATTAAAATACTCGAACCGATTAGGGCATTCAGTTTCGCCCAACCCTGCCAATCTTCCTCGGCTAATGGATCTTCCAGTGAAGAAATCGGATAAGTTGAAATTAATTTTTTGTAGTACGAGTTGGAATCTAGCGGGTAGGTAACTGGTGTGAGATCGGCAATTGAACTCGCGGCAATATCCAAGGCCAAAGTGACATCACGACCCGGTTGGTAATTTGCGCCCTCAATCGTTTGAACTAAAATTTCCAATGCCTCTTCATTTGAGTTGAGCCGTGGAGCAAAACCGCCCTCATCCCCAAGTGCGATCGAGTGCCCCATTTTATGCAGAACCGCTCGCAGTTTTTGAAAAAGATCAGCGCCAATCATCAATTTTTCACGAAATGAACGCTCGTCGGCCGCCGGGACAATCATAAATTCCTGAAATTCCAGTGAGTTATCAGCATGTTTGCCGCCATTAATGATATTGAACATCGGCGTTGGCAGGCGTGACCCAGTCTTCAGACCCGCAAGTTCTTGAATATGCTTAAAAAGCGGTAAATGACGACTTTGAGCGGCGGCATCACAAACCGCTAATGAAAGCGCTAAAATTACGTTACCACCCAAAGCGCTTTTCTCTTCGGTGCCGTCGGTTGAAAGTAAGGTGCGGTCAATTTGCTCCTGCTGACTTGGGTCTTGACCTAGAATTAAACTAGCAAGTGTGTTCACATTATGTTTCGCCTGATCCATATCTTTGATTTGAGCGGCTTCATGAATCCCCGTTGATGCGCCTGCCGGAACCGAGGCACGACCACGAACACCATCATCCAACCAAACGTCGACTTCGAGTGTTTTATCGCTCCTGGAATCAAGTATGACACGCGCTTGAATCGACTTAATAACGCTCATATCCCTCCTTAATGATTACGTTTGGAAAAATGCCTTTAAGCCAACTTTTGATGCTTGAATGTTTATCATATCCCCTGACTGCGAGGGGTCAACTCCATTCAGGAGAGCCAGATAAAATGAAACGTAATCAGCCCAGCTCAAAAAACCGAATTGCTCATCAAGAAATGTATTGCCATCTTTAAGCTTGATCTGTTCTATTTGTAGGTGCCCTTGCTTGAGTTGAGTGCCCAAAGTTTCGTATTCTTCACGCAAACCTGTCGATTCGTATTGCGAACGGAGCAAAACGAAAGCTAATTCACTGGCAATACTTTGAGGAAATTTTAGATCGGCGATAAACGTATGAAAGCCTTCAGGTAGTTCAACTTCAACCGTAAAGGTTTTAGCATTTTCCTGAAGTTGCATTTGAAAACGATGTCGGCCTGCTCGAAGGAAATCAGGCGAAAGAATCACGGGGATCTTACCCATCAAACGTTGGGCGAGTTGTTTTGCTTGATTTTGTGGAGTCGACACTGACGGACGTAGAATTTCGGCACATTGGCGTAAGGTTTCAACTCCCTTGGCCAATAGATCCTGGGTTTCGAATTCAACAAAACCAAGGCGCTCGAGCGCCAATAAAGGCGGCATTATCAGATAACCAATCGCCGCTCGTGGTTGAGCACCATATTGAATCGAGAAATATGGAGCTCGGTATTTACGACAGAGAGCGGCTAAATCCCCACCAGCGCTAATACCGAATAACTTTGCCCCACGCTCACCAGCAGAGCGAAAGGCGGCAGCCACTTCGCGCGTGTTTCCCGTATAACTTATGGCAATGACCAACGTTTGACTGCCAACATAAGTTGGCAAATCCGGACCAGTCAAAACTTCAATGGGAATTGTACTAGTCTTTAAAGCGATCGCCTGTACAAATTCAGCCGCAACTCGACTCGCGCCAATGCCTAATAAAATCATCTGATTGGCTTGAATATAATGAGTTGGCAAAGTAATTGAATTCATTCCTTCCCAAGCCGCCATACATTGAGCTGGCATGTCTTCGATCGACTGGAGCATATTTTCACGATCAAGTGTCTGAAAATTTTCCTGAAGATCAAGGACGGGCATAAAACTCCTCTGCTAGACCATCGCTAGCGCCGCTTTATTCATTCTACGTTCGTGAATAATTTGTATTCTGTTTTGAATATGCGCAAGAACTGGTAAAAAATTCGGTGTTTTGACATACACTTCGGCCTCATCGGCGACTTTCTGTCGAAAACGGACTCCACCGAAGCCAATAAAGAGATCAACGACCGAGCGAGTATCTAAATCGCGCACGGAATCACCAATATAAATTGTTGGACCAAGTTTAGCGATTTCAGCTAAAACCATAGGAATGCCCTCATCAGTTGTAAGAATATTATCCTCATCAAAAGAAAGATATTTTCCGACGCTGTCGAATTCGATATCAACCGCGCAGACGTTGAGTGAAGGAATGCCAAGATATTTTGCAAGTTTAAGAATTGCGGTTCGATACCCTGGAGCAATAAGGTAGATGCGATGGCCTTGATCTTTAAGTGTCTGAATAACTTCTCTTGCACCAGGAACGATAGTTTCAAGATAACGCGAACCAAGCCATTGAACGTCTGGAAGACTGGGTTGCAAAAGCTCAAAACGACGCCGGAAAACTTCGGTAAATGACGCCTCGCCCTGCATAGCTTGCTCCGTAAGTTCATCGATCCCCTGAACTTTTAAGCGACGTGCTAGTTCAACCGGGCCCTCAATCGAAACCAGCGTGCTATCGCAGTTAAAGGCAATATTGAAAATTGTTTTTTCTGACATAAAAATCATTCTTAATTTGGTGGACCGTGGGAGAATCGAACTCCCGACCTCAGCAATGCGAATGCTGCGCTCTACCAGCTGAGCTAACGGCCCAGATAAGATGCATCTTATCAGATTTACTGGTACGTTACTAATGATGAAAATACTGACACTTTCGCCTCAAAAACCGGATTCGAGCGCTATTCAGGCGGCAGTTGAAGTGTTAAAACGAGGCGGTGTCTTAATTTATCCAACCGATACTTGTTATGGTTTAGGAACTGATGCGCGCAATCGGCGCGCAATTCAACGTCTCCTTGCCCTGAAAGATCGAGAGACTGGCAAAAAATTTTCTGTTATTGCTCAAGACCTTGAACACATTGAAAGGCTCGCCCAGCTTTCCGATTACCAACGCGAAACGCTGAAACGTTATCTGCCTGGATCGTATACTTTTATCTTACTCAATGCCGATTTCGGTATTTCTCCAACGAACACAATCGGTATTCGCATTCCCGACTACCCGATCACTCAAGTTATTTCGCAGACATTCCACGACGCCTATATTACAACCAGCGCCAATCTATCTGGACAAGGCGCCTTATACTCACTTGAAGACATTAAGAAACATTTTCTTCATGTCGTCCCTCAAGAATCTCAACCGGATTTGATTCTCAATGCCGGCGCTTTGCCACAAGTTCCTTCTTCAACTGTCGTCGATCTCACAACTACCCCGCCCACGCTGATCAGGCAGGGCAATGCACACTTTACTCCAATTTAATAATTGAATAATTTACAATCCCATCTGTTTTAAATATATTCAATGTAGAGAGGAGGTGAGTGAAATGAAATCATGGAAATTAGTAATTCTAACACTTGTCTTATTAACTCTTTCGGCGAGCGCTGTCTACGCAATTGCTTCCGAATGGCATTCGATGGAAAGCGACCTCATTCGCTGTGCTGATACTAAAAGCGGTAACGATTGCGGCAGTAATGCCGTTAAAAAAGGTACTGATCCTCTGCAGGAAGGACAAGTATCGGTGACAGAGGATGAAATTGACGTTCACCTTGAGGGTGCCTCTGCAGAGAAAACTTATAAGCTTTTCTTCATTAGTCTCAAGAATACTGGCGCGAATCCGGATGGCAATAACATTTACAATGGCACCAAAGTGTCAATCGGTAATTTTTCAACTAACGAAAGCGGAAATGCTAATGCCGAATTCAGTAAAAAAGCATCGGCCGCGCCACGCTTGGGTTACTTCTTAATTGAAAGCGTAGGGGACAATAAACGTCAATTTGCAACCGGCATCGACCAGATGTAAGTATAAGATATTAGCCGTTGCTCACAACAAGAGCACCCACGATCTGGCTCTCAAAAAGCCGTCCGGTTTTGTTTTGGTGCCGCGGGTGGGAGTCGAACCCACACGATCTTGCGATCACTGGATTTTGAGTCCAGCGCGTCTGCCGGTTCCGCCACCGCGGCACCGCCTGCTATATTAACAGGCTTTAATAGGACAAACAATGAGTTCTAAAGTCCTAGGGCTCGAGCTGAATTAATCACGCCATAACCAGTAGTCAAATCGTAGCCAGGTGTATCTAAATTGTCTGCCGTTGCAAAAATCCGAGCGGCAACTTCTTCAGCCGAACACTGATTATCGCTATTTTGGTCGCAAGCTGACGGGTAAGCAAGAAGTAAGCTTGCAAGTCCGGCAACATGAGGGGTTGCCATCGATGTTCCGCTCATGGTTCGATACCGATCTCTTCGATAAGTGGAATAAATATGATCGCCTGGAGCAACAACATCGAGCGCGGATCCATGTGATGACCAACGTTGTAATTCGTCCTCATCACCGACTGCGCCAACAGCAATTACGCCTGGATACGCCGCTGGATAATTCACGGCGGCGCCGTCGTTGCCAGCCGCCGCAACAACTACAATCCCAGTCTGCACCAGCCGAGTTGTGGCCTCCTGAAGTGTGGGAATGCTAACCGGCGTTCCAAGACTCAAGTTGATCACCTCAATCCCGGAATTGAGCGCCCATTCCATGCCAGCAAGAATATCTGAAAGATAGCCACGGCCACGCCGATCAAGAGCTTTAACTGCGTATAAGTTGCTCTTCGGAGCAACACCGAGAACGCCAAAACCGTTATTTTCCGCCGCTATAATTCCAGCAACATGTGTGCCATGACCATTATCGTCATCAGCGTTGGCCCAAGGATTTATGAGGTTGATACCGCCCTTAATTCTACCAATTAAATCCGGGTGATCGAGATCGATACCTGTATCAATCACCGCCACATCAATACCTAATCCAGTACTCTTTGCCTGTGCTCGATCGGCTTGGATTCGGGCAATGTTCCAGGTTAGAATTTGAGCCTGGTCGCGATGGCTTAAAGCAGAAATCTCAATATCTGGGTCAGCGTTCTGAATCACACCAGTGGCTATAAGTTTCGCCTCGCTTTCACTATTCAAATTCGCCGCCACGCCTTGAATAAACGAAAGTTTTCTCTTTACAAGCACACCTTGTGAACGAAGTTCGTTGGCGCACTTGTCAAGCGAAATTTTACATTTTACAACTTTGCGTTCGCCAACCTGAACCCGCGTTTGACTTGCTTCTGCAGGCAAGCTAATACTAAACCAAATCAACAATGCTAGACCAGTAATAAAAATTTTATAACTATTCATAAGCTACCTCTCAAACTGCGTTCTCCAATCACAACGAGTCTTGAGCGAGTTGTCAAGACCGGCCAGCAAGTTACCAGAGCAACTCGTTGGATGTCTGATTTCTCTCCCGGATTCAGGGCCTGAAACTCTTCAACATCCTGGGGTGAAATAATTTTGACCCCAGTAACTTTAAACTGGTAGGGATTTTGATTAAGCCACAAGGTAAAATTATCGTCTCTTTGCGCTTGGCCAAGGCTGGCAAAAACGGAACTATATCTGTGTGGATAGACATCGCTCGAGTGACCGGTAATAAAGGCAAGGGTAACACTCTCCAAAAACTCGCCCTCATATGCCAAACTTACGCCCCGTTCGAGCGCCGAGCGAATTTTACGCCAATCTTTTGTATTTAAGGGTGATGTCCAGGCGGCCTTTTCGATTGGAACCTCAATCCCTAAATTTTCGTATCTAAAAGTGTCAGCGACCGGCGCTTCAGCAATCCTCTTACCTAGTACACCAGCTTCAATCAGGGTCGGTTGAGTAAGTGAAAAAATGAGCGGCGCGTACCAAAATAATAACAAAAGCGAAAAAGCTAGAATCGAACGTAGGAATTTAACGACGAATTGATTTAACGGCGGCAATCTCAAGAGAACCCCAGATTAAAGCGAAGAAGCTAAGTAGACTTAAGACTAGTATCAGTTGCCAATTTATTTTATTCTTTTCAGCCCCAACCAAGACAGGTTGTTCAATGTGAGCTGAAGCAATTTTAGTGAGATTTTCTTCGGGTGTAGCATCTTCAGATAATCTCGATTCGTCATTAGAATTCTGTTTTTGCTCAACAAACGCAAGTCTTGTATTTTCATTCGCGCTTGCAACTTGAACTGGCGAACTTGGCATTTCAGGCGACTGATCTTCGGCAACACTAGCTATCACAGTTTCCGATAGATTGTTTTCACCGGTAGAATTTGATGATGCTTGTGAAATCTCTATTGAAGTTGCGGCGACTGGTTGTGTAACCCACACATCGGCAGTGTTTGAATTTTGCGATGACTGATTATCGATGTTCTCTGGCGATGCGAGAGCGCTTGCAGTTTGAATTTCTGGATCGGGCGTTGATTTCGCGGTGCCATTCCAGTTTCCAAAAATATTCACAACCTTGAGAGAAAACTTTTTAAGATCACTCCCAAACGAATTAAGGAAATTGACCACATTCGCCATGACATTAATATCGCCGGTTTTAATATTGCCAACTTTTGAATTTCGCTCAACCGTGTTAGCGCCGGTATTTGCGTTCAAAGAAAGCTGGTTGGAAACGTTGGCGGTATTGGTTACGTCAACTAAAACATCATTTGTTTGCTGGGCAGTATTCTCATTGAGCGAATTAGGACCCGTTAGTAGGCTGGAAAGTTCATTCACAATAAAATTACCGCCTGGCAATCCGAGAGCGCTCCCAGTCCAGTCACCCAAAACATTAAAGAGATAAAGTGTCGGATTGGCGCTGTTAGCAATATTTGTAACTCCACCCTCGATCCGCGTGCCGCCGGTTTCGATGTTTCCGACAGTACTATTGCTGGCGAGTGCGTTATTGCCTGTCTCGGTTTGAATGTCGAAGATATTATCGATTTGAGCGTTATTCGCCAGGGTAACATCGACAGTTGTATTTTGGATAGCAGAATTTGTATTTTCCGAATTTACGCCGGTGAGTTCATTGACCATGGGGAGAATAATATCACTCGCAAGGTCGCCAAAAATTGACCAAAGGTCGAGCGAAAAAAGCGTGTCCGGCATAAGTAGGTTAAGTAAATTGATGATGTTCAATGAAAGGTCGATCGTGCCGGTCGCAATATCGCCGAGCACTGTGTTGCTGGTGAGCGTATTATTGCCGGTATCGGCACTAATATCGATAACATTATCAATGTCGGCATTATTATCTGTAATTATACGTACCACGTTCGTGTCATTAATAACGTTTGTATTAGCTGAATTCACTCCAGTTTCATTGTTGCTTGGTAAATATAACCGATCCACTCCATCAAGCAAGAAAACATCACCACTTGCATTTGTTGTGATCTCGCCAACACCCACGGTACTGCCAGGGGCAAATTCTGAATTCGTAGCGTTGATGATGTTAATCGAACCTTGAATATCACCAGTCGTGAAACTTCCGACCATGGTATTGCTCGTAACTTCGTTATCGCCGGTCGCCGCATCTAAATTAAGATTATTGCCGACTGTGGCCGAATTTGTCGTTTCAACCATTGCCGAATTTGTGACACCGACGGCATTTGAATTCTCCGAGTTCGAGCCAGTTTGCTCATTCGTAAGTTCGCCGGCGCTGACTTGCGTGCCTTCAATCGCCGGGTCGGCTGAAGCGCTGGTCGACTCGATTGGTGCGACTGGTTCAAGCGGAGTGGAAGTTTGAACGCCTGGCTCTATTACGTTCGAGTTATTAGTGAGTTGTGCAACTGGTGGTTCATTTGAAATCACTGATGGTTCGGCTGTTGATGTTGAAGCTGGACCTTGTTCTGTGACTGGTTGAGGACCGATAGAGCCTTGGGGGCCAACTGGGGTTTGTGGACCAACCTGACCCTGGGGCCCCACTGGGCCTTGTGGACCAACTGGTCCGATTGGCCCAACCGCAAGGGCGGGCGCGATTGAAGAAAAACTCAAAATGAGTCCGACCATAGAAATTGCAAAGACTCGCCGGAATTTCTTAAATCTGGATTTGTGCATATATTCTCCCCGCTTCGATATTTGTGAGGCCGAGGAAGCAACTTCCTCGAGCCTACACAAACTTCGAACTTCCTTTATTTTAGTTCAAAATATTGGTGAAGCTGAAGTTAATTGACACGTCGCCGGTTGTAATATCACCAACAGTTGTGTTCGAATCAACGGTGTTATCACCGCTGTCGACATCAACATCTAGGTCATTGTCAACATCGGCATCGTTATCGACATCAACATTCAATGTGTTGTCCACATCGAGCGTGTTGCGATTAACAGAGTTAGGGCCGGTGGTATCGTTGCTGAAATCAGCATCGACATCCTGGTCGCCCATACTTGGCAACGTCACCTGTGACGCACCCATATTCGCGGTGTTCTCGACGGTTAGTTCCATCTCAAAGTCACCGGTTTCGATATCACCAACCGTTGTGTTGTTAGTAATGTCGTTGCCACCGGTATCAACATCAACGTCAAAGTCGTTGTCGATGTCGGCATCATTATCGACATCAATATCAGCAGTGCGATCGATATCGAGTGTATTGCGGTTGTCGGAGTTAGGACCGGTGGTATCGTTGCTGAAATCAGCATCAACATCACCGAGTTCCATATCCCCAAGCATAACTTCACCCGTGTTGAGCTCGGTCACAAATTCGCCTTCAACTTCAATATCGCCACCCTCGAAATCACCAACCGTGGTGTTGCTATCGATGGTGTTATCGCCACTGTCGGCATCGAGATCGATGTCGTTGTCAGCGTCAGCATCATTGTCGATATCTAAATCGAGATCGTCAGTGATGTCGAAGTCGTTGCGATTAACCGAATCTGGTCCTGTGATGTCGTTGCCAGCGCTTAGGTCAACGTCTGCCCAGGCTGAACCAGCACCACTCATGAGGGCAACTGCCGCAACTGCAGCCATTACCCGCATGCGGTTACGTGCGGAAATGAGATTGAGTTTCATAAAAACTCCTTTCCCATATATTTTAACTTGTAGGAGTATGCTTGTTTATGACTTTTGCGCCGCATACGAGAGCGAAAAAGTATCGACCTCAAAGATATTAGAGGAGTGGCAAGACAGCGCTTAAGCGATGCAAAAAATGTTTCTGGCGCGCCATGAGGTTAATGAGTTCGGGCGCATAAACAGAAATTAAAGCAAAACTCGCAAGTAACAAGAGTGTCAACAATGATCCGCTTGCGCCTGCTGGAAAAAATTCTTGACGTTCGGTGGCTAATTGCTTTTGAGATGAAACTGGGGCGGCTTGAGCAATTTGAGGCAATGCCGCGGGTAAGTTTGAGCTGGTTATTGGCTGGATTTGAGAAGGAGCAGAAGAAGAGGCAGGAGATGTTGTCGGCATCATGCCACCGCCAGTGGGAGTTGCTGACGATACGGATGGTTCTTCACTGGGAACATTGAGACGATTACTAACTGTCAAAGAGGCAATAATATTGCCGGTAGTTATATCTCCAACGGTCGTATTATGACTAACTGTATTGCCGCCAGTGTTAAGCGCTAGGACCACATTGGTTGTAGAATTGGCTGTGTTCGTTTCAGCTACGCTGACTGTGTTAGTTGTCGATGTTGTATTGACATTGGTACTTGAGGCGCCGGTTTGTTCGTTAGTTGATGCGATATTCACTTCACCGAGGTGATTTAATTCCTCAACTAATTCTGATAGATCGACTTGCTGGGTATTGATCTCCGTTTCAACTTCGGCCTCAACTTCGATGTCACCGGTAGTTATATCGCCGACGGTCGTATTATCAACCACTGTATTGCCGCCAGTATTAAAATTAAAATCCAAATCAGTATCTGCATCGCCCTCATTGCGAATATTGAATGAAATCGTTGTGTCCTGATCAATGTCATTTGCATTGGTCGAGTTGGAGCCAGTTTCTGTGTTCGCCAGATCACCTTCGAGCGCTAAGGCCGATACCGGTGATAAGACTAATGAGGCAATGTAAAACGTGACAGCTAGACCACGCATGAGTTCTCTGATACCTTGGTGCGGTTCAATCGCTCTAGTTGCGTCTTGCCTCATGCCTACCTCCCAAACTTGCTTATTTGTTGATTTGTTTTAATCTCTCAACGTTCGTAAGTAGAATTCAGACTTTTTTGCCGGTTTTCTTCGTATGTTTGACACTAGCACGTCCGTAGATCTTGTCAAGTTAGATATATTTTCTTTTCTCGTAAATCCTCACTCTCTGTCAAGTGCTCTGTGTAAAATGAATAATACCTATTGATTGACATGGAAGATTATATCAGGTATAGTGTGGTGTTTTTGAGTCAAAAAATGCAAAGTTTTATCACCTTCAATGAGGCTCTAAACGTTCAGAGGCATTTTGAATGTAGCCGGCGCAAGCGGCTGTTTTTTCATGGCTTTAAACAACTTCTTTATGGGGTCGGAATTGCGAGTATAGTCTTCCTGGTTCTATCTGGCCCGGCGCAGTTGGAACGCTTGCGTTTTGTTGTAAAAGATTTAGTTCAAGCTACAAACAGTGAAGGGAGCGAATGGTTAAGCCCATCGTCATTCTTAAATTATTCGGTCGATCACATCATCCCAACATTAGAAGATAATACCCTCCTCATTCCGACAATCGAAGTAAGGGCGCCGATTGAGTGGCAAATACCGCTTGTCGAGTCACTAAACGGCTTACAAAAAGGTGTCGTCCAGACGAGTGAATCAGTCCTGCCGGGGGAGATTGGACGAACATTTATCATTGGCCATTCTTCAGGATACTGGTGGAATCGTAATCCTTGGACAAAAGTATTTAGCGTACTGGACCGTCTTGCTCCAAGTGACGAAGTTTTTGTGCGCAAAGACGAGAAAATCTATCGTTATCGTGTCACTGGGAGCGAGGTTGTAAGGCCAACGGAAGTTCGAGTTGTGCGGGACGAAACTCTGACACAAAACCAACTCGCTCTGATGACATGTACGCCAGTCGGTACAACTTTGAACCGTCTAATAGTTTATGCAAGTCTCACAGATATATATCTGATTAACTGATTTGATATTCAGTTAAAATGCCTTCCGAAAGCACGCCCAATACATTGCCACCATACAGACTAATTAGTTGTATCGCACGATCAGATTCAAGTGTTAAAAGATTGATGTCATTACTGCCATCAAGATCAAGAATGTGGATTTCTCGCTCAATTTGAAAAACAACGTGGCCCTCATCGAGCATCGTCGCGCTTAAAATTGGTCTGGACAGGCGAGTAATAAGGCGCGCTGTCTCACCTTGAATTCGCCAAATTTCTCCCTGATCAAGACGCAGAGATGAATCAATGAATGGAGATAAAAATTCGTTTTTCGTCACCGAGCGTGTTCTAATTATGAGCGGTTCTTTAAAAAAAAGTCTCACCTTAGAAAAAACTTTTGTCAGCCCCGAATCAATAACCGCGAAATGATTCCAGGATATGTAGTCTGCATTTGTGACCTGGATCCTAACCGGACCCGGCAGAAGCTGGCGAACACGTTCGCCATTCCGTTCAAAAAGCTCTTGTTCATCCACAAAAACCTGAGCAGAAGCTGGCTGAACATCTAACACTAAAAGCCCTGTCTTCTCAACGGCAAGGGTTCGAAAATCAATGTCATAGCCATTTGCTTGGGCGACCAAGATGCCTCCAGTCAATAACGTGAGGACAGTCTGAAGAATGAAAGCGGTTACATCCCACCCCGTCTGACCACGCAGTTGTAGCATAGAAGACAGTATACTGATAGGCTCTCACTAATGGAAAGCTATGAAATCATTGGTGGTCGACCTCTTATGGGGACGATTAAACTTTCAGGTGCCAAGAATCTTGCCAGTAAGTTGCTTTTAGCAACTCTTCTGACTGATGAAACATGCCTCTTGGAAAACATGCCTCGACATGGTGAAACCTTGATCGCGACTAATATTCTCGAACGAGCAGGGAAGAGAGTTGATTGGCGCGGAGTCGATAGCATTGAAGTTACATCTGCATCTCATCATAACTACGATTTGCGGCAAAGTGGCACAAACAGGTTACCAATTTTAGCAGTCGGGCCGCTCTTGCATCGCGATGGTCGAGCGCTCGTCCCCCTGCCTAGCGGTGATCGCATTGGAAATCGACCGATTAATTTCCATCTTTCAGCGCTTAAGAACTTTGGCGCGCAAATTTTTCAGTTTAGTGACTACGTAGACATTCAAGCAAACACTCTTCGTGGCACAAAAATTATTTTGCCTTACCCGAGTGTGGGTGCGACAGAATCAATTCTACTCACTGCAAGTCGCATTCCCGAGGAAACTCGAATTCAAAATGGCGCGACCGAACCAGAACTCTTAGAGCTTGCAAAGTTCTTGCGAAGTCTTGGGGTACGCATTGAACGTCATGACCGGACCTGGATAATCCTCGGCAAAAGCAAATTAAGTGGCGCTGCGCAAAAAGTGATGCCGGATCGAATTGAGGCCGTCTCATACGCCGCCGCCGCTCTCGCCACTCGCGGCAGTGTTTTAATTGAAGATGCTCACCTAGCTGTACTCGACAAATTTCTAACGTTCGTGAAATGTATAGGCGGTGTGTCCCAAACGACTGCTAAAGGAATCCTTTTCCAAGCCGATGGGGAACTTAAAGCCACTCATATTACAACCAATGTCCATCCGGGTTTTATGACAGATTGGCAACAACCCTCAACAATGATCTTACTTACCGCAAAGGGGAAATCAATAATTCATGAAACGGTCTACGATAACCGATTCGGCTATTTAGCCAGTTTTAAGACTATGGGCGTTGAGGTTGAAATTCACACTCAGTGTCCACCCGAACAGTCATGCCGTTTTGCAGACAAAAATTTTCCTCACGTTGCTTACCTGAACGGACCGATTCAACTTCGCGGCGCTGAAGTAATAATGCCTGACATTCGAGCTGGAATGGCACACGTGATCGCCGCTTTAATTGCGTCCGGCAAGTCAAGGCTAACTGGGGTGGAGCACTTGGATCGCGGCTACGAAAATCTGTCAGGGAAATTAATTGCACTTGGAGCAAATATCCGCCGACAGAAAAGTTAATGCTATGCCGTTTTTTTTACGCCGTCTGGCAATTGATTTAGGAACAACAAATGTTTTAGTTCATGTGCCGGGTCAGGGCATTGTTATCAATGAACCTGCAGTAGTTGCCGTTGATGCGGCAACCAATCAGGTCATGGCTATTGGTCAAGAAGCACGGGCAATGCTCGGCCGCACCCCTGAAAGTATTATCGCAGTGCATCCACTAAAAGATGGTGTGATTGCAAATTACCGTGTAACTCAAGCGATGTTACGCTACTTTGTAAATCGTCTGGGCGGACGTGTACGCTTTTTTCGCCCTGAAATTATGATCGCGGCGCCGGCTGGGGCGACTAGTACCGAACGCCGCGCTGTAATCGATGCCTGCATTGCCTCCGGCGCCAAGTCAGCTTACATTATTAAATCTCCGGTAGCCGCGGCGCTTGGCGCCGGCATTCCGATTGCATCACCCAGCGGGCACATGGTGATAGATATTGGTGGTGGCACCTCTGAAGTAGCGGTAATCTCTTTGGGCGATATTGTCGCCTCATCTTCAGTACGCGTTGGCGGGAATAAGATCGATCAAGCAATTGCAGGCTATATTCGTAAGAAATATAATTTAATCATCGGCGATCAAACCGCTGAAGGAGTCAAAATACAGATTGGAGCGGCTATCACGCCTAAAAAAGAATTAACGATGGAGGTCTCTGGCTCAAATGCCGTTACAGGTTTACCTGAAAGTGTGATCGTTACGACGAATGATACAGTTTTAGCAGTTAAAGAACCGATTAGCGAAATTATTGCAACCGTGAAGGACGTACTCCAGCATACACCGCCCGAACTTGCCTCGGATGTGATGGATAAAGGGATCGTCTTAACCGGTGGCGGAGCGCTTTTAACTCAAATTGATGATTTGTTTACTAAAGTCACCGGCGTGCCATGCCAACTTGCTGAAGAGCCAATGCTTTGCGTAGTCAAAGGAGCAGGGATGGCTGTTGAGCATCTGGAAGCATACAAGCGCTCTGTTCTCTGGGCAAAAAGTTAGAGAAAGATAAGTATGAATCTACATATCGGCCTCGACGGCTCACGAATTGCAAAAGCGCACTACACTGGCACGGAACATTACTCGCACCAGATTTTCGAGCAAATGTTTAGGGTGGCGCCGCATCACCGTTATACAATTTACGCGCCGGCATTGAGTACGAAACCGCTTAAAACCGCCAACGCGCAAGTTGACTGGCGCATTATTCCATTCCCCAAATTGTGGACACATGTGCGATTAAGCGCGGAATTTCTAATGCACTGTCACACTGATGTTCTTTTTATTCCCTCCCACACTGTTCCACTCATTCATCCAACGCCAACCGTAAGTACAATTCACGACCTGGGATTTAAACGCTTCCCCGAGTACTACAGTCGACTCGAGCGTGTCTACCAGGAGTTTGGTCTTACTCAAGCTCTGCGCGCCTCGACCAGGATTATAACTTTTTCAGCCGCCACTAAACGCGATATTCTTCATTATACTCAATTTCCAGCGAGTAAAATTCATGTAATCCATCATGGTGTTGATCGCGAGATTTTCCACCCAGTCGATCCACTCAGCAAGCCCTCTTTGCGCATCCATGAATACATGCCTTATCTATATTCAATCGGCCGGCTTGAGGCCAAAAAAAACACAGTCCAACTCCTGCGTGCTTTTCGGATTCTAAAAGAAAAATACCAGATGCCACATCATTTAGTCATCGCTGGCACACCTGGTCAATATGGTTATGCCGAAATTGAACAAGTTCTCAAAGAGCTACCTCAAAATACGCGTGACGACATTCATCTCCTCGGCTACTTAAGCGATCAGGCACACGCGACTTGGCTTCGATTCGCCAGTTGTTTAGTTTTTGTTTCGGGTTTCGAAGGTTTCGGTTTACCGATTGTCGAAGCCATGGCTTCGGGTATACCAGTTGTCGCGAGCAACATCTCATCGATGCCTGAAATCGTAGGGCCAGCTGGAATTCTCGTCAATCATACACGTGCTGAAGCAATCGCCGAGGGCATCCTCCCGCTTCTAAAACGTCAATATGTACAAAAATCATTACAGTCCAAAGGTCTGGAACGAGCAAAGCAATTCAGTTGGGAACGTGCCGCCCTAACAACGGTTGGAGTGCTAGAATCGGCGGTGCAAGAAGTTCGCAATGCGCATTGAACGATCTGCCGGCGGTATTGTCGTGCGTCGTAATCCTAAACGTGGCATCGAAATTCTTGTGATTCAGGATTCTCATGGAGGTTGGGCATTCCCAAAAGGACGTATTGAACCTAACGAAACACCTATCCAAGCGGCACGACGCGAAACTCGTGAGGAAGTTGGCTTAGATGATCTCATTCTGATTCGTTCTCTAGGAACAAGCGAATTTTGGTTCCACGATCGCTTTGAACAGCCCGGAGAAAATGTGCATAAATTCATCGACCATTTTCTTTTTGAAACACTGATAGGAACCGAGCCAAAACCACAAATCAAAGAGAGAATCTTAGATCTTAGATGGGCAACTCCCACTGAACTTGAGCAAATAATTTCATATAAAACTCTGAAGCCTATTTTAAAACGCATCCGAGAGGTAAGCCGTGAGCTCGAAAATTAGTATTCCGTGTTACACCGTTAGTGAATTTAACTTACTGGTGAATAATCTGCTAACGGAACAAATCGGCGAAGCCTTAGTAAGGGGCGAGGTTAACGGGTACACGCTCCGAGCCAACGCCTGGGTGGGTTTTGATCTCAAGGACGGAACTAGTGTTTTGAGTTGCTTCGCTCATCGAACTCGCATTGGCACTGTGATCGAAGATGGGATGGAAGTGCGAATTCTGGGTATTCCCAGAATCTATCTCCCCTACGGTAAATATTCTTTTAATGTCTTGGCGATCGAACCTGTTGGTTCGGGCGCTTTGCATCGCGCTTATTTGCTACTTATGAAAAAACTTGAGGCAGAAGGTTTGTTTGCGCAAAAACATAAACAGATCATACCGCGCTTTCCCGACTCAATCGGTCTCATTACCTCAAGTCAAGGAGCGGCGCTCGGCGACGTGCGACGAATTTTGCGCGAACGTTGGGGAGGCTTTCGGCTTTATTTATTTCCGGTAAAAGTGCAAGGCACTACGACTGTAGACGAAATCTTGAATGCAATTAATTATTTCAATACCCACCATCCGGTCGATACGCTTATCTTAACCCGAGGCGGAGGATCTCTTGAGGATTTACAAGCATTCAACGATGAACGCTTGGCGCGGGTAATCTTTTCCAGCCGAATTCCAATCATCGCCGCAATTGGGCACGAGCGAGATGTCACAATCGCCGAATTAGTGGCTGATGCCCGGGCCGCGACGCCAAGCAACACCGCTCAATTAGCTGTGCCGGATCGAATGACACTCCAAGCCGAAATCAGCCATTCTGGTATACGAATCAAACAATTGTTCCAACAAAAACTTGAATCAAAACAAATATTTTTGCGTTCAACTTTTGCCATTCTAAGAAGGCCTATCCAAACTGCTCGCGTGGTGCTTGAAGGGTATGAGAGAATTTTAATAGCTGTTAACCCTCAAAGCGTTTTGAAACGTGGTTATTCGGTGACTACCAATGAGACATCAGGCAGAGTAATTCGAAGCGCCACTCTAGCCCTGGCAGGAAGTGTAATACGGACCCGAGTTGCCGATGGGTCTTTTGTATCTAAGGTTCAAATATGAAAAAACAACAATCATTTGAAGATCTATTGAATGCGATTGAAGAAATTACCACTCGACTTGAGAGTGAAAAGACACCGCTCGAAGAGGGTCTGAAGTTATATGAACAAGGGAATCGTCTCTTGCAATGTGCTCAAAAAAAACTTGCAACGATTGAACACGAGTTTATGATTATCCAGGAAAAATTTCAGAATAGGGGAGAACTCAATGACAACGATAAATTATCGGCAAATAATCAACGTCCGTAAAATGTATAAACTAGCTCGCCGTGATTCTCAAATCAGTGACACGGCTATCTCGACTATAAATAGGTTGCATAAAAACTCGATCTATCGGAATGACGTGTGCTTCTGGGCCGAGACAGTATGAATTTTGACCATCAGTTGGACGACCAATCATCGCTTCGAGTTCTGCCTTGGTTTTACCTTGAGCACGTGTGCGCAAATCGCTTAACATCTGCTGACGAACACGACTATAATTGCATGAACTTTGATTCCAGCGTGTTTGTTCAAAGGCGATCTGATAAATTTGAAAACGGGGCATTTGGATTAAAAGCATTACCCAAAACGCGACAATCGTTGAGGTAATAATCGTTCCCCCTACAAGCGCTGTCACCCACCGTAAAGCTAATTCATTCTGCTTGCGAGCAAGCACTAGCCCAATCAAAATAATAAAAACACCAAGTATGAATCCGGGGGCGAGTGAAAAAAGGGGATAGCTATTGATTTGGAGAATTCTCGCAAAGAAGCTAATCTTGCCTAAGACAAAAAAACTAAACCAAATCGAAAGAACCGGCACGCCAAGTGTAATCAATGCCAGTGCAAAACCACCAGTAAACATTAATGGATGAATTTTTTGAACAGTATTCATTCTTCCTTACAGCAATCTTATACGCAGGAACTCTACAATAACTTCTACAAAAAGGCTAGCGAAAGATAAATCATGAGTCAAAAAGAACCTGCGCTTGAGATTAAATCGCTTACTAAACGATATAGCGCCGTAACTGCGGTGCACGATCTTACGTTGACAGTTCAGGCGGGAGAATTTTTTGGTTTCCTTGGTCCAAACGGAGCTGGAAAATCATCCACAATCCACTGCGTCACCGGCATCGCAACCATTACAAGCGGAAAAATCAGTATTTTTGGTTATGACGCCGTTGTCGATTATCGCCAGGCACGGCAACAAATTGGTCTCTCGCCACAAGAATTTAATGTTGATATTTTTCTTTCTACTCGAAAAATTCTCGACTATATGGGGGGATACTATGGTATGCCAAGCTCAAAACGCAGACAGCGCATCGATGAACTTTTAGAACGTTTCAATCTTTCGCAACATGCGGACAAAAAATTTCAGACACTTTCGGGTGGATTGAAACGGCGTGTCATACTAGCTCGGGCCTTGATTCATGATCCAAAACTCTTGATTCTCGACGAACCCACAGCGGGTGTCGATGTTGAGTTGAGATTAGAACTCTGGCGTTACTTAAAAGAATTGAATCGTGAAGGGAAAACGATTATTTTAACTTCACATTATCTAGAAGAGATCGAAAAATTATGTTACCGAGTCGCTATAATTTCCCAAGGACAATTGGTCGCCAATGATACTCTAGAGAAGCTCACTAAAGGCAGTCAACGCCTTGAAGACATCTATCTGAATTTAACACGGAGTATGAAATGATTAGAAACTGGACTGGACTTTATACGATAATTCAAAAAGAAGCAGAACGTGTTTTCAAAGTTTCAATTCAAACTCTAATTACGCCCTGGATTAGCGCTCTTCTTTATATTTTTGTTTTTGGACAAGTGGTCGGACAGAGAATTAATTTTATTGAAGGCGTGGAATATATCGACTTCGTGCTCCCCGGCATTCTCATGATGAATGTTTTGATGGCGGCGTTTTCCCAATCTTCGTTCTCCCTCTACTTTCAACGCTTTGCCCGCAATATTGAAGAAATTTTAGTCTCGCCTCTTTCGTATGCAGAAATGATTATCGGCTACGTGATTGGGTCAATGATTCGGGCCGGAGTTGTCGGAGTTGGAATTTATTTAATCGCTGTTTTATTCAGTGCGGCTAATCTAAATCATGTTGGCGCATTTTTGTTCTACATGATTTCTGTTTCGATTATTTTTGGTTTTTTGGGGATTTTAACTGGCCTTTGGGCAAAAGGCTTTGAACAGCTCAATATTTTAAATACGTTTGTGATTATGCCTTTAAGTTTTGTTGGCGGCGTCTTCAATTCAATCAATATGTTGCCCGCAAACCTTCAAACCATTGCGCGCTTTAATCCGTTTTTTTATTTTATCGACGGGATTCGTTATTCAATGATCGGTATTAGAGAAACTAATCCAACTACTGGTCTGATATTAATTTTAGTGTCAATCACGGGTCTGTCGATTCTAACCGTCAGTCTTTTCCGACGAGGGTATGGCTTGAGGACATAGAGCTTTTTGGAACGATCGATAAGCTAGTAAAAAACAGTTGAGGCGCAGAGGAGAGATTGAGACTAATTGAAGAGTGGATAAAATTTGCTCGGGTTGAAAATTTTTAACTTCTGACAGAGTTCTATCGATTATTTGTTCGGCAAGCACAGAGGCGCCCACATGTGCAAGAGCGCAACCTTTAACCTCTGCTCCAACAGCTTGAATAACCATCTGCTTATTTACTACGAACGTGAGATATATAGAGTCAGCACAGTAAGTATTATGAAGCTGACTCTCGTAATCTGGATTAGCCAAAGGCGGCGTGTAGCGAGGGGTATAAAAATAATCAAGCACTAATTCTGAATATAGACTTTGCATTTAGATGACAATTCCTATCCTTTTCAAAGAACGACCCAGAGCGGCGAAAAATCTCTCAACATCATTATAAGAAGTATACATACCAACACTTAAACGCACGGTCGCAGGAATTTTTAGGGATCGATGTAAAATTTCAGCACAGTGATAACCGGCTCGAACTGCAACCCGCTCTTCAGCTAATAAACTTGCGATATCATGTGCATGCAAACGGTTACTCCAAAAAGCAAGAACACCTGTGCGCGATTCTTCACTGT
The DNA here is from genome assembly GCA_016187225.1 of Candidatus Berkelbacteria bacterium. NCBI lineage: Bacteria > Candidatus Berkelbacteria > Candidatus Berkelbacteria bacterium. The sequence goes on along the minus strand of JACPKC010000010.1, from coordinate 191,557 downwards.
TCGGTCCTAAAATTTGGATACTGGGAAATTTTTCCAACTTCTTGAGGAACATGTTTAAGATGTTTGTTTCATGGATACGAAGAGCAAACCAATTGAACCTATTAAGATACTGAACAGCCTCACCTAGACCGAGGATTTCTGCAATCGCAGGAGTACCGGCCTCAAAGCGTTGGGGAATGCCTTGAAGTTCGTAGCCACCATGCCAAACTTTAGTCACCATCTCGCCGCCGAGGTTGATTGGCTTCATCTTCTCGAGCAAGGCTCGACGAACAAAGAGGACACCGACACCGGTTGGACCGTAAATTTTGTGGCCAGAGAAAACCAAAAAATCTGCTCCCAATTCAGCAACATCGACTGGCAGATGCGGCACAGCTTGAGTTGCGTCAACGAGTACTTGGCAATCTGATTGATGAGCGAGGTCGATAATTTTTTTAACTGGAAAAACGCAACCTAGAACATTCGAAACGTAAGCAAGGGCCACAAACTTCACACGTCTATTCTTCAGTTGGGCCTGATACTCTTGCAATGGGAATGCTCCGTTTTTAGAAATGTCCAAAATCAAAAGTTCTGCGCCAGTCTGCTGGCACACTTTTAACCAAGGCAAAAAATTGGAATGATGTTCTGCCGAAGTTGCAAGAACAACCTCGCCAGGCTGTAAACACGCCTTGAGGAAAGACTGTGCGACTAGATTAATGCTCTCGGTTGCGCCTCGAGTGAATATTATTTCTCTGGCAGATGCGTGAATAAAGTCAGCTACTGCCAAACGCACGTTCTCTAATTCAGCTGTCGCCACAAGCGCTTCGTAGTAATCTGCTCTATTAACGCTAGAGTATTCACGTTCGTAGAATTTTTGTATTCTATCAATAACGCATTGGGGCTTTTGAGCGCTTGCGGCTGTGTCTAAATAAACAACGTTCGGATTAAATCTAAAGAAAGGAAAATCTTTTCTAGTTATATGCTCTACGACCGTTGAATTCATAAACCATACTCTCTTATTTTTTCTCGTGCCGGCTCAAAGAGACTTTGAACCAAAAGATTCTGGGCCTGGGCCTGCGTTAAGCCACGCGACATGAGATAAAACAACTCTTCATCACTGATGCGTCCAATACTTACACCGTGCCCGGCTCGGACCTCATTTTCTTCAATCCCAAGAGAGGGAATTACTCGTGTGCGCGCCTTGTCAGAGAGGAGTAAACTTTTGACAAAAAAATAGGTGCTGGAATTTTTAACACCGGTTGGTAAATTAATCGCGCCGTTGACTGATAATTGACTCATTTCAAAAAGAGCGGCAAAAATTTTGATATCGGATTGCGTCTTAGGCGCACGGTGGTGAATCTGAATGTCGAACTGAAAATTATCTTGAGCTTTACCAAGAAATGTTGAGATAATTATTAATTTAACGTTCGTAGAAATTATGTCGACATACAGAGAGAGGGAATCGGATTTGCTCTCTACGCTAATAGGTAAAAAATACTCACCGGCTTTTTCTAACACAAAGGTGTTTCTTCTGGCTTGAATGCGCAAGAAATTTTTCATCCAACTGATCCTTCCATTTCAAGTTCGATTAAGCGATTAAGTTCAATAGCGTACTCAAAAGGTAAAGATCGCGTGATTGGTTCAATGAAGCCATGAATTATCAAAGCAAGCGCCTGTGCTTGGGGAACCCCTCGACTTTGCAGATAAAATAATTGATCTTGACTAACTCGTCCGACGCTGGCCTCATGAGCGATGGCAACGTCGTCGTTCATGATCTGCATATCAGGCAAGGTGATTGAGTGTGAAATATTATCCAAAAGCAAGGCGTCGCAATTGACCGAGACTTTGGTGTTAGTTGCTTGATGTGCAACCTTGACTAGTCCTCGATACGTTGCTCGCCCGCCATCCCGACTAATTGATTTACTCACGACCGTGGAAGATGTATTGGGTGCGCCGTGAATAACTTTGCCACCCGTATCCTGACACTGATTTTTACCAGCATACGCTAGGCTTAAGATTTGAGCCTGGGCGCGCTCACCAACAAGAACCACACACGGATACTTCATTGTTACCCCGCTTCCAATGTTGCCATCGATCCACTCCACCTTTGCATCCTGATAAGCGATCGCTCGCTTAGTGACTAAGTTGTAAACATTATTCGACCAATTTTGAATGGTCGTATAACGCACCTGCGCGCCAGGCTTAGCAATTACTTCTACCACAGCCGCATGAAGCGAATCTGAAGCGTAAACTGGCGCGGTGCACCCCTCAACGTAATGCACACGAGCGCCTTCTTCGGCGATAATCAACGTACGCTCAAACTGACCCATATTCTTAGCGTTGATTCGGAAATAAGTTTGTAGAGGTACATCAATTTCGACACCGGCAGGTACATAAACAAAACTACCGCCGCTCCATACAGCGCTATTAAGAGCGGCAAATTTATTGTCAGCCAACGAAACTACTGTACCTAAATAGCGCTTTACAAATTTTGGATATTGTTGAAGCGCGCTATCCATATCAGTAAAAATTACACCTTTGCTCGCCAGATCCGCCTCTAGGTGTTGATACACCACTTCAGATTCAAATTGAGCGCCTACGCCAGCAAGAAAAGCTCGTTCTGCTTGCGGCACACCGAGTCGCTCAAATGTTTGAGTAATCTCCGGCGGCACATCTTCCCACCGTCGATATTGATCCTCGGTCGATTTGATATAGTAGGTAATTTGCGAAAAATCCAGACGACTCAAGTCTGCACCCCAAGTTGGCAGAGGTTTGCTCCAAAAAACCTTGAGCGCTTGCAGGCGACGCGTCAGCATCCAAATAGGTTCTCGTTTGGTATGGCTCAAAAAACGAATTACAGACTCATTTAAACCGGTCGGTGCCTCAAGGTAGGGTATGTGGCGGGTTGAAAACCCATACTTTTCTTTGTACCCGAGCGCGAGATTAAGCGTTTTGGAAACCATGCTCTGCCCAATTTGTTATCAGGTCGTCTTGACCGGAAAGCGCAAGTGCGCCTTGACGAATGATATGAACGCGCTTAGGCGCTTCGATATAAGACAGGAGTTGCGGAGAATGGGTGATCAGAACAACACCCTGCTCACTTGTCCGCGCTCGATTAAGTAACCCCCCAATCAAACGCAAGGCGTCGACATCGAGGCCGGAATCACACTCATCTAGGATGGCATATTTTGGTTCAAAGAGGAGAAACTGCATAATCTCACAGCGCTTGCGTTCGCCGCCAGAAAAACCATCATTTAATGTGCGAGCCAAAAATGAAGCGTCTAACCCGAGCAGGGCAATTGCGCTTTGCAATTTCTTGCGAAACTCTAATACCGAATAGGTGGACTTCTTTTGACTCTCCCTCACCTGATTAACCGCTGAACGTAAAAAACTTTCAAGTTTCAAACCAGGAATAGCCACCGGAGTTTGAAAAGACAGAAAAAATCCGATTTGCGCTCGCTTGTCAGGAGTAAGAGCGAGCAGATCCTGACCGTCGAGCATGGCTTCACCCGAAGTGATACAATAATCAGGGTGCCCCATGAGTGCGGCCGCAAGCGTGCTCTTACCTGAACCGTTTGGGCCAAGTAAAACATGCATTTCTCCAGGATTTACAGCTAAAGAAAAATTTGACACGATTTGTTGCGAACCAACAGAAATCGATAAGTTATTGAGTTTCAGCATAGAGCACTCTAGTCCTTATAACTTCATTAACATCCCTCAAGAGATTATACATTTCACGTTCGCTCATACCATGCAATCTAGCGCCTCCAGCAAGCGTGTCCCATTCATTCAGAAAACAACCAGCGCAGTGTAAACCGTAAGCTTGCAGAACTTCTTTAAGCACAGGATAATCTTTAATAAGTTGTCCGATTGGCTCTTGGCCATTTATTTGCATACGTCAATAAGATAGCAAGGTAAGCATAATAGGGGAAATAATAACCGAGTCCCCAAATAATACTCATAAAATTGTTAAGGAGTACATCTAAATTATGAAAATCTTACTCTATGTACTCATAGCCATAACCACCGCAACTACGTTAACAGGTTGCGTAAAGGAGAAAACTATGACTAATCAAAGTCAGGCGCCAACTATTTTGCCAGGGGAAAAAATTCAGAATAAAACTGCAATCGTTGAAACTCCTAAAGGCACAATTCGAATCAGCCTACTCCCAGATGACGCGCCGCTGGCAGTTAGCAATTTCATCACGCTTATTGAGAAAAAGTTCTATGACGGCCTTACATTTCATCGTGTTGAGCCGGGTTTTGTTATCCAGGGCGGCGACCCAAATGGTGACGGTACCGGCGGACCGGGATACACATTTAAAGATGAACCTATTAGACAAGAGTACAAACGCGGGATAGTCGCTATGGCAAACAGTGGACCAAACACTAATGGCAGTCAATTTTTTATCATGCTAGAAGACAAGCCTCTACCGCCAAACTATACGATTTTCGGCGAGGTAACTGACGGCATGAATGTTGTGGATCAAATTCAAGTCGGTGACCAGATGATGAGCGTCACAATAAAATAATATGAAACGAGCGCAAATTCTTTCAGTGTCAATCGACTGTCGCTTACGCCCAGATTTACTAGCAAGTTGTGCAAATATTATTCAAGCTCGTTTGCCAAGTCAGCTTGTAACTGTGAATCCGGAATTTATTCTTGAAGCCCAAACGAATCGCGCTTTTCGCACTGCTCTTGGGGATGCTGAAATGTCTACAGCCGATGGCAAAGGTATTCAACTTGCCGCGTACTATAATTCGCTTTCTTTTCCTACTTGGCAACCAGCTCGCCTGGTGGTTGGGCTTTTAGCGGGGGCCTGGGTAGGCCTGATTTTTATTCTTCAGTCAAAGGAATTAAATCATCCCATTCCTGAAATTATCACAGGCGTCGATTTAATTGATCAACTGGCGGCATACGGAACAAAACACAGATGGAAATTCTTTTTTCTCGGTGGCGATAAGGGAATAGCCGAACAAGCTGCGATTAAACTACGTACACATTATCCTGAATTAATAGTCGTCGGCGCCGAAGCGGGAGTGGCAAAATCAGTTCAAGGCAAGCGACGCAAAGATGAACTTAACTTACTGGCTCACCGCATTCGCGCTCTCAAGCCAGACATTCTACTGGTAGCATTGGGAGCGCCGACACAAGATCTTTTTATTCATGAACATAAAAAAATTCTCGGCATCTCATTAATGCTTGGGGTAGGAGGAGCATTTGACTATCTTGCAGGTATTGTCCCCCGTGCCCCTGCCTGGCTCCGCTCGCTTGGCCTTGAATGGTGCTGGCGTTTACTCATTCAACCCTGGCGTTGGCGCCGTATTCTCAAAGCAACGCTGGTTTTCCCGTGGAAAGTCTTTTGGGCACGCCAATACAAAAATTCATAGAAACCCCGCATACGATTGACGACTAAATCGATTCACCTTATACTGTAGTCAACAGCACCAAGAATGGTGGCTGTTTTTTTATAGGAATTGATCCTATATACTCTAAATAAGAAAGGATAAATATGAAGGATTCACCTTTTTTAGTTGCCCTTCAGGAACTTGCCGAGGAACGCGGCCTTCCTATTGAAACTGTCGTTCAAACTGTCGAGGCGGCACTGGCGGCGGCGTATCGAAAAGACTATGGACGAACCGGCCAAGTGATTCGCGCAACCTTAAATCCAAATGACATCGGCAAAACTCAAATGCGACAAGTTTTCGAGATTGTTGCCGATGATGCGGAAATTGAGGAACCGGAACGGCAGATTACTCTAACTGAAGCTCAAAAACTCGACGACAAGGCAGATATAGGCGGAGAAGTAAGTATGCCCCTTCCACACCAAGCCGATTTTGGACGGATTGCGGCTCAAACAGCCAAACAGGTAATCATTCAACGGATAGCGGAGGCTGAACGATCCCTTCTCTATTCTGAATTCAAAGGTAAAGAAGGACAAATTGTCAGCGGCACGGTTCAACAAATCGATGGACGAGACATTGTTATTAATATCGGGCGCATGAATGCCGTGATGATGCTTCCCGACCAAATTCATGAGGAACGTTACTATATTGGCCAACGTCTCAAGATCTACGTTAAGGGCGTCGAGGAAACCAACCGCGGCCCAAAAGTTATGGTCTCGCGCTCGCATCCTGATCTTATTCGCGGTTTCTTTACCCAAGAAGTGCCAGAAATCCAATCGGGAACTGTAACAATCGAAACAATCGCGCGCGAGGCTGGCTCACGCACTAAAATTGCTGTTGCCGCTCACCAAGAAGGTCTTGACCCGGTTGGCTCATGTGTTGGGCAACGTGGGATTCGTGTCCAAGCGGTTCTTTCTGATTTGGGTAATGAAAAAATAGACATCATTCTCTGGGATGCCGATCCAAAAAAACTTATTGCCAATGCGCTTTCGCCGGCCAAGGTTGACGAAATTATTCTTGATGAAGCTCTCAAAAAAGCCACCATTCGAGTGCCAGCGGATCAAGTCTCACTGGCAATTGGAAAGGGTGGACAAAACGTTCGCCTTGCAAGTAAACTAACTGGTTGGGAGTTAGATATAGTTAAAGATCAAAATACAGACGAAGATAAAGAAATAAAAGAAATTCCAACCGAGGATGAGTCGACAAAAGATGAGGGTCAAGGAAAAAATCAACAGAATGAATGACGCGCAATCTGCAAGTTTTGGAAAATTCTCTCCGTCGGCAAAGATAGTCTTGCTCGCTTCGCAACGCTATGCGGAGGCGATGGGGAATGTGCTTGGTTCAGAGCATCTACTTCTCGCCATCAGCATCACGCCCGATACCTATGCTTACAATCTTCTCCGAAAGGTGCCAATTACACCTGACCAAATTCGTCTGGCGCTCTCATTAAAAGAGATTTCTTCCGAACGCGGCATGGGTATGAAAATAGAAGCCAAGGCAGTCTTGGAGCGAGCGGCATTTCAGGCAACAACACTTGGCATGCAATTTATTGAACCAGAACATCTGCTTTGGGCACTGATTTCGGATACCAATTCTCGCGCTCACGAAATCGTGCTCCAACTTGGCATCGAACCAAAAACAATTCGAAAATCACTTGAACATTTTTTTGCAGAACAAAAATCATCACCGAATACGATGGTTCACCAAGAAATTGAACTTCTCGGCGTGGTCGGTCAACTTAGTCAGGAGCCTATCCCATCGACGCATCGCCCCCAACTTAATCTACCCGAAGAGGTCGACGAACAAACGGAAACACCATTTCTAGATGAGTTCACGCTTGACCTTACAGCGCTAGCGCATGAGAAACTGCTCGATCCTTTAATTGGTCGAGAGGCCGAACTGGAGCGGCTGATGCATATTTTAGGGCGAAAAACTAAAAACAATCCCGTTCTAATTGGCGAGCCGGGAGTGGGGAAAACAGCCATAATTGAAGGACTGGCGCAACGAATTGTCGGTGGCGCCGTACCAGAATATCTAGCTGACAGCCGAATCGTCAGTTTGGAATTGAGTATCCTGGTTGCCGGCACAATGTATCGCGGCCAGTTTGAAGATCGCCTTCGCCATCTTGTGGAAGAAGTGCAAACTCAAGGCGACATTCTGCTCTTCATCGATGAACTGCATACCATGACCGGCGCCGGTGGCGCCGAGGGCGCTCTGGATGCGGCAAATATCTTAAAGCCTTTGCTTGCCAAAGGTCAATTGCGACTCATTGGCGCCACCACGAGTACTGAATATCAAAAATATATTGAAAAGGATGCGGCGCTTGAACGCCGCTTTCAGCCAATTGTCGTCAGTGAACCCACGCAGTTGGAAACAGTTGAAATTCTCAAAGGTCTCACGCCAAAATACGAGGCCTTCCACGGCATTGGTATTCCATCTGAAGTGATTGAAGAAACAGTGACACTGGCGCATCGTTATATTCATGATCGGAATTTTCCGGACAAAGCGATCGACCTCATTGATGAAGCCGCCGCCGCGATGCGAGCCAAGAACACACCCGCGCCGCGCCGGCGCGCTACTGCACACGACATCGAACGCGAGCTCAAAAGGCTCAAAAATCAAAAAGAGTATGAACTCAAAACCGGTCACATTGAGCGGGCGGCATATCTGCGTGACCAAGAGATTAAACTCCGACTTTTGCAAAAAGAAGCTGATCCAGCCCAACTCAAAACGCCACCCACTAGAGCTAAATCGCTAACTCTCGACCATATTCGCCATGTCTTAAGCACCTGGACAAAAATTCCCATTGAACGCTTGGGAAACGCGGATCGTCGCAATCTCTTAAAACTTGAAGAATCTCTTCAGACTAAAATTCTTGGCCAAACTGAATCCTTGAAAACTCTAGCTCAAACAATTCGACGCGCCAAAAGCGGATTAAAATCGCCAAATCGTCCAATAGGCGCCTTTTTGTTTGTTGGTCCAAGTGGAGTGGGTAAAACCGAAACTGCTCGGGTTTTAGCAGAGGAAATTTTTGGCACCGAAGATGCGCTCATTAAACTTGATATGAGCGAATTCATGGAGCGTCATCAGGTGGCTCGACTCTTAGGCGCACCACCAGGTTATGTTGGCCATGACGAGCCAGCGAAACTACTTGAAAGTGTCCGGCGACGACCGCATCGTTTGGTGCTTTTTGATGAAATTGAAAAAGCGCATCCAGATGTATTTCACTTGCTCCTGCAAATGATGGAAGATGGCATACTTACTGATTCCAAAGGTCGCGCCGTTAGCTTTCGGGAAACTCTTATCATTCTAACCTCAAACATTGGAGGCGAGCTGTGGAAACGTGCAGGCGGAATAGGTTTTCGGGTCAGCTCACAAACACCGTGGTGGCAAACACCGCTTCAAGATCAACTTAAAGAGCATTTTCGGCCCGAGTTTTTGAATCGGTTGGATAATATCTTAATTTTTCAGCCACTTGCAGAAGAAACTTTACGCGCAATTGTTCAGCTTGAACTTGATCGTCTTAAAACTTATGCGCGCTCAACTAGCCTTGAAATAATGCTTACTCCCGAAGCAGAAAATTGGCTAATCGCACAAATTGTCGCAAACAAAGAAGGAGCGCGGGCTATTCGGCGCCTAATCGAAACTCACGTTGCGACGCTCGTGGCCGATGCAAGTTTGCGCTTCCCAACCCGCCATGAATTTCAGATCGATCTTAAAGGTAAAACGTTAGCGATTAATGCACGACAAAGAGTACTTACAACTTAAGGAGACAATTCGATCTTACATGAATGAAGAAGATCGGGCCTTAGTTGAACGAGCATACCAATATGCCGAGGAGGCGCATCGGGGCATCAAGCGAGAAAGTGGTGAAACGTATTTAACTCATCCAGTCAGAATCGCGCTTTTTTTGGCTAAACTTGAACTCGATGTTGAAACTATAGCCGCGGCGCTTTTGCATGATGTTCTCGAAGACACGAGCATCGCCGCCGAACAAATCGAACGCCGATTTGGACCTGGGATCGCCAAACTCGTAAGCGGGGTTACAAAACTCGCCCGCGTTCGTCTTAAAAAAACCGGCCGTTTTCTGCCGGCTTTTCTTTTGCGCCGAGAGGAGGAGCGAGTAGCGTTTGAGCGCCAAGTGGAATCATTGCGCAAGATGTTACTTGCAATGACTGATGACATCCGAGTGATTCTTATTAAACTTGCCGATCGGCTTCACAATATGGAAACACTTCACGCTGTCCGCCCCGATAAACGAGCCCGAATCGCTCAAGAAACACTTGAAATTTATGCGCCGCTCGCCTACCGCCTCGGAATGGGCGACATCAAAGGTCGACTGGAGGATTTAGCTTTTCCTTATGTTTATCCTAAAGAACACAAATTTCTGCGCGATCAACTAGGCGAACGAATCCGCGAGCGCGATCAGTACATCGTGCGTTTTCAGCGCACTTTGAAGCAATATCTGGAATCGGAGCACATCAAGATGCTTGATATTCACGGTCGCGTTAAGCATGAGTACAGCCTGTGGCAAAAACTCCAACGTTACCAAGGCGACTTAAGCAAGATCTATGATTTAATCGCAATTCGCATTATTGTGCCAACACCTGCTGATTGTTACCAAGTTCTCGGACTGATCCACAGCCGCTGGAATCCTCTTCTTGGTCGGATTAAAGATTATATTGCAACTCCAAAACCGAATGGTTATCAATCATTACACAGTACGGTTTTTGGCGTCGACGGCGAGATTACCGAGATTCAGATTCGCACCCCATTAATGCACGAGCAAGCAGAGTGGGGGATTGCCGCCCACTGGCACTACACCGAGCACAAATCAAAAAAAGACGATGTTTTACCACGACCCAGCTGGCTGGCAGATTTGCATAAATGGCAACAAACCTTGAAGGACCCCAAGGAGCTTCAGGCCATGCTCCGACTGGAATTTTTTCGTGATCAAATCTTTGTTTTTACTCCTCTTGGCGATGTGATTACTTTGCCAGTCCAAAGTACGCCAATCGATTTTGCTTACGCAATTCACTCCGACATCGGCGATAACTGTACAGGCGCCAAAATCAACGACCGTCTCAAACCGCTTGATACTGAACTTAAAAATGGCGACATTGTAGAAATTTTAGTGACCAAAAAACCGCAAGGGCCGAAACGCGATTGGCTCCGTTTTGCAAAAACGCAAAAGGCTCGTACCAGTATTAAAAGCCGCTTCGGAATTTCGTGATTAGAAAGTGGAAGGCTTTGCTCTTCATCTGAAAAGATGCTAGCATTCTCCTGTATATAAGGAGTAATGAATGCCTCAATCGATTCAAATTGCTCGCGGGATGCGCGATGTTCTACCAACAGAACAAAAGTACTGGACAAAAATTCAGACTATTGCCACTAATCGCTTGCGGAGTTTCGGTTTTCAACGCATCGATACTCCAATTATCGAAGCAAAAGATCTCTTTGTTCGAGGCGTCGGGACAAGTTCCGATCTAATTGAAAAAGAGCTGTTCGGCGTTGTCCGTCTCGGCACTCATCAAACTGAACAGAACACTCCAAACCAGACACCGGAACTAGTCTTGCGTCCCGAAGGTACAGCTGGCATCGTTCGCGCCTATATTGAAAACGGGATGCATACTTGGCCTCAACCAGTTAAACTTTTTTCATTCATGCCGATTTTTCGCTATGACCGACCGCAAAAAGGGCGCTATCGTCAGCATACCCAGCTAAATGTTGAGGTACTCGGCGATGGCGAACCCCTCACCGATGCCATGACAATTTTGGCTCTCTGGCAAATTCTGCAAGATCTCGAACTCGATCAAGGCGCGGTGATTGAGCTCAACTCGATCGGCGACAGCGCTTCACGCGAACAAATTCGCACTGTCTTACACGAATATTATCAGCCACTCTTGCCAAAACTTTGCGCCAACTGTCAGCGACGTTTTAAGGTTAATCCCCTCCGCCTAGTCGATTGCAAAGAAGAGCAGTGTCAGCCCTATAGAGAAACGGCGCCACAAATTGTGGATTCCCTCGATGATGCCTCTCGTCAACATTTCATGCTTGTCCTTGAGTATCTTGACAGCGCTGGAGTGCCTTACGAACTCAACCCGTTTCTAGTGCGCGGCCTGGATTATTACACGCGCACCGTCTTTGAAATCCGTGACCGAAACGACACTCACCGCCAAGCCTCGCTCGGCGGCGGCGGGCGATACGATACTTTGGTGGAATCACTGGGCGGATTAGCAACACCCGCTTTTGGGTTTGGCATTGGCCTCGAACGTTTGATTGAAAAATTAGTTGAGAAAAAAATTCCAATAATCGAAAAAGCAGGCGCAGAAATTCTGATTATTCAATTGGGCGATCGAGCGAAAAAGAAGGCGATCCCGCTTTTGGTGAGCTTAGGGAAAAAAGGCTTGGCTGCTTCAATGGCGCTTGGCAAAGAGAGCTTGAAAGCCCAACTCAAAAGCGCCGATAAAATGGGCGCCCGATTGGCATTGATTGTTGGTGAACGCGAGGCAATCGACGATACGATTATCGTCCGCATGATGAGCGACGGCACCCAAGAAACAGTTCACTTCGACGATGTCGAATCTGTAATTGAAAAACGTCTCGCCGAACTCAATGAAAGCTAACCAATGCTGGAGGAAGCACAAGGGTCAAATCACGAAGCACGCCCTGAATTACAAAAAGCCGAACTTCAACGCAAAATTCATGAGCTTCTTACCAAATATACAGATGTGCAAACTCTGGCCGAGATTCTAAATGCGCAATCTTTTATTCGACGAACACTATCCAAAAATCGACAGGCCGGGGAGATTATCAGTTTTGACGTTCAAGGTTTTATAGAACACACGCTTAAAACCGACAACGAATTCAAGCTACCTGAACACTGGGATCAAATTGATGAGGTGATTCTACCGCCTAGCGAGATGGGCGCTATTCAATCAGGAGAGAGCGGAAACAATAATGGGGGGAAGCAAATTATTCCAAGAACACTTTATCTCATTGAAGTTCTAAGCAATCTTAATCTTAACTATGATGTTAAAATCGGCAGAGTTGAATCGACTCAAATACGCAAACAGCCGTATGTCGCCTTTTTTCTGCCCGACAAAAACCAACTTATTCTAATTTGCAATGAAGAAGGAAATGCAACATTTGTGGTTTATGGAGTGCGGGAAGAAGCTATTAATTCAATTTTGGAAACAACAAAGGATGATTTAGGCACACTGTTCCCAACGAGTCGCATCTCCTATACGAGTGATCCTGAAACGTGGAAAAAAACCGTCGTGGAGACACTCGAACGCACAGAGATGCCAAGCCTTCAGTCACCTCGCCAAAAAATTTCAGATGAATCGCCAGCAGGTTGGCGTCAGTTAAGTGAATTGGCGACTCACTATAATCTTGATCCGGGCACGATCCGGCACTGGATAGCAAAGAACCTCGTTGAAAATCCAGATTGGCTTAAACGCTTTCGCATCCAAAGACCATTGGGTGGCCGAGGGCGGAGCCAGGCGGATTTTATTGCGCCTGAACTAGTTAAAATAATCGAAAAACAGATTGAAAGCATGCGCAAACTTGGGTCACCGCCAACAGGTTGGATCAATGCATATGAGTATGCTAGTGACCGAAACATATCAACCTCAACGGCACAGCAGTATTTCCGAAAAATCCAACGGGTTAATCATCCTGGGGCTGGAAAATTTATCTCACGACAAGTTCGACAAGGTTTCCGAATCGGCTACTATTGCTCACCCAAGGCAATTCTTGATATTGATGCAATGCGCGAGAATCCTCGACTTCGGGCAGAGATTCTTTACAAAGAGGTGGCGCCAACTGATTGGATTGCATTAATTGATCTGGCAGAGGAATCTGGACGCGCTTACAACGTTCTTGCCGCTTGGGCGGACCAAGAAGTGACCCATCCAAACGAAGAAAAGAAAAAATACTACAATTACGACAAGCAGAAGATTATTTGGTATGTCTCGCCAGAACTTGCCGACCGGTTGTGTGAACGGAATAAAAGAACTCCGCTTATCAAAAAGAATAGACACCCAGACAGTATTGATGTCACACCAGATGAACGCAAATTGATATAAATGATTAAGCGCCAATCTCGAATTATTGCGGTGCTCGACAATATTCGGAGTCTCTACAACGTTGGGAGTATTTTTCGAACCAGTGATGCGTTTGCGATCGAGCATCTGTATTTATGCGGCCTCACTGGAACGCCGGCCGAAGCAAAGCAGAGAGCTCAAATCACAAAGACCTCGCTTGGCGCCGAACAAACTGTGCCGTGGTCGTATGCGCCACAGGCAATCGAGGTGATAAGAGAACTAAAACGAGATGGTTTGTTTATCCTCGCTCTTGAACAAGCCCCGACAGCGCTATCTATTACTACGTATTCGCCACCAAGCAACGCGCCTATCGCGCTTGTTGTTGGTCATGAACTTTACGGCGTCTCTGAAGGAGCGCTTAAATTAGCTAATCAGACTATCCAAATTCCCATGCTCGGCATAAAAGAATCGCTCAATGTAACCGTGGCCTACGGCATTGCTCTCGCCCACTTACGGCAATAAAAAAGGAGTGGACGGGACGGGTAACATCCAATCCACTCCCAATCTCCTGAACGTGTTCCAGGGGAACAAAAGACACCAAGGCCTCAAGTCCCCAGGGATATCACTCCGGGAGGAACACCACGGCGGACCCATAGCATCCGAAGACAAACTCGGCCCGGACGGAGCGAAGCCAAGAATCGCCAGCTTCCCAGCTGAAAGACAGGACATGGACGAAGTCGCCGTCAGCGCACGGCGCGTATTCCGCACCTGGAAAATCCATAAAGGTTTCCGGATAACGAGTCAGTCGGTTCGGCCAAGCCGCAAGAACACAGACGCCTGTGGCCGGATCAAGTGACAACTGACCTTTTATGAAGGCGTCCTGCCGAGCGTTTCGGGGTGAGTAGCCTTGGTATAATCTGCCGGTTGAGACCGGGAGCTCAAACAGCCGGAGTTGTTCCACTGAGTGTTTTTCCTCAAGTGTTTCCCAGCGGCTACGGACGTCGGTGTGAAGACGAATGCGCTCTCTGAAAAATACATCCTCGCAGTAGCAGTAGTTGGCAAAGGGTTGCCGGGACTTCCCGACTCGCTCCACAATCTAAATACAGAGTGGGCCGTAATTCTCACCGAGCGGGTCATTAAGACCAAACACTTTGCCGAGATCGGAAAGCGAGGAAACCAGCATGAGGCCATCGGCCTCGGCAGGTATCTCAACTTGCCACGGAATCCGGACTATCTGGGCACTTTTCTTCATTCCCAGGACTTTGCGGAGATTCTTCTCCTGCTTATTGAGAGTTGGCAAAGTGTTTGAGTCGTAAACGAAGTCCGCATGCGGTCTCACTCGTTCATCGGCAAATTCATTCGGGGTTGTATTCATAGGCGTGATCGATGGGGTCGACATCGTCATCACCCTCCTTCGTTTAATGTCCCTGGGAAACATCTGTAAAAGAACTAAGGACTATACCTGGACCTTTTGGTGGAGAAACTCGTAATGAATAGTTCTCGACAAGTTAGAACATGAACACTTTTTTCAATGGTCTCAAAAATATTCAGCAATAAAAAATGCGGCCCGGGTGGGCCGCATTTCAAACCCGTCTTCTAGTCGTCCACCCCTATCCGCTTGGTGCGATAGTCGCAGAGCAGTGATCCCTCCGGTTGTTCTTCACGCCATGGAGCAGGAGGAGCCTGCTCTTCAACGTGGCTGGAGCTCGTCGGGAGCTGGGGTGGTGCGAGTGGCACGATCGGCCGATGAATGGCGGCAGCTCGGGCGTCGCCGTACCAGAGCTCGAGCTCCGCTTCCGACCGGTGGACGTGCAACCGGGCGACGATCTGCTGGGCGAGCGTCAGCAGGCTCGCTGGGCTGTCAGCATTCTTGACAGTCTCCGTCAGAACTCCGGCGCCCATTACCTCGCCATAGGCGCTAAAGCAACGAAAATCGACGGTGACGGTTCGACGGGACTGCTTGCGAGCACTCCAGACAGTGGTTTGTACCTGCATCTGTTTCTGGTACTGTGCCTGGATCTTTTTGAGATCCATTTCCGGGTATGGTTTCCACCTGCTGTCACCACCAATTTCGTAATCAGATTTGAAGTACTGATACCTGTCCAGCGCCCGCGGATAGTGGTGGAATACCCAAGCAATAAATTCCTGGGTATAAGTCGCCGCTCCCCCAAGTTGGAGCTCCTCGGTCTGCTCGGTAACAATGCCGGCGATCAGTAGATCGGCATTAACTATTCGGCCACCACCGTCGGTAACGTCGAGCCCCTTCATGAGCTCATGCACTCGTTTTCGATTGGTGGCCACACAGTGTCCGCCATTCCCCAGGACGGCATTGATCACCTCGGCCTCGAGGTCGTGAACCGAGCCATTCGGCTCAATGCAGGCAACACCAATCTTGGCACCCTGTAGATCTTTTTTGATCGGAGTCTTATTTTTGATCGAAGCCCCAGACTCTCGCCTGGTCATCCCCATCCCAAAGAAGAACATCCCCACGGCAACGCCGACCAAAATTAGTTCCACAATTTGTTCGGCTTTTGTTCGTGTATAATTAAACAAGGCTGGTTTGTGAATGGTTCTCAACTTCGCCCTCGCAAGTTGGCAGATGGTGGAACTCGAAATGGAGATCAAAATGAACTGGATTTTACACATCGACATGAACAGCTTCTTTGCTTCAGTCGAGCAACAATATAATCCGGCGCTTCGTGGCAAAGCAATTGGCGTGGGTGGCAAACCAGGCACACGATCAGTGATTGTGGCGCCCTCGAGAGAAGCAAAACGGCTGGGTGTTCGGGTAGGCATGAACGGTCGGGAAGCGTTCAAACACTGTCCGCAACTCATCATTGTGCCACCCGTCTACGAACGATATCAGGCAATTAGTCAGCATATATTTCAAATTCTTGAGCAATTCTCACCGGCGGTCGAGCCCTTCTCGATCGATGAGGGCTTCATTGAGATCGATACTAGCTTGGAACAAGCTATCAATATCGCTCGCACGATTAAAACTAAATTTCACAATCAACTCGGGCCGGTGCTGACCGCTTCGATTGGGATCGCGCGTAATAAACGTCTTGCTAAATTGGCAAGCGAATCGCAAAAACCCGATGGACTTGTCGCACTTTTAAATAACGCCGAGGAGAAAACAGTTGCAAAATTGCGCCGGGAGGGGGTAACGGCCTGGACACAAGTAGAACTTTTTACCCAAACACAGGTTGAGGAATTGTGTGGTATCGGGCCACGGCTTGGCCGAAGACTGCGCGCCGCCGGTATTCAGACATTGGCCGATCTTACCCAACAATCACTTGATACCTTGCGGACATTAGTTTTCCCATACGAAAAAGAACTGCATTTGATTGGGCAGGGCATCGACCTTGCTCGTGTTGTTCCATATTGGCGGCAAAAAGCTGAACAATCGATCGGTCATCAATACACTTTGCCGCACGACGTACCGGTACGCGAATTACGACCAATCTTATTTCGTTTGAGCGAGAAAGTGGGGAATCGACTAAGAAAGAGGGGATTTGTCGGTCAATCAATTCAAATTTATTTACGCCGCACAAATGCGCCCAGCTGGGGCTCAACTCTTCAGACTTCATACCGAATTGAATCAGACAGAGATATCGAATGCTATGCCTGGAAGCTCATCTCCTCGGCCTGCCAGCGAGGCGACAAATTAACTCTGGAGACTTTAGTACGCATGCCAAGTGTCACTGTTTCCGTTCTGACTCCAAAAATTCAAGCGCCTGTTCGATTACCGTTCGACGCTAATTCATCAAACCTGACAATGGCAATCAATAAAATTCGAGCCCGCTTTGGCGAAACAAGTGTGCAAAGCGGCTGGAGCGTTGGAGTAAAAATGCACAACCTTTTAGACGGAAGAAGCAGAAGACTCTTATGTGGATAAATTCTATTGTTTACGGTTTTTGTTCGGTATAAAGTAACACTATGCACCAGCTTCCTACACCCAAACAAAAAGCCGTTCTTGAGTACTTACGAACGTATATCAATGATCATGAGTATGCGCCGAGCTACCGAGAAATTGCCCAACATTTTGAATTGAAATCGGTAGCGACAGTCGCGGAGCATATCGAATCACTAAGACTCAAGGGCCATATTTGTAAAGATGAAGGCGCGCGTGCCGTGCAAGTAACACCCGCTTGGGATGAGCGTACTCACGAGATTCCTCTTCTGGGCGTGATCGCGGCGGGTAATCCGATTGCGGCGATTCGAACCAACGAGACGATCGATATTCCACGCTCAATGATGGGTCATGATGTATACGCACTTAAAGTTAGCGGCGACTCCATGGTGCACGATGGAATTTTAGACGGAGACTATGTGGTAATTCAACGCACAAAACAACCAAAAAATGGGGATATTGTGGTGGCTCTTCTGGAAGAAGAGAATGTGACACTCAAACGCTATTATAAAGAGAAGGGGCGAATTCGATTACAACCAGCTAACCCTAAATATCCGCCGATCTACACCAATGACGTTTCAATTCAAGGGAGAGTGCTCGGTGTGATTAGACAATTTTCACCTATCTATTAAAGCCAATACAGGAGGAGTGTGCCGACTTTTGATGGGATTCGAGCGTCGCCGCGCACGGTTCTACAATCAAAGCTAACTCACAACACTCGACCTCGATCGAAGCGATCAAGAGATGGGGTTTTATTGTTTGTGCCTGTGGTTGCAGTTTTAGCGCTCCTTTTTATCCGACCGACACTGTCGCGCGAAACAGAATCATTGTCCGAAAAATTACTTGCTGAAGAAAAATTTACAGACGAAATTATAACTGCTGACGAAGATAATGACACTCGCGCGCCCGCAAAAACATTTAAAGCACCTGTCGCACAAATTGAAGATTCACTCGACGCGCTGGTGATTCTCGACCAACCAACCACAAATTCCGCGCCTCAAGAAGAAAAAATTGCGCCCAAAACTCCAAAGACTTTCACGGTAAGAGTCCTAAATGGCGGGAGCGCGACTGGGGTAGCCGCTAAGATTCGCGATCAATTAAAAAGCGCTCAAATTAATGTTTCATCGATTGGCAATGCCAAAACGACTCACCAGATTTCAACAATTTATTACCTGCCTGGATTTATGAGCGAGGCCCAGGAGGTTCAATATCTTCTCGATTGGGAATCGGCCGAGTTAAAAGAAAGTGATTTACCTAAGCCGGATCAGTTGTTAGTTGTTGCGGGTCAAGAATAACCCCGCATAAGACCACTGAAATTTTGTTTGACATCTAAATCACTTTCTCATAATATTTAAATGAGTGTTGGTTGCGTGTTACCCTCCTCACGTAACCACGCTTCAAAGAAACACCTTGCCTTGCGCGAGGTGTTTCTCATTTTTATTGGAGAATACGTCTATTATCCACATTATAACTTGACAGTACTTCTGACTCTGCTAGACTCCCCATGTAGCTACCAGTGGTAGTTATTTTATTTGTCCAAAAATAGGTTTTATAGAGAGGAGAAATAATGACTTCAATTCAGGTTGCCGAGCAGGCGGAGCCACCGCTTATACGCTTGAAGCGAAGCTTTCACAATTGGAGATTGAGTTTACGGCGTCGTTATTGGCTTACTCGAAAACTCATCCAACCCTCACTGCAACGTGGCTGGCGGACTGTTATTGCAACCGTGCTTTTAATCGCCTTGAATCCACTCGCGAGTAATAAGGCGCTGGCCGCCGCCGGGCCAACCTCGATTACAGCGCAACTCGCTGATTTCTCGTTTGAAACTGTTGAAGAAATTCCCTTTGATACACCCTCTGCCCATGAAACGCATCTTGCCGATGGCTTTATCGAGAAGCCAACCGTACTAACAACAGATATTGGCCGCCCCGAAAAAGAACTTCAAGCACGCGAGGAAGCAGAACGGATTAGCAAAGCTCAACTTGCCCAGGTCGCCAAAACACAGGTACGACGAGCGTTCAAACCTTCAGCCCAAACAAGCGCTTTTCAAGCCACTGCCACGACTGCCGGTAACACTTACAGCTATGGCTACTGCACCTGGTGGGCAAAAGAACGTCGACCAGATATCCCCAATCGCTGGGGGAATGCAAGCGCCTGGCTCAAGAGCGCTCAAAGATCGGGTTTTGCAACTGGGAAAACGCCTCAAGCTGGTTCGGTAATTGTAACTAGTGAGGGACCACTCGGTCATGTCGGGTATGTCGAAAAAGTCGAGGGCGACGAATTAATCGTCTCGGATATGAACATGATCGGCTGGGGCAAAGTATCGAAACGGAGAATGAAAAGCGCCAGTGGTGTCATTCGCGGCTATATTTACTAATCGGTACAATATGTCGGTTAGTGTAGAAAATGGATGATATGATGATTTAATATGATTAACCGACCATGGTACTGGCCAGATTATTATATTGCAAAATTAGATGATCTTGATCCAAATTTACTTTACGCAAAAGGTATTCGAGCAATCATTTTCGATTTTGACAATACTCTCAAATACTATCCTGAACCCGTGATTCGAGCTGAACTCATTCAACACCTTCAGTGTTGGATTGAAGTTTTTTCCAAGCAAAAAATTTCAATCGTTTCTAATCAGGTGACACGCACTGGCAAAGAGTGTCTGCAAACAGAAGCCAGTAAATTAGGCCTGCGCGCGTTTGCAACCGGCTTACTCATTAAGCCTTTGCCTTATTTCCTATTCAAAGCGGCACAAGCGATGCAAGTCTCGCCAGCTCAAACTTTAATCATTGGCGATCTTTTGATAGCCGATATAATCGGCGGACGTTTAGCCGGCATGCAAACCGCACTCGTCCAACCGTTGAGTCAAAATGAACAATTTTCAAGCCGTTTTTTTCGACCACTTGATCGATGGCTTCTAAAAAGTTTGAAACCAAATGAACTTACATGCTATCTTAATGATGTAAACAAGGAGGGAAGATGAAAATGCACAGCATCTCTACGCTCGCGATTCTATCGGTTCTTACACTGGGATTGAGCGATGTTCAAGCTCTCGAATTCCAACAGCCCGAAAGCTCGGGCAATGTCGTAGTAGAAAGTGGTCAGATAATTAACGATACCTTAATTACGGCCGGCGCCGATATTGATATTCGAGGGCGAGTGGCTCGCGACCTTGTAGCGGCTGGCAATACAGTCACAATTGATGATAGTGTCGGTGGCAATGTGTTTGCCGCTGGTTCGAGTATAAAAATCAATGGCCGAGTCCAGGGCGATGTTTTAGTTGCCGGCAGTACCGTAACTCTAAGATCGGATGCAACTATTGACGGTGATCTCTTGGTATTTGCCGGCAACGTTGAAGTGCGCGGGCGCGTGGCTGGCGACGTTACTGTTTATGCAGGCACCTTGCATCTGGCCGGCGCCGTGGATGGCAATGTGAATGTTGGGACCGAGTCGGTTACATTATCTGATACAGCTAAAATTGAAGGCAAACTGACAGGCACGACCACGAAACCATTCGTTAAACCGGAGGGTGCAATGGTGATTGGTGGGGTTGAGTTGAAACGTCAAACAGATACTGATGAAGCCCAACAGTTTGGCTTTGGTCTGGGTAGTTTATTTGCCGAAGTGGCGACTATCCTCGGTTTGCTAATGACCGGCGCGTTAATCTATCTACTCGCTCCAAAAACCGTTGAGGTCCTGCGCGCTCAAGCTTATAAGGAACCGCTCAATGCACTCCTCGTCGGATTAGTCTCGCTTGGAGCGGCGCCTTTTATCTTAATTCTCCTCTTTGTGTTCTATATAACTTTACCACTCGCATTTCTTGAAATTTTCTTGGTTGGAGCGCTTGCGATTCTAGCCGGCGCTGTGGCCAATCTTTGGGTCGGCGACCTTCTCTTCAAGCAGAAACTCACACTTGTGAATGCATTTCTCGTTGGGTCGATTGTGCTGGTAATTCTTAAGCTCATTCCATTCTTAGGTTGGATTTTAATTTTTGGCGCCTGGTGTGTAGGCTTTGGCACCCTGCTTCGTTTCGCTTGGTTTAATTTGCGAACAGCCAGGAAGTAATTTTATGGAGACACTTAATCTCGAGAAGGGTAATTTTCGCGAACGTCTTGTGCGTTTTATAAATAGCCGGCGCGGACACGCAACCCTCATAATCAGCCTATTCATAATTGTATTTGGTGCGGCGGGCACGGCTGCTTATTATCGATATTTCGTACCCGAAGGATTTAATCTTCAATCCGCGAATAACTCGATCTTGCCAAATCTTTCAGTTAAGGAAGTACCCAAAACCGAACCATCAACTTTAGATGGGACTGAAGTTGATCCCAGTAAGGCCAAAATTCGGCCCCTGGCAGTGATGATTGAGAATCACCCCGACGCGCGCCCACAAGCTGGGCTGATCGATGCGAGTGTTGTTTTCGAGGTGATTGTGGAAGGCGGCATCACACGTTTTATGGCAATTTTTGGTCCAGCCGATGCGCAAAAAATCGGACCTGTAAGATCGGCTCGACCGTACTTTGTCCACTATGCCGCTGGTTACAAAGCGCTGTATACGCATGCAGGCGGATCGCAAGCGGCGCTGGCCCTAATTCCTAAGACACCGGCGATCGTTGATTTACCCCATACAGCCGCTTATTTTGAACGCGAACCAAAACCAGGCATCGCGGTTGAACATACGCTCTTCACCTCAAGCGCCAAGCTCTATGAATTCGCCAAAGAAAAAGAAGTGAAACTAGAAAGCGAGTTCACGCCGCTTAAATTTGCTGACGATATCGCAAGTGAGCAACGAGCGGCCACGGCAACCCTTGCTATTGATTTTTCAACACCTTCTTACAAAGCGGAGTGGGTCTATGAGCGCGAAGAGAACATCTATAAACGTTCACTTGCGGGTGCGGCGCACATTGATCGTGTTACGGGCGATCAAATTACAGCCAAAAACATCGCTGTCATCGAAGTGGAGCGCGTCTACGACGCTAAAACAAATCAGGGCAAAGGCGAATGGTTTATGACCACAGAAGGAGAGGGGAAGTCAACGCTCATTCAAAATGGCACTGCAACTGAAGGCAAGTGGAAAAAATCCAGCACCGACGAGATGTTACGTTTGTACGATAGCAACGGCAATGAGTTAACGCTCATCAAGGGCAAGACTTGGTTTGAGGTGATTCCGCCCGGCACATCGGTGACACACACCGAAACTCCACCGCTAACCGCAACGGGTGATGCAAACCTATCAGGAACGATAAATTAAATTTTTAAAACGACCGCCTGGGCGGTCGTTTGCATCATTTTGGTCTCCGCTAGCTCAAGCGAAACCAAACTTACTGAACGAAAAAATAAAATTGGGCAAAGGCTCGATCTTTTCGAAGTCGCGAATCTCCTGCTCGGTTGGCGTATTATTGCGCAGATGAGAGCGCACAAAGGTCGTACCGATTGGCGGCAAAACATCTAACGTATCAATCGCACGAAGTTGAGCTGCTTCAGATGGATTCCTGCCAAGAGGCAGTCGACGAAAATGCGCTCGAATCGGTGTTTTGGACGCGGGGACGCCAAATCCGTTCGACTTCTTACCTCCTTTTTCATGATACGTTGACGCCTTCACACCCTGGCCTGTGACTATCCACCACAGACAGTAGAGGCAGACAAATCTGTGCACCCGATCCATCTCCTGCACCCCCTCCCGTGTGCAAGAACAATCAGAACACACCACTTCCTGCCAATTATTTGGATCGAGGATAATGGACGCCGTATACCAATACCTAAGGTAACGGTATCTCATCCAGAGCTTGACATGAGTCAGAGGAAAATCACCGACCGGAATTAGTTGTACATAAGTTTCACAACTATCTGCTAGATCGACGCGGAGCTTATCGAGACCGGCTGGTCGCAGGCCATATTTGGGTTGCATAACGATCTCCTGCCACATCTGCTCCTCCTTGGAATGAAAATCGTCGCGCTTAGTCTGGAACCAAGCAACTAACTCTCGGGTGAGAATGTTTTGCCTGTCAATCCACGCATTGAATGCGTGGATGCGACCGTTGATTGCATCAATAATCTCATCTGGCACAGGCAGAAAGACTGGGTCATGCTCACCGCCGATCGCGACCAAGATTGTCTCTTCTATGTTAGTCGCTGTTTGAAAAGGCCATTCAGACAAGTGAACAAGGTTCACGTTTGCCCTAACCGAAGCATAGAAAAAGACTATGTGATCGAAAATGGCACCCGCCGTTTGAGACCCGCTTGCAACTGAGCGCAAGAAGTTTGTCCATGTTCGCGAGGCGCCATGGATCAACGTGCCAATAAGAGACAAGATAGATGCAAATTCATTGTATTGTTCTGTCAGCGAGAGTTCATCAGGGTAGGTCCTGATCCTTGCCTGATGAAGCAAGCTGACGATCTTCTCCGATCGCTCGAAGTCATTCGCATCAGACCCTAAAAAAATGGTCGCAAAGTTCATGCCGACCCTAACGGTGTAGGCTCTATGCGCGTTAGCAATCGCGATCATCTTATCAGAATCGATCCGCTCCGTGGCTTTCCGAATAGCGTTAAGACAACGCTGAAAATTGCGTTTTTCGGATCTCTTGAGCTGATCGAGGCCGCGATAGAAGATGCGCCCGAGAGCGTAACAAAGGTCGAGGGTCTCATTAACATCTTCCCAGCAGTATAGAAGATGCTTTCGAACAACTTTCTGATTAGCCAGAATTGCCTGTTCAATCTCAAAAATATGCATCTGTGCATACCTCTCCTTCGTAAAATTTAATTGTTAATTGTCTTACAAAGACTGTTTTATATACTACATAACTCCCTCTAATACAACACCACCCCGCCGGGGCGGGGTGGTGTTTAGAAAGATCTACCCTTCGATCGAAGCGGCGAGCTTTTTGACTTTATCCACATACCACTGGGCATGATTGTAGGCCAAAAGCGCACGGTCGATATTAGAAGCGGCGCCGTTGGCGGCCAGATAGTTAGCCCCCGCGAAGACAGCGTCCTCGGCGTGGTTTATATCTTTAGCACCGTCACCATTTCCATCAACACCATAGCGACGCCAGGTGCCTGGCATAAATTGCATTGGGCCTTGGGCGCCAGCATAAGATCGAACGGACGTTACCCAACGTTTACCGGACTCAACCTGCCAAACAGCTTCGACAATTTTCCAGTCAAGACCATAAGCGGCGGCGGCTTTTTGAGCCAAAGCCCGTTTGGTTTCAAAACCAACATCAGTCTCTTGAACTTTTAACTCAACTCTCGTTACGACTTGCGGCTTCTGCTTACGCACCGCTTCCATACGCGCAAGTCGAGCCGTTTGCTCGGCTCTCGATTCAATCACTGTAATAGTTAACTCGCGTCGGGGCGACAAATTTACAATTACACTTGAAGACTGCGGATCTAAAACCAGGGTCGAAACAAGCGGCATTTTAGCTTCTTGGGCTTGTGCAAAATTGCCCAACACTAATTCAAATATCAAAACCCCGACTAAAAATACTTTTGTAGCTTTTTGCTTCTCCCTCCCTTTTGCAAGGAGAAACATAAATTTTAGCTCCCGTTCCCAAGCGGCTACTGCGCCGAGTATTAATCGGGTCTCGCCGGAAACAAAATGAACCTGTTTTACAGGTTCAGAAGTTTGATTAGGAAACGTGTAGAACTATACCATATAATTAGTATTTGTCAATAGTTTTAATGCAAATATATGGTTTGTTATAAATGGCAAAAAAGAAGCGGCCGAAGCCGCTTGAATCACAAAGGTCTTTACCGATTGGCGGGACTGGACGCCAGGGTCGCGAGTGTCTGGGAAATATGATTGTTCTGCATCCGCACATACTCCTGGGAAGCGCGGACAAAACTTCCATCGCCAGGTTGACCTGCGTAGAGCAGGCTACGTGAAGCATTGATAAGGAAATTTTTTCCCTCATCATTGGTTGCGGCCAAGAGCGCCGCCTCCAGTTCGCCTCCCTGTGACCCGACGCCGGGCACCAATAAAACCATCTCTTGGCCAACAATTTTTCGAATTGCGGCCAGGTGTTGTGAATAGGTGGCGCCCACAACCAGTCCTCTAGTAGAGGCAGATTGCCAGCTCTTCACACGACAGGCGACCTTCTCGCAGAGTCTCTTTTCCCACTCAAAGAGTTTCAAATCCTGAAACTCATCGGAGCCAGGATTTGAGGTTTTACATAAGAAGAAGAGCCCTTTACCTTCAAGCTCCAAGAAAGGCGCGAGCGCCTGCCCGCCAACGTAAGGATTGAGTGTGCAAGCATGAGCTTTCGTTCGCACGAAAGCCTGCGCGTAAGCCTGATTACTGGCTCTAACATCACCCCGTTTCCAATCCAGAATAATGGGGACTTCCGGATAGTGGGTGATGATGTAATTGATCAAACTTTCTAGCAAGAGCATCCCTTGAGGCCCATGGGCTTCGAAAAAAGCCGAGTTCGGTTTAAAGGCCGCAACGAGGTGATGAATTGCGTCGATGATCGGTCTCAGAAACCGCTCGATGAGATAGACGCTTTCCCGATTTCCGTTCGGGAAATAAGACGCAATTCGGTCGAGCACTGGATCGAGGCCGGCACACAAACGCAAGCCTTTATCGAAGCGAGCTTCGATAAGTTCTAAAAACGACATTTAAAACTACCTCCCTAAAAATTTTGGGACATTGAGAGCATAAGGAGTAAACTTATGAAAGACAAGCGAAATACGCTAAGTTGTAAAGAATGAAAAACCTCTCAATGCGCACCAATGAGTGGCTGACCGAACAACTCGCGATGCTATGGTATCGCTATTTTGATGATATTGATCAACCAAATGACGTTGTGATTAAATTTGGTCAGCCAGCCATCACGCGACTCGGTTCAATTAAGTGGGGGAGAAAACCGCTTCGACAACAAAGCGGCGCGCTTGAGCGGCGAAGTATTATCACGATTACGAGCCACCTCAAAGATCCTAAGATTCCCGACGAGGTCGTTTTAGGTGTGATGGCACATGAACTCGTTCATTATGCGCATGGGTTTTCGAGCCCCCGACCACAACTTTACAAACACCCTCATCACGGCGGCGTCGTCGATCGCGAGCTTGCAAAACGTGGCTTGGGCGCGGTGCTAAAATTTCAAGAGAATTGGCTCAAAAAGCATTGGACGGATTACGTTCGCGCCAATCATAAAGTTAAAAGGAGTCTCTATGGAAAACTGTCTTTTTTGTAAAATTGCCACCGGTAAAGAGGGAACTAAATTAATTTTTCAGGATAGGCGCGTAAGTGCCTTCAATGATATTGCGCCCAAGGCGCCGATACACATTCTGATTGTTCCCCGTATACATCTCACGAGCGTAGCGGAAATGACGAGGGAACATGAGCCTCTAATTGGCTATATGATCAACGTTGCGCGAAAAATTGCCGATGAACAGAAGATATCGAGCGACGGCTATCGCTTGGTCTTTAATACCCGCGCGCATGGCGGACAGGTAGTTGATCACATTCATTTGCATTTACTCGGTGGACATCGACTGGGAAGCATGGTATAGTCCAGGCATTGTTTTTCCGTAAAGTTTTCTGGCCATCAGAAATGAGGTGAGTGTGATGGCTGATTTTCAGGATTCACGAACTGAATTTAGCACAACGCGCGAGCGGCGGCCGTCTTTTGAAGTGACACTTCGTCGTTTTTTTCGCGAGGTTCAACAGAGTCGCATCCTTTCAGAAGTAAAAAAACGCCGATACCATGCTAAAGAGCTTTCACGGCGTCTGCGACGCATTTCGGCGCGCCGCAAAGCAGTTACTAAAAGATTGCGCCGAGGATACTAGAATATGAATATAGTTAGTCAAATTAATAGCGATGCCAAAGAAGCGCTTAAGGCTGGTAGGCCAGAACTTCTTTCGACTTTGCGAATGGTCAAAAGCGCGCTTAAAAACAAGCAGATCGAATTGGGTCATGAGTTGAACAACGTAGAAGCGTTAGCTGTCTTACAAAAAGAAGCCAAACAACGCAGGGAGGCACAAGCCGAATATCAAAAAGGAAATCGGCCCGAATTAGCTGAAAAAGAAGGCTCGGAACTAGCAATTTTAAATGCTTACTTGCCGACCGAACTTTCAGACGAAGAATTGACTCGTCTCATCAGCGAAACGATTCAAGCAACTGGCGCGCGTTCAGCCGCCGAGCTGGGAAAAGTAATGAGCGCCTTGATGCCAAGGCTTCAAGGGCGAGCTGGCGGCAGTCGAGTTTCAGCCATGGTTCGCAAACACCTCTCGTGATCAAACTCGAACTCGACTTGATCGAAAACTTACCCGTTCCGATCAAGCGGCATTTGATTGAGCAAAAAATTCGAGAGGTTTTAGCGACACATGCACAGTTTTTGACGGAAGTAACTCTAGAGCTTGTAATTGTGGATGATCGCGAGATGCAGATTCTCAATCATCAACACCGTGGCATTCAAGCTCCAACCGACGTGCTCTCCTTGCCGATGGCAATGGACGTTGAACGAGGTACGGTTGTCCCAAATCACACTCAAGCTCCACTGTGCCTCGGCACAATTCTTATTTCGCTTGAAACAGTTAGGCGGCAGGCAACGCGCTTTGGTCAAAAGCTTGAAGAATTGTTTTTAGAACTTGTTGAGCATGGCGTACGCCACCTTGTCGGCCACGATCACGATGATGAAGGAAGATGGCGCTAGAATCCGTTAGGGCACCTGGTAGGTAAGTAAAAGATATGGAGCGGTAGCGAAGCCGTCTTCACGCAAGTTATACTCGGCATCTCTTGTCATTGGCGCATCTTCGCTGGTATCACGAATGAGCCAAGAGCGGGTTTCGCCAGGAGCGCAGTCGGCCGTGACGTCCCACGCCTGCCAAACTTCATCCTCGAGACCAGTAGCCGCCACTGCAATCGGTGAGTCGCTAATATCACCACCAGGCGTAGCCCATTCATCGGGCCGAGCGTACCACTGCCAACTACTTTCGCCAACCTCGGCTTCATCCGGCCCGCCCGCACCCTCGCCCCACTCGTTCTCATGGAGAGTAAATCGGTACGCGCCATGAGAACGGCTTTCAAACGAAGGCGCCTCGTTCATGAAAAGATTCAGCGAGCAACCTACCAGAGTGACGCCAGTTGGGAGCGTAGGGATATCGAAACGAAAAGCCAGTCGTCGATTTTGACCGTCTTTTGAACTAACGTCCTCTTCATCGACATTCCCAAAGTTTTCTTCGACATCGTCTTGATCAAATGCGGTGTCGCTAGAGGCAAAGACCTTAATCGAAGGGAAAGCGGCAACGTTAATCTTAATGTTCTGAACAAACACGCGATTGCTTAAAAACAGAGCAAAGGCTTCACTGACGCTAAAAACAAAAACGAAAATCAAAAATCCAACGATCTGCGCTTGGCGTTTGCGGGCCACATTTAACTCGCTTTTTTCCGTTCTCTCTCAAGTTTCATCTCGAAAAGAGCAGTATTAATTGAAAACAAATCATGAAAAACTAAAATTAAGACTGGAATTCCGACCAAAAGACCGATGCCAAGCGGGGTGCGAAGAAAGGTTAGCACAGCGCCAAGGTAGGGAAGGTGAAACTGATACTGACCTTGAATGTCATTAAAATTGAGGCGCCATGGATCCTGGCTAGGGTTCGCGTCGCCTTGAGTGCGGAAACTTCCTTGCTCAAAACTCGCCACGCGATGAGTAATGAGTTGCTCAGACGCGTCAGGGGATTTGAAGGTAATAATATCGCCTGGAACAATTTGGGCGCTTGAATTGGGCTTGCGCACAAAGATTAGAGAGTTAGTTGGGATTGCTGGCTCCATGCTACCAGTCAAAACTGCATAGAAATGGTAATCGCCCAGTAGATTTGTTCGACCGGATAGGGCAATAGCTCCGACGCCGATGAGCAGGACTAAACTTAAGCTTTGAAGCATGGATCGGATTCGCATCAAGAGCAAAAGCTCCACTCCCTGCGTAGCCAGGCAAGGATGAAGCTTTCAACTTAATGCGAATTAAGCCTGCTCGCCTTGGAAGTTAGTGTCAAAAGTGCAAGTTGCATCCTGCAGAGCATAGGCCGAAGGCAACTTTGCTTGCATCGAAAACATTTTCGCCTCGCCAGTCAGAAAATCTGGCAAATAATCTGTGGTATTTGTTGACCAGCCGGTCAAAGTTTTATAGCCGGTAAAAGATCCGCCGAGATTAAAACGCAATGAAAGTTGATTTTCCAGATCAGAACCACCGGTGCAAACAATGTTCGAAATTGTTGGAATCATGTTAAGTGGAACGGTTGAATTCCCGGGCGTGATAGCACCATCATAGCCACTGCAAATCCCACCACCAACCGCATCTTCGAGCGTGCCGTCGTCGTTGCCTAAATACATCTCATGGCCAAGCGTAACGTCAATGTCGGTGTCGCCCGGATTGACTGCTGAAAAATCGATCGTGGGTGAAATTGAATCCTTCCAGGTATTCGAACCGACAGGGTTTGAATTGAGCGAGTTGCAAATTCGTAAATCGGCGCCACCGGTTGTCATCTGACTTTGACCCACCGTCACCGTGTTCGAGGTGAATAATGCATACGTGACGCCGCCGCCGATGGCAAGCACGCTCACCAGCGACAATATACTCCGCAAGAGCACCTTTCGATGTTTATCCATTGCCCCTCCTTTAAGGAGAACTAATATTTAATTAAATAATACTCTCTGCTCGGGATATTTCATAATCAATTGGGGATAAGATCACGAAGCCGCAATCCCCCCAGTTTGAATAAAGGATGGCGGCTGTTCAATTTTAGGCAAGAATTGAGCGAGCAGTTGTTGACACCGATTTGGATTTGAAATGCCCGCTAAACGAATTTCTTGACCAAGCGCGGGATTATGTAAGGTGAGTGTTCCATACCGCAAGATTTGACCCAAAAAATCCTGTGTCAGTGTGATTGAACGCACCTCGCCGGTGCTTAAAACCTCATGATACTTGCGAAAGATACCTCGATGGTGCGTGATTTCCGCGACGCGAATTTCGTAGTATTCATGCAACCAACCGACACCAGCCAACGCAACTGCTCCGGCCTTAAGGACTAAACTTACAAACAAAATTGCGATTAAACCCAGTGGAGACAGAGTAATTTGATTTAAGAGAACGAGTAGGAACCAAAGCAGAAGAGCAATAAAAATAAAATAAACACATTCAATCAGAAGTAAGTCGAGGAGCACAAAAACTGGGCTCCGATGTAGAATAAGATATGAGATTTTCGCTTGTTCAAGGGGTGACATTGTCACCTCCAATTTTATAAGTATACACCTTCCAGATTGCTTCGTCGTTTTAGCTCTTGCAATGACGAGAGAGAAAGTCTTTCAAATGAAGTCATTTTCTCAAATTATCGACGATGAGGTGGTTGAAGAATTAGAACAAAACACGCCTACGATTTGATTTGGTGATTGTAAAGCGCCTGCGCTATACTAGGCGCATCGCAATGGAGGACTAAAAACATGTCTGAACCAAAGCATGTGGTTATGGGTTTAGATATTGGAACAACCAAGGTGGCGGCAACGGTCGGCCATTTTGCCGAAGGTGGGATTGAAATTCTAGGTATGAGCAAGGTTCCGAATACCGGTCTTCGCAAAGGGCAGGTGATTGATATCGCTGAAACTGTTTCGGCGATCTCGGCCATCCTTGAAGAGTCGGAACGCACGACGCAAGTCACAATCTCAAGCGCTTTTGTTGGCTTAGGCGGAGCGCACGTTGAAACGACTAAATCCAAGGGTGTGATCGCAGTTTCACGCCCTGATGGAGAGATCACCAGTCAAGATGTTGATCGAGTAGTTGAAGCCGCTCGCGCGGTCGCGATGCCAGCCAATCGAGAAATTATCCACGTTCTCCCCAAAGCTTTCTCGGTCGATGCCGAGCAAGGAATCGTCGACCCAGTCGGCATGACCGGTATTCGTTTGGAAGTTGAAGCGCACGTTGTAAGTTGTGCCTCATCAGCGGTTAAAAATACGTTACGCGCCGTTACCCAAGCAGGTCTGCAGGTTGATGATTTAGTTTTTGACCCCCTCGCAACAGCCGAAATCATGCTCAATAAACGCCAAAAAGAATCGGGCGCGCTCTTGATTGATATCGGCGCCGGTACGACAAGCCTAGCCATCTACGAAGAGGGCGATTTGGTGCATGCCGCGATTGTGCCGATCGGTTCGATGCACATTACTAACGATATTGCAATTGGCCTGCGCACTTCGATCGACGTAGCCGAGATTGTTAAGATGCGCTTTGGCTCGGCGCTCAAAGAGCGAACTTCAGAAACGGAATTGATCGAACTGGCCGAGATCAATCCAGACGAAAATCAGCGACCAAAACTCAAATACGTCGCCGAAATTATTGAAGCGCGACTCTCGGAACTTTTCTTGATGATCAACGATGAACTTCGCAAAATTGGACGAGACGGCACCTTGCCCGCGGGCGCAGTTTTAACAGGCGGCGGCTCAAAGCTGAATGGCCTGATTGATTTTACTAAACAGGCGTTGCATCTTCCGGCAACTCTCGGTAGACCGACGCTCGAATTCGCCGGCAGTGTTGACAAGCTAGATGATCCTTCATACGCTACCAGTGTTGGTTTAGCGCTCTGGGGATTGGCAGGCCGAGCGCCAATCGCATCACAAAAAAAATCGATTTCCTTTGACACGATGGAGGGGGTTGTCGGGAAAGCGCGAGATTTCTTAAAACAACTGCTTCCATAGTAATTCAAAAGGAGAGAACTCGATGAGCCAAAATAGCGAGATCGAGTCGTTTGCCATTATTAAAGTGGCGGGTTGCGGAGGTTCGGGCGGCAACGCAGTCAATCGAATGATCGCGGCCAAGGTCAAGGGAATCGAATTTATCGCCATCAATACGGACTCGCAGGCTCTGCTCAATAATCAGGCGCCGATTAAAGTTCAGATTGGCAAGGAGACGACAGCGGGCCTTGGAGCAGGCGCTGATATTGAAGTGGGCCGCAAATCGGCTGAAGAAAATAAGGATGAGGTTTACGAGGTCTTAAAAGGCGCCGACATGGTGTTCGTAACCTGCGGCATGGGTGGCGGCACGGGCACGGGCGCGGCGCCGCTTGTTGCCCAAATCGCCAAGGAACTCGGAGCGCTAACAGTGGGTGTGGTCACTAAACCATTTTCCTTTGAAGGCGCGCGCCGGCGTAAGATCGCCGACTTAGGCATTCAGGAACTCAAAGACAAAGTCGACACTTTAATTGTTATTCCCAACGATCGTCTTCTGCAGATTGTGGATAAAAAAACCTCACTCATGGATGCGTTTGGAATTGTGGATGACGTGCTTCGTCAAGGCGTCCAGGGTATCTCTGATCTTATTACTCTTCATGGCATTATCAATGTCGATTTTGCCGATGTGCGAACGATTATGGCCGATGCGGGCTCGGCGCTGATGGGTATTGGTTATGGTACCGGCGATAACCGGGCGGTAGAGGCGGCACGCGCGGCGATTGACTCGCCACTTTTGGAACTTTCAGTTGACGGCGCTAAAGGAATTCTTTTTAACATCACCGGCGGGCCTGATCTTGGGATGTACGAAATTGACGAGGCGGCGAAAACAATCACAGAAGCGGCAGACCCAGAGGCAAACATTATCTTTGGCGCAATTATCGATGACGCAATGGCAGGCGAGGTTAAAATTACTGTAATTGCGACTGGCTTCGACGAAACGCGTGAAATCCGCAGTCGCGGCCAACGCGAAAGCGAGCCAAATCAAACTCCAGCTCAACCTGCGCCGCGATTAGGCGCGTTTGCGAATCGTTTTGGCACCCGCTTTCGCCCTCAATATGAACCTCAATCTCAACCCAACGAACAACCGTCAACGCCTCAATATCAACCGTATGCGCCCGAAACCGAACCTGCTTTTACTCCGCAAGCCGATGAAGAAGAAATCGATGTGCCGGCCTTTATTCGTAGAAAACTAAAATAAATTGTATGGAAAAATTTTCGCCGCGATTAGATGGGAATAATGAGAAATTTAGAGGACTCGGAATTCAGTTAGAGGAACTGGTGACTTTCTGGCAAGAGTATGAAAATCATGTTCCTCGCGGCGTCAATTTCGATGAAGAGTCGCAATGGCAAAATGAAGTCTATGATAAGCTTCAAGAAGAATTTAGGGCTTTAAGTGTCATTCTGAACGATAGAAATAGAAAAACACCTCCTTCGGAAGAAATAGAAAAGCTTAAGGTTAGACTTGATAATTTTAGACGTGAAGTAGGCAAGGCCTACAAGGATATTCTTAGCTCTCAATCCAAATCCGATTTTGCAGCCTAATTAGGTTCGAGCAAAATTATTGAACGTTTTAATCTCAAGCTCAAACAAGCTGGAAATATCCACACTTTTACCTTGCAGACACAAGATATGGGGCATAAAGTAAAAATTATACCCCAATATCTAGTAGTCAGTTTTTAGGAGAAGAATGGTCTGTCCCGCTTGCCGTAAAGGTGAAACGCGAGTGATTGACTCACGCGAAGATGAGCAAGCGGTGCGCCGACGGCGTGAATGTTTGGCCTGTCAGTTCCGTTTTACAACCTTTGAGCGCATTGAAGTGATTAATTTAATGGTCATTAAACGCAACCGCACTCGCCAACCATTTTCAAAAGAGAAACTTTTAAAAGGCATCCTTCTAGCTGGTGAAAAGCGGCCCGAGATGTTGGCGCGCGCCGAGGAAATTGCCAACACGGTTGAGCGTAATCTTTATGCTCGGTGCAAAGATGAAGTCACTTCGCATCAGATCGGCAAGTTTGTTCTTAAGGAATTAAAAGCAATCGATCCAGTTGCTTACATGAGATTTGCATCAGTGTATCGATCGTTTACAGACCTTGAGTCGTTCGAAGCTGAACTCCAAAAAATTTTGAACGAACGGGTTTGTAAAGAAAAAGTGGAAGTCGAAACAGATTAAGAAAACAATGGTCGGGCACACATCTAAAAAATTCAAGAGAGGAGGGAGTATGGTAAAAACGCAAGTTGACTATGATCCAGCGACTGCAACGGTCAATAAGCTATCCGAAATCGGGTATAAAATTTTTCTTGATCGCTATGCCATTAAAGATGGTAAAAAAGAAACTCTTTCTGTGGGCGATACGGTTGTAGTCTGCGTCGATCTCGAGACGAGCCAACGTGAGATTGGCATCGTCACCAAACTTGACCACGAGCAGGTGACGATCAAGCTTCGCACCGATGGGAGCGAAATTACACGAGCCGTTGAGCATGTCGATAAGCCGCTCGAAACTGATCCGACCCAAATGCAGGCACGGGTTGCGCGCGGAATTGCTTCTGTGGAAAAAACCCCAGCGCTCCAAAATAAGTGGGAGGGTAAGTTTCAGCAAGCGCTCAAGGATTGGAAATTTGTGCCAGCTGGGCGCATCTTAACCGGTGCTGGTTCCAACCAGGCCTTGACCTACTACAACTGTTATGTAATTCCGAGTCCGCACGATTCACGCGGTGGAATCATCGAGACGCTCAACCGTATGGCTGAAATTATGTCGCGCGGCGGCGGTGTTGGGATTAATCTTTCAAGTTTACGACCTCGTTACGATTATGTGAAAGGTGTTAATGGTCGCAGTTCCGGTTCAGTCAGCTGGGGATCGCTCTATAGCTTTGTGACTGGCTTAATTGAGCAAGGTGGGTCGCGGCGCGGCGCTTTGATGCTAATCTTAAACATTTGGCATCCGGATATTGAAGAATTTATCAGCTCAAAAACCGAGATGGGGAAGATTACGAATGCCAATATCTCGGTCGGCATTACCGATGATTTTATGGAAGCAGTCGAGAAAGATACCGACTGGGAGTTTATTTTTCCGGATCGCGATCATCCAGCTTACGACACCGAATGGAACGGCAATCTTGATGCCTGGCGAGCGGCGGGGCGACCGGTGAAACCGGCTAAAAAAGTTCGCGCGCGCGAACTTTGGGACAAAATGATCGATAACGCCTGGGCCTCGGCAGAACCTGGATTATTTTTTATCGATCAAGCTAATCGCTACGCAAATTCCTGGTATTTCTCACCACTTATCTGCACTAATCCATGTGGCGAGCAACCTCTGCCGGCCTGGGCAGTGTGCAATTTGGGCGCAATCAACTTAGCTAAGTTTGTCAATGAGACTCGCAAAGAGGTTGAATGGCAGGAACTGGGCGAGACAATCCAAGTTGCAACCCGATTCCTTGATAATGTTATCGATGCGACACCGTACTTTTTTGAAGAGAATCGCGTTCAGCAGATGAATGAGCGGCGAGTAGGGCTAAATACAATGGGAATTGCCGAGATGATGATAAAACTGGGCATTCGGTATGGCAGTGAACTCGGTAATCAATTTGTAGATAAACTTTATCAATTTATCGCAACTGAAGTTTATCGCGCCTCCAGTAACTTGGCTATCGAAAAAGGCACTTTCCCAAAGTTCAAGGCCGCCAAATACCTCAAGAGCGCTTACATGAAAAGTTTACCCAAAAAAGTCCGCGATCAGGTTCGCGAAACTGGTGTGCGCAACGTGACACTTCTCACCCAAGCGCCCAATGGCACAATTTCCACGATGGTTGGCACCTCGAGCGGCATTGAGCCATTTTATTACTGGACATACCAACGTAAATCGCGCCTGGGTATACATGAGGAAAAAGTTGAGGTTTATGAACAATGGCAAACCGAACATCCGAACGAGTCCTTACCAGATTATTTTGTAACTGCGATGGATCTTTCACCCGAGGAGCACGTGGGCGTTCAGGCCGTGATTCAGCGCTGGGTGGATTCGGCCATCAGTAAAACTTGCAACGTGCCAAACGAATACACGCGCGATCAGGTCGGCGCCATTTACAAGCTCATGCACAAACTCAATTGCAAAGGCGGCACTGTTTATCGCGACGGCTCGCGCGACGTTCAGATTCTTTCGCACACTAAAGGCGAGCAATCGGCCAATGATTCGGCGGCGCTTAAAAAACTTGAGGAGAATGGCAAAGCGAGCGCGCTTGCGACTGCGGCTGGGATTGTTCCGCGTAAGCGACCAGATGTAATGCGTGGCACAACGTATAAAATGCCGACCGCCTATGGTTCGATGTTTGTGACGATTAACGACGACGAGAAGAGCCAACCTTATGAAATTTTCACCGCGCTTGGTAAAACTGGCGGCTTCTTCGCCGCTAAAACTGAAGCGATCTCGCGCCTGATTTCACTGGCGCTTCGATCCGGCATACGCGCCGAAGTTGTGATTGACCAAATTAAAGGCATTCGTGGTCCGAGTCCAATTTGGTCTGAAAATGGGATGGTGCTTTCATTGCCTGACGCAATCGCGCAAGTCATGATTCGGCATATCCACCGTGAACAGGGTAAGCTAAATCTGGAATTCAAAGAAAAAACGGCGCCCGAAACGCTTATTAACACCGAAGCGCCCGTACCCGTGCCAGCCGGCTTGCAGAGCATCGATGTGACTGGCAATCAAGTTAGCCTACGGGGTGAGATGGAATCGGTGGCTAATCTTGGCTTTGCGCCAGCCTGTCCGTCTTGCGGCGGCGCCCTGATTTTTCGCGAGAGTTGCATGGACTGTCCAAGCTGTGGATACTCAAAGTGTAGCTAATAAAGGAGTTTTGAAATGTCTGAAGAGATGCAAATCAACGAATCTGAATTTCAAGCAAAGGTCATAGAGGCCTCAAAGACCCAACCAGTTGTGGTTGATTTTTGGGCCGAATGGTGTGGACCCTGCGTCGCCATGGAGCCAATTTATCAGGAAGTGGCGAATCACTATCAAGGCAAGGTCGCCTTTCATAAACTCAACGTCGATCAAAACCCTAAAGTTACCCAGCAATACGGCATCTTGAGTATCCCGACCACGCTTTTTTTCAGACACGGCAAGCCAGTCGACCAAGTCACAGGCTTAGTTGATAAATCGGAGCTGACGACGCGCGTGGATAAGCTCTTGGCATAATTTGCTATAGTGCAGAGAATAGAATACATAAAGGAAGCAGGAGGAAATATGAACGAACTTATAAGTGATCTGGCGAAGCAAACTCGAGATGCAGTTAAGAGTGTTGTTGAAGGAACAGGGGATGTGGCGACGAGTGCGGCAGGCGCAGTTTCAAAATCACTCTCCGCGGCGTTGCAAGGCGGCGATACGGTAGCCGATAGAGTAGTAGAAGTTGCAACCGATGTAATTACAGGGGCGATTCGAGGGGTGGCCGATACCAGTGTCGATACGATGGCAGGTATCCAGGGCGTCGTCCAAGGTGCGATTAAGGGCGTCTCGATGGTTGGTGGAGATGTGGTGTCCGCCACGGGAAAGATCGTTTCGACAACTGTCAAAAGCACGGCTGATACCGGCAAAGACGCAACCCAAGCGGCCGTGAGCGCCGTTAAAGGCGCGATCGCGGCGACAGAGGAAGTCGGTGGGGACGTCAGCGGTGTCACAAAAGAAGCGATAATTGGCGCAGTCAATGGAGCAAGCGAAATTAGTGAAGCAACGGCAGACTCGGTTAAAAAAGTCCTTGTAACCAGTATCGAAGGCGCCAAGGAAGTCATTGATACGATTTTTTGACAAGCCAAGAGAGGTTTGTGATACTCACGGCAGTATTAGTATTAGTGAAGTGAGGAGGCTCAATGGAAGAGCAAAGTGGGAACATGTGTGAACATTGCGGGGCAGAGATGAAAGATGGCGTCTGCCCAAGTTGTGGCTCGGCCGAAGGTCACGAGCACGGCGCGGATGATACGGGAGACGCAGGCAACGCCTAAACCGCATCAAGCAAAATGCCTTGGCAGTTGCCAAGGCATTTTGCTATCTGACTCTTCAGAAAGGACTAGATGAATCAATTCTGGCCTTGGTTTTTTGCGGTTGGAGCGACAGTTTTACTGGTTGTGGGCATCATTATGTTTGATACTAATCAACGCCAAGTTTCAGGCACAACGTCAGCAGAAGTCGCAACAATTAAAGAAGGTGAGTGGACAACTGGTCCCAATGAGGCGCCGGTAACTTTAATCGAGTATAGCGATTTTCAATGCCCAGCCTGCGGCAACTATTTCCCAACAGTCGAAACACTCAAGCAAGAGTTTGGTGACCAACTTCGATTTGTTTATCGTCATTATCCACTGAAATCAATTCATAAGCACGCCGAATCAACTGCCAAGGCGGCTGAAGCGGCGGGTCTACAGGGAAAATTTTGGGAAATGCACAGTCAGCTTTTTACTCATCAGACTGACTGGTCAAAACAATCTGAAGAAGAAGCGCAAGCAATCTTTCGCACCTACGGCAAAAATATCGGCCTCAATCTTACCCTTTACGACGAGGCATTTAGCTCTAACGCCGTAAACGAAGCCATCAATGACGATATTCGCACCGGCGACTTGGCTAAAATTAGCGGCACACCGACCTTCATTCTCAATGGCGAATATATCAAAAACCCGAGTTCGCTCGATGAATTTCGAGGCTTGATTCGAGCTAAAATTGGAGCGCCTGACAAGGAAGTGAAAGATGAAGAATAGGATATTAACTTTTGTTGGCAGCCTTCTGTGCTTACTTGGCTTTGCCGACGCCTTATATCTCACAATCAAACACTACCAAGGAATTGTGCCAATTTGCTCTCTGACGGAAGGTTGCGATGAGGTACTGACTAGTTCCTATGCAACTTTGGGCGATGTTCCAATTGCACTTTTTGGCACGCTTTATTATCTAGCCTTGCTAGTATTTCTACACCTACCAACTCGTGTGAGTCGAGGTTTATTCTTTGTTCTTGTGAGCCTTGGACTCTTCGCTTCACTTGGTCTGACTTACTTGCAATTTGGCGTCCTGCAAGCGATCTGCGTCTACTGTTTGGGCTCGGCAATGATCACATTCTCGCTCTGGATAATCGGCTGGCTCCGTTTAGCGAGCGGGTATCAGCGCTAAAGGTCTTGCCCTTGCTATACTTAAAGAATGCAACCGCAAATTGTAAGATTTGGTTTTTTAGCAGTGTTGATCACGCTCGTCGGTTTTTCAATCTGGTTTGCGCTGGATGAAAAAAATAGCACAAGCGCGCCGATGGCAACTAGGAGAGTAAAAACACCTGATGAAGCGAATCGATATGGTTTTTTAGGTAGTCCGCATCTGGGCGAGTATGCAGACTATGCAAAAACTGGGGCGGGTTGGGTGCGACCACATCCGGGTGAATTCGTGTGGGGACAGATTGAAAAAAAGCGAGGAGCAGAGTACGACTTTTCTGACACGGATAAAGAGATCGAGGCCATCGGCCGAGCCAAACTTGCAGCGCTCGTCACACTCTGGCCGTTTGCCGAGTGGGATCAAAAAAATCATTCCAAGGGTTCAGACTGCCTCTCTGATGATGAATTCGGCTGGGCGCTTGGGATATATCGCTGTAATCCCACCGATTGGAAAGCCTATGCTAATTGGATTCAAAGAATCGTTGAACGTTACGATGGGGATGGTATCGACGATCTTGAATCTTTACCTATCAGAGTGAAGTATTGGGAAATCGGAAATGAACCTGATCTTGGCCAGACTGGCGGGCCGGGAAATCTTAAGTTCCATGCCGAGGGCGCGAATGCCTACCAAGAAATATTGATTAAAACTGCGGCGGCGATTCGCAAAGCGGATCCAAAGGCTGAAGTAGTGATCGCGGGTGCGGCCGGAGGCAACGATAACTTTTTAGCCTTCTGGCGCGAGGTTTTAGCCGATTCAGATGTTCAATCTGCTTTTGATATTGCCAATGTCCACACGATCTCAAACGATTCGTATGAGTCGTTAAATGTTGAGCCCTATAAAGATCTCCTGAATTCACTCGGAATCCAAAAACCAATTTGGGTAACCGAAGCCGAAACATTTTTAAGCACAGATGCAAAGATCAATGCGACCCAACTTTTGGCAAGTACCAAGCGCGCTTTTGAACTCGGCGCTGAACGAATTTTCTACACCTCCCTAAATTTCAAGACACCGCCTGGGGAGAGTGGCAGAAAGCCAAGCCAATCAACTCTCGCTCTGGATGCAACTTTTTCAGAAACCGACGACCCGATCAAAATGTATCAGATCATCTTCGCTCGCGTTAAAGGCTATGAATAGCTAGACCTCTGCTACAGTAGAGAAATGGCACGCAAAAAAACGCAAATCGAATTCCTCCCCCTGGTTATTAAGCCAGACTTAAATGATTCACTGAATGAGGCTCAACTTGAAGCCGTAACCCACACAGAGGGGCCGCTTTTGGTTGTGGCCGGCGCTGGTACAGGCAAAACAAAAACACTCACCCATCGGATCGCATGGCTTATTGAGCAAAAATTGGCCAAGCCACGAGAAATCTTAGCCCTGACTTTCACGGAAAAAGCGGCGGCAGAGATGGAAACGCGTGTCGACCAGCTTCTTCCTTATGGTTACACCGATACCGCCATCGCCACCTTCCACTCATTTGGCGATCAATTCCTGCGTGAGTACGCGCTTAGCTTGGGCTTGCCACCAGAGTTTCGTGTTCTTGGGAGCGATGAACAAGCGCTCTTTCTTGCCGAGCGGTTCGATGAGATTGATGGACTCACGGCGTTGCGGCCAATAGGCAATCCTCGCAAATACATTGCCGCCATTCTCAAGGTGATCAGCCGCGCCAAAGATGAACTCGTCGTGCCAGAACAGTATTTTCGGGTCGCAGAAACATTAGAGGATCAAGCAATAACCGAGGAAGAACAAAGGGAAGCGGCACGGCAATTGGATATTGCTCGAATCTATGCCGCCTATGAACAGTTCAAGGATGAGCGTGGCGTAATCGATTTTGGTGATCAAATTCTCAAATTAGTCCTCTTCCTGGATGCAAACCCACAGATTCTAAAAACGCTTCGCACACGCTTTCGCTATGTTCTCGTTGATGAATTTCAAGATACGAATGTCGCTCAATACGAACTCGTGCGCCGCCTGGTTAGTCCCAGCCAACACCTGACTGTGGTGGGTGACGACGACCAGGCAATCTACAAATTCCGCGGCGCGGCTGTGAGTAATATTTTGAGGTTTCGGTGCGATTTTCCGAAAGCGAAAACTGTTGTGCTCACCAAGAACTACCGATCAACCCAAGCAATTCTTGACACTGCCTACACATTAATTCGAAACAATGATCCAGATCGCTTAGAAAGTAAGCTTGGCATTAACAAACATCTGACTGGGCAAACATCCGGCGTGCCACCAGACTTCCACTGGTACACCCATGAAGCTGATGAGATTGAGGCGCTAGTTGCGGCAATCCGTGAGCGCCAGAAAACACTCGCGCTTTCAACTATGGCGATTCTCGTCCGTTCAAACACGCTCATCGCTCCAATTGCCACGGCCCTGCGTCAAGCAGACATCCCATTCTCTACGAGTACCGACCGCTCCTTTATTCACCGACCCGAAATTCGTGGCATTATCGCCTTCTTAAAGTGTCTTGCCTACACTGATGATTCACTCGCCTACATGAAACTTGCACTGTCACCGTACTACCAACTTTCTCCTGAATGGGTGTTGCCATTCAACGATGCGGCCCGGCGCGCAAATCGCTCGTTTCACGATGTTCTCGCTACTAACGACTCGATCGCCTGGACACGATTATCGCCAGAGGGTAAAGAGGCAATGGAGGCACTGCGGGACGACCTCGTTCGCTATCGCCACTTACTCGGTAGCAAGAATCCAGGAGAAATTCTGTACCGGTTTCTCAACGACCGTGGCATCCTCGAAACTGAACTAAAAACTTCAGGTACTCAAACAACACTCTTAAGAGAAACGCCCGAGGCCGAGCGCTTGGTGATGGTGCAGAATCTCGCCGCCGTCTTTGAGGCAATTCGGGGTTACATTGAATCGGGCAGTGACCCATTTTCACTTACTTTTATTGATCGACTCGATGAATTTCTCTCGCATATTACGCCACCAACGGTCAGCGTTGAGCCTGATATGGATGCAATCCGGATTATGACGGTTCATGCCTCGAAAGGCCTGGAGTTCGATACGGTTTTCTTGCCGAGTATGACGGCTGATCGCTTCCCAGCCCGAGCCAAGAAAGAGGTGCTGACCCTCCCCGACGCGCTAATTGCTGAAACATTACCAACTGGCGATGAACATTTGGAGGAAGAGCGACGTCTCGCCTACGTGGCGATGACTCGAGCCCGCCACGAACTGATTCTCTCGGGCGCCGAACGAAGTGGCGAGGGCGTTCGAACTAAACGAATCAGTCCCTTTGTTGTTGAGGCGTTTGAGCTCATGACACCACTCAAACCCCAACCCAGTCATTCGAAGGAGGGCGTACTGAAACAATTCGCCACACAACAGGCGCCTGCGACTCCAACCCTCACACTACCCGTCAACGATGGAATTCTCTTCCTCTCGCCAGCGATGATCGAGTGTTACCAAAATGATCCGTATGACTTTTATTGGAAATACGTGCTCAAGGCGCCATCAACTCCGAGTCGTCACTTTGTCTACGGAAACGCGATTCACTCCGCCATCGAAGCTTACTACCGCCGCCGTATCGGCGGCACAACCGTGACACTCGAAGATATTCTCCAACGCTACAGTGAAGCGTGGAAGAGCGAGGGCTTCGAGAGTCGCGCTGATGAGAATCGTCAATTCGAGCAAGGAACGGCAACGCTCCAGCGCTTTGTGGAACGAGCGAGCGCCGAGCCACTCCCCACATTGGTTGAGGAGACTTTTACTCTGACAGTGCCACGCGCCCGTCTGCGCGGAAGAATGGATGCAATCTTCGAGAGCCAGGGTGAGATTCGCGACTTCAAAACGAGCAATGTGAAGGATCAAAAAGATGCGAATGAACGGGTGAAGAAGAATATTCCTATTCGGATCTACGCCCTGGCCTATAGGCAGCGATTTGGCGCTCTACCTAAACAAGTCTCCCTCGATTTTGTTGAGGTCGATTTCCGAGCTTCGCTGACCCCCGATGAAACAATGATCAGTTCAACAGAGAAACTCATCCAAGAAACAATCGACGGCATCCTCGCTAAATCCTTCGCCCCGAACCCAAACAACATTTTCGCGGATTACGAATAGTAGGATGATGTACATGAAAAAACGCCCTAGGGTTTAAGGCGCTTTTTTATTCAAAATGAAACGACTGGGTTAGACCGGTACCTCTAGGAAAAAATCTGTCCAAATCGTCTCAACTGATCTGCTATGCATATGGAACTGCGTTCCGTCACCGACGTTAACTACGCTCTTCCACCCCGAGAGACTCTGGCGGGGCATTTCCTGCAATGCAGGAAACTGCCTGACAGACAAGGATATCGAATATCCTTGAAAATCATACTCCTTCCCCACGAATAATATTATGAAGACGGTCAGGCTGATCAGGGGGCAGGGAGACCACATGATGCGCCAGGTTGGGTTAAGGCCCCACTCGACCTCAACCTCTTCATCACGGTACACAGACCCAGGGTCGATAGAACTAGCTCTATCGACGAGGTTGGCGGGTACCCCATATGCCTTTAGAACATCCTGCACCTTTTCTATCATTTTCAACTTCCTCCTTTTTTTCTGAGAGTTTTGACACTCCTCATCCTCCAGATGAGGTTAATGATCTTGGAGTTCTCGATCCGCCAGCAGGCGGAGCTCGAACAAAAAAACTGTCCCTCATCTAGAAAACGAGAAGTGTCAGTTGAACATAATTTTTAAAGTGCGAAAACAGAGAACTGTACCAGATAGGGGGGGTTGTCAAGGGTGCGAGGTGACTGCGAGGCGCAATCCAGGTAGAATAAAAGTATGGAAACAACACTTATTACTCTGGTTGTTTTGGTTGGCATTGGGGTAGGGATTGGATTTGCTCTGATTCTCCAGCGAATGAGTCAGCTCGAAGAAGTACGCAAGGGCGACCAGTCGACAACGCTCCTGAACCAAAATCTTCAGGAAATGCAGAAACGAATTGATGCGACCACTCATGCGATCAACGAGCGCCTCGACCGAGCCGCCCAGGTTGTTGGTTCGGTCCACCGAGAACTCGGCGCGATGAGTCAGATCGGCACGCAACTTGCCCAATTTCAAGATTTTTTGAAGTCGCCAAAACTTCGGGGTGGCTTAGGCGAGCAAGGCCTTAAAGACTTGTTAAACCAAGCGCTTCCCGCCGATGTGATTCGCTTTCAACACGCTTTTCGGACAGGCGACATTGTTGATGCGATGATCAAACTTTCGGCTGGCATTGTCCCAATCGATTCTAAATTCCCGCTTGAAAATTTTAACCGCTATTTAGGCGAGACTTCAGAACAGGAAAAAAACAGCCATGCCAACGCATTTCGCCGTGATTTCCGGAATCGCGTCAACGAGATTGCTAAAAAATACATTCTGCCAGATGAAGGCACGGTCGATTTTGCGATGATGTATCTGCCCAGTGAAACTGTCTACTATGAAGTGGTGACAAATGAAAAGTTCCGTGATCTTTACGAATATGCCGCTCGCGAAAAAGTGATCGTGACAAGCCCATCAACCTTGTTTTACTATCTACGAACCATCATGATCGGTCTGGAAGGCCAGCGCTTAAATCAGATGGCGCACCAAGTGCTCAAGACCGTTCGAGCAATTCAGCAAGAAACCCACAAGTTTGGCGATAACGTCCGAGTTCTTGGCAA
The DNA here is from genome assembly GCA_016187225.1 of Candidatus Berkelbacteria bacterium. Taxonomy (NCBI): domain Bacteria; phylum Candidatus Berkelbacteria; species Candidatus Berkelbacteria bacterium. Next base: position 146,674 of record JACPKC010000010.1, on the reverse strand, counting down.
GCATATTGGGAATGCGAAAAACTCAATGGATAGCGTTCAGCAAGACTATCTTCGCCTCGCAAGCAAGGTTGACACCGTCCTTGAATTAGAACAAGAAGAACTTGCGGCAACGCTTCCAGAAAGAAGCGAAGAAGCCGCATAGAAAGGAAGTATATGGATTCAATTGTTCATTTTGAGATCCCTGTGAATGTGCCGAAGGAGGCCAAGAAGTTCTACAATGAGGTGTTTGGTTGGAATATCTCCCAGTGGGGTCAACAGGAGTATTGGATGGCCGTGACAACGGAAGTTGATGAACAATCTCAACGACCAAAGAACCCCGGCGCGATTAACGGTGGCATCTTTAAGCGAGAAGGTGTGTTTAAAGGACCAATCGTCACTATCGCGGTTGCCGACATTGAGACAGCCTTGTCAAAGATCGAGGTGGCCGGTGGGAAAAAGGTTCGTGGCAAAGAACCAGTTGGCGAGATGGGCTGGACGGCCTACTTTGAAGATAACCAGGGTAATCTAATGGGACTCTGGCAGAGTAAGGCCTAAACCGAACCGGGTTAAAGGATAAAAGTATGGTTCGAGCGGAGCAGGGCGGAGTCGAGGACTCTCAAATACAAGTTATTCAAGAAACCGACGATTGGGTGGCCATCGATAAGCCGCCTGGTCTTGTAATTCATGACGTTCCGGGAGAAAAGCACGCGGGCGCGACTCTTGTTGATTGGTTGCGCGAACACATACCAGCGATCAATCAACACTTCTCGCCAAATAATTCGCGACCAGGCATTATTCATCGGCTAGACGCTGATACCTCGGGCGTGATTCTGGTGGCGAAAACTCCTAAGGCACTCAATAATCTTCAAGATCAGTTTAGAAATCGTGGGATAGAAAAAGAGTACGTGGCGCTCGTCTACGGGGAAACACCTCCATCTGGAGAAATGAAGGGAAATATCAGTCGCCTGGCGCACGACACTCGTCAGACTGTGCGGCGCCTTTCATTCTCGTGGGAAAAAGCCATCACCAAACCAGCGGAAACTCGGTACGAGCGGAACCAACTGTTGAGCAACGATCATAATCGCTACAGCTTGCTAATATTAAAACCAAAAACTGGCCGAACTCACCAGCTCCGCGTTCAACTTCTCGATGCCGGTTGGCCAATCATCGGTGATCAAACCTATAACACCAAAGAAAGCCGCGCGGCTTCGCAACAACTAGGCATCGCCCGCCAATTTCTTCATGCAAAATTGTTACAATTTAACGATCCAGCCACCGGACACACCTATATCATTGAAGCGCCACTAGCCAGTGATCTTACGCCTGCGTTAGAACAGCTAAAGAGAGTATAATACCTATGCACGCACCAGTTCCAATTCTTATTGCCGGGCCGAGCGGAGTGGGGAAGAGTACGATCATTCAAGCAATCGTCGATCGCTTCCCGCAACTTGCACTCTACAAAACTACGACGACGCGCGACCGAAGATCGAGCGTTGATGACAAGTATTATTTCGTTTCAGAAAATGAGTTTAAGAGTTTGATCGAAGCGGGGAGAATGCTCGAATGGGCGAAAGTGCACGGCCATTACTATGGCGCCCAAAAAAAACATATACAAGAGATCCTCGACCATGGAAAGTTTCCTTTACCAGAAAATGCGGTTGACGTGCAGGGCGTGCGGACATACCGAAAAGTATTCCCGGGTTTACTCGCGATCTTTGTCGCGTTTGAATCCTTGGAAGAACTACCCAAGAGAATTCGAAAAACCAGACCGGAAGCTACCGAGGAGGAAATCTCAACGCGCCTAGCTTCAGCGCAGAGAGAAATGGCGGCGATAATAGAATATAGGCATGTTGTCATTAATCATGAGGGTAAACTGGACAAGGCAATCCAAGAGGTGGCTGGTATCATAAAAAAAATACTAGGAATTACTCCAATCGCTGAAAGGAGTCGAACATTATGAATGTTGTCATTCTTGCTGGGGGGTCGGGGACACGGCTCTGGCCAATGAGTCGCAGGCTTCAACCAAAACAGCTTGCTAAACTCGTTTCTGACGTGACGATGATTGAAGATACCGTCAATCGGCTTAATGGTTTTGCTAATTGGGATCAAACTTATATCTCGACGAACGAAAACTTTGCACCACTCATCAAGGAATTATTGCCAAGAGTGCCATTCGATCATTACATTGTTGAACCAGAGCGACGAGATACCGGCCCGGCAATGGCCTTTGCCGCGGCCTGGCTAGCGGTTGAGTCACCCAATGAGCCGATGATCCTTATGCCGAGCGACCATCATATTAACGACGCGGCAATGTTTCGTGATGTACTCAAGGTTACGGAAACGCTGATTCGGGAACAGGGGACAATGGTTAATTTTGGTATTGCGCCCACTTTTCCAAATGTAAACCTGGGATACTTAAAGATCGGGAAATTCTTAGAAGACCGCGATGGGGTCCATATCCATGAGTTCGGCGGACAGAAGGAGAAACCTGACTATAAAACCGCCAAGAAATTTTTAACTGCAGGCAACTACCTCTGGAACGCTGGTTATTTTGCCTGGACACCAGCCAAATTCATCGCGGCCTATAAAAAATTTGCGCCTGGAATTGGTGATCACCTGGATGAACTCGGTCAAGCAATTAAATTAAAGGATCGAGCGGCATTAACCGAGGTCTATGGCAAGATGGAGGCTAAATCGATCGACTACGCAGTGATCGAAAAAATGAACCCCGCGGCGGTGCGAACGATTCGGGGTGATTTTGGCTGGGCGGATCTTGGCAGTTGGGACATGCTCTACGACCAACTCGGCCATCAAACAGATGAACAGGGGAATCTAGTGAAGGGTAATTGGCACGGACTCGATACGACCAATTCGCTGATCTACGCACCAGAAGGGAAGTTGGTCACAACAATTGGCCTCTCCGACATGGTAATTGTGGATACGCCAGAAGCTCTCCTCATTACCCCCAAGGGCCGCGCGCCAGAGGTTAAGAAGATCGTTGATTTGCTTAAAAAACGCAACCTCGAAGATCATCTTTGACAACCAACCTTGATTCTTTCCTGAAAATCGGTACGCTACCGGTATGCGTCGACGTTCCTGGTGGACACTTTTAGGAATCCTTGCCATCACAGCGCTGGCCGTGATGGCAATTTGGCCAACTGATATTTGGTTTATACGTGACATTCGAATTCATCCTGGCCTAGACCTTCAGGGTGGAACCCAATTGGTTTACGAACTGAAGACGGCCGACATTCCTGAATCAGATCGAAAAGAAGCAATCGAAGGTGTCCGCGAGGCGATTGTGCGCCGCGTCGACGCTTTTGGTGTGAACGAACCCGTAATTCAAGCTAGTCGCGTGAGCGGGCGGGACGTTGTCATTGTTGAATTGCCTGGCATTAAAGATGTTAATCAAGCTAAAGAATTGATCGGTAAAACTGCCAAGCTCGAATTCTATGAGTCGTCGGCTGAAGGAGAATCGGGAGCAATTGAAACTTTTTTTGGCTTCTTTAAACCCACATCTCTTACAGGCGCTGATTTAAAGCGCGCTCAAGTTACTTTTGACTCCGGCTCAAACTCAATTGGCGGCGCCCCGCTGGTACAAATTCAATTCAACGATGAGGGTAAAGAGAAGTTCAAGGCCCTGACGGAAGCTCATGTTGATGAACAGATCGCTGTCTTTTTGGATGGGGAAATTATTACCGCGCCAACAGTTCAAACTGCTATTACCGATGGCGTAGCGATTATCACCGGTGATTTCGAACTTGCAGGCGCTAAGGAGCTCGCGATTCAGCTTAATGCCGGCGCCCTGCCGGTATCAGTTGCCTTAGTTGAAGAACGGACGATTGGAGCAACTTTGGGCACGGAATCTGTCCAAAAAAGTCTCTTTGCCGGACTTGTCGGTTTGATATTAGTAGGTCTCTTCATGATCCTCAATTACCGCCTAATGGGCTTAATTGCGACTCTAGCGCTCCTACTTTATACTCTCTTCACGCTTGCTATCTTTGAGTGGCTCGGCATTACCTTGAGTTTAGCTGGCATCGCAGGTTTTATTCTTTCAATTGGGATGGCAGTGGACGCTAATATCTTGATTTTTGAACGTATACGCGAAGAGTTACGCGGCGAAAGCCCGATGAATCTTGCAATTAACGAAGGCTTTCGCCGCGCCTGGTCAAGTATTTTTGATTCAAATGTATCCTCGCTGATTACCGCAACAATTTTGTACTACACAGCAACTGGTTTGGTGCGTGGTTTTGCCGTAACGCTCGCGCTAGGTATTCTAGTTTCGATGTTTACGGCGATCACAGTTTCGCGGACATTTTTGCGTTTAATTTTGCGCGAACGAAGGGTTAAAGCATGACATTTTTGAAACACCGTAAATTTTGGTTATCTCTTTCGGCGATTGCCATCTTGGCAAGTATTCTGGCTCTTTCTACTTGGAGGCTTCACATCGGAATTGATTTTAAGGGTGGCCAACTCCTTGAAGCGCGCTTCAAGGAGTCTGTCGACATTGAAAAAGTGCGCGAAACCCTCTCCGCCCCCGAGAAGGAGGGAAAGATCCCGTTGACATCAGTCGCCGCAACTACCGCTAACACCTTCCTTTTGAGAAGCGTCGTAACCGAGAAAACCTCGATTGATAATCTACGCGGCTTTCTGTCGGATAAGATAGGGGAGTGGGAAGAGATCCGCTTCGAACAAGTTGGTCCGACAGTTGGCACCGATTTAACTCGCAAAGCGGTTTGGGGAGTGATTTTAGCCTCAATTGGGATTGTTTTATACATCGCCTGGGCATTTCGGCGTGTGCCACCGCCGACCAATTCCTGGCAATTCGGCTTAACTGCGATCCTGGCCCTTCTGCATGATCTAATCATCACCGCGGGCGCATTTGCATTTTTAGGCCACTTTTTAGGCTATGAGGTGGATTCATTGTTCATTACCGCGCTCTTAACGGTGATGGGTTTCTCGGTGCATGATACGATCATCGTTTACGATCGTATCCGCGAAAATCTCTTACGCGATCCAAGTCATCCTTTTGAGGAGATTGTGCACGCCTCGCTGATCCAAACAATTACACGGTCGTTGAATACCTCGCTTACGCTTGTGATTGTGCTTTTAGCGCTTCTTATTCTAGGCGGGAGTACGATTAAACCTTTTGTCAGTACCTTGCTGATTGGAGTAGGGGTCGGCACCTATAGCTCGATCTTCGTTGCGGCCCAACTATTGGTGGTCTGGCAGAGTCGCAACCCTTCCCCCAGGAGCGGGGGAGAGGGAGAATAGAATGCAGCGCGAGCGACTTCGAGAATGTATGTCGCACAATGTAAGTTGTACGACATTATCTCAATTTCTACCAAACTTGAGCTGGCCGCGTCAAAAATCAAATTTATATCATCTAGATCATCACTCGCCGGTAGACGGTGAGCTGATCCAAATTAATCAAAACAAATAAATTAACGCGTTAATTTATCGCCCTCCTCCCCCTTTTCCCCCGAAAGGGGGTTGGGGGAGAGATTAATCTCCTCACCCGAGGTTAAAAAGCCCGATTCGGCCATTTGACGTAGATGATCGATGTCTTCATCGCGAATAAGAGATTTTTGCGGCTTTTTAGAATGAGTTTGATCTTTGAAATTTGTTTTTTTTGACGGTTTTCTTGAAGATTCTTTAACTTTATCCGGTACTCGAGTTGAAATTTGTTTTTTAGCCTCTATCTTCCGAACAAACACAAAATCACCGTATTTTTTAACCACCCCGCCACTCCCCTGTCCTGATTGTATTTTTACATCATCGTTGAGTAAAAAATTTTTCTCATCCCGGGCATTCGGTTTTTGATCTTCTGGCCTCTGATCTGCCCATTCAAGAATTTTACCTTCAACCACATCTCGCGATTTAGCAAAGCGTTCTCGCGAGACCCGAACGATTTTTTCCAGATTCCCCTGCTCTAACAAATCGCCGGGCGGCAAGGTTTTTGCTGAAAAAGCTGGCCGCGTCACTCCGTCAATCGCCATTTTAACGTAGACATGAAAGTTATCGAGATTAATAAGATCAATTGCCTCAAAAACCGGCTCAAACTCTTTCACGAGCGCGCCTGCGTCGCTTGGACCAACTCTAAAGCTAACAATTGTACCAACGTTGCCAAACACCGCCTTGGCAACGATTTCCGACATTTGGGCAATGTACTGGTTCGTCAAGACCAGATTCAGATGATATTTTCTCGCCTCTGAAAGAATGATGGCAAACGATTCGGTGGCAAAGTTTTGAAATTCGTCGACGTAAAGATAGAAGTCGAGCCGCTCTTCTTCCGGCACATCGGCACGTCCCATCGCGGCGAGTTGAATTTTGGTAATCAAGAGTGCGCCCAAAAGCGCGGCGCTATCCTCTCCAATTTTTCCGATTGATAGATCCATAAGAAAGATTTTTTGATTATCCATAATTTTACGAATATCAATTGTGCTATTAGGCTGGCCAAGAATATTCCGGATCGTTGCCGTTGAAAGAAATTGACCGATTTTATTTTGAATGGACGCAATTGCTTCACGCCGAAATTTGGGATCATATTTATCGTATTCATTTTCAAAAAAATCACGGACAACCGGATCGGTGACCTTGCGTAAAATTCTGTGTTCGTAGGCTGGATCGACGAGCATGCGATTCACGCCCAAAAGTGTGGTGTCGGGGTAATGCAAAAGCGCAATCAAGGCGTTGCGTAAAATGTATTCAAGACGCGGACCCCAAGATTCCGCAAAGAGTTTTTTGAAAATACTGATCACCCCAGAAGCCACCACATTGCGAAGATCGGGATTGATATTTTCAAGCACATTGAATCCAATTGGATATTCGCGATCCGCTGGATTGAAATAAATCACATCGTTAATCCGATGCGGCGGAATACGCTGAAGAATATGATAGATTAGCTGACCGTGTGGATCGACAACACCGACTCCCCTGCCCTTTTGAATATCATCGAGAATCATATTCATGAGCAAAGTCGATTTGCCAGTGCCAGTTTTACCGATTGTGTACATATGCAGACGCCGATCATGTGATTTAATGCCAAATTTATGACGAAAATTTCGAAAATCAGTTGTTCCAAAATAAGTGACCTCATTAGTCAGATCGCGCCCTTCAAGCGGCAGATTTGAGGGTGGTTCGCCTTTCTTACTGCCAGCCCAGACAATATTAGGCGTTTCCACAGCAACCGATGGCAAATGGTAAATTGAAGCCAGCTCTTCGGTATTCATTACCATTCCTTCATCAGAAAAATCACGAGCAATATAAGTCTTGAGGAAATTTTTGACGTCAGTTGCTTCAACGCCTCGAAAACCATTCAGATTTGTCATATTGAATTGCTTAAAGGCGCCAGTCAGCGCTTCGATTCGACTTTTTGAGGTATAGAAATCGCCTGCCACACCGATAAAACGAACTTTGGTCGCATAACCTAATTTAGTCACCTTGGTCTCAATCCCCTTCAAAGCAACTTCTTCGGGTGCAGAAAGTTGGGGCTTGCTGGCAGTCTCCCCTCCTCCCTCATCACCTGTTGGCGTTGCCGAGGCTGGCTGTAAGGCTGTTCGAAGAAAATCTGCAAAAAAAGTGCCAATTATGCTTATCAACCGCGAGGCGCCGCCTCGGGTCGCTGGTTTTAAGCCAGCCCGCTTGGCCGCAACGTACTCAATCCCCTTTTCCTGCCAACTTTCCGCCACCGGCCGAACGATTATCTGAATCCAAAGTTGCTCATCGGGACCAAGATTACCGAGCACCGCCGTAATCCCCGAAAGTGGATCAACGGTGAAATTTGGAAAAGTTTGAATTGGATAAACATCGTCTTTTGTAAGCACGAGTTCTGATCCAATCATCGCGCTTGAAGCGTTGGCCAGCGCGGTATAATCATCGACTTCGTGAATTTCAACGGTCGGATATTGAGCATAGATTTGTCCTTCAACGAATTCTTTAAGGTGCTGGGGCACGTGAACATAGAAGTGAATAAACTTTTCAAAAGCCGCAAGTTCGAAACTCACCTGATCTTGAAATTGAACATTGTCACGGTAAATGCCGTGGATTGCGGCAAAAAACTGTTCTGCCGAGAGTGGAGTTTTCTCATTATTTTTTGGCACTAAAATTTTGAGCACTCTATAGCGTTGCAACGTCTTCCATTCAAGATAATCTTCGGCACGGCGACGTTTTTTCCATTCAACATAGAAACGTCTCCCTTGCCAGAAAGCGACGAGCCCTAAAATGAGAATAGAAATGGTTTGCAACATTTTAGCCTTCTCGTGCGGGTGGAAAATCTGGAATGTGGCGTTTATTCGCCGGAATAACTCGACGGCGATTGGTAATTTCCCGTTCAACCTGCTCGTGATCTTTGCCGTACTTCAAGCGTGAAAGTTGCTTGATCGCGGCGCCAAGTTCAGCGTGTCGAGGCGAAGCGGTTTTAATTGTTCGCAACGAAAATGGTTTAGTTGGCGTGCCATCGATCAAGAGCTTGATATAGGCGTTGGCAAAAGTTAGATTCACGAGATCGTGCTCGGTAATATTGGGGAATTCTTTAGCCATGAATTCAGCGTCGGCCGCACCGATCCGAAATGAGAGTAAAGTGCCAGCATTGCCGATGACGGCATCTCGAATCTCTTCCGGGAGCTGGGCAATATATTGATTGGTAATGTTAAGATTTAAGCGATATTTACGCGCTTCAGAAAGAATAGTTTTAAAGGTATCAGTTGTGAAATTTTGGAACTCGTCAACGTAAAGATAAAAGTCGCGGCGCTCTTCTTCAGGAATATCGGCGCGCTGAAAGGCCGCGACCTGAATTTTACTAACCAAAATCATGCCAAGTAAAAATGAATTTGCTTCCCCGATTTTGCCTTTGGAAAGATTGACGAGCAGAATCTTGCCCTGATCCATCACTTCTCTAAAATCAAAACTGGATTTGCTCTGGCCGATAATGTTACGCACCAAATCATTCGTCATAAAACGGCCGAACTTTGAGATGAAGTAGTTGTACATTTCCGATTTGTGAAAATCTGCGGTTTTGGCCATTTGTTGTTCCCAAAAAGCTCGCACGACTGGGTCGGTTACATACTGCAATGTGTCTTCGCGGAACGCGTCGTCAGTAATCAATAAGGGGATGTCAATCAGCGTTCCACCGCCTGGACGCGCCATAACTGTGAGCGAGGCATTTCGCCCCCAGTGTTCGAATTGAGGCCCAACCATGCCCGTCCGATTCGGATCGAAAAGTTTGTAGAAAATCTCCAACCATTCCGAAACAAGAAAATCTCGATCTTCAGCGCGCTTCCATTCAAGCATATTTAAACCCATCGGCCTCTCTGTGTCCGATGGGTCAAACAGAATGACGTCTTCAGCTCGTTCTTTTGGAATCAACTCCAAAATTTCATTAACGGCATCGCCATTTGGATCGATATAACAAACGCCCCGACCGGCTAAAATATCCTGTTCGATTTCATGCGTAAAAAAAGTGGTCTTCCCGACCCCGGTTTTACCGATGGCATACAAGTGGCGTCGACGGTCGTCGGTTTTTATACGAATGTGTTTTTCTTGCCCACGATAGACACTTTTCCCGAGGATAACGGTTTCAGCATCTTCTTTTGGGAAATTGGCCGGCGGAGGTAAAACACGCGCCATTAGCCACTCAATGTTGGGCGTTTCAATGTATTGGTTTGGCAAATGATAAATTGAGGCCAGCTCTTCAGTTGAAAGCAAGCTTTTAGGGAAAGAACGAAATCGACGCAGAATATAGTCAGCCAAAAATAGCTTCACATTTGAAACTTTTATTCGACGCAAGAAGTTAAGCTCCGGCGCTGTGTATTGGCTAAAAGCCGAGGCAATGTCTTTTAATACCAATTGACTCTCTTCTTGGGAGTTCGGGCTGGCAACAATCAGCCGAATTTGAGTGTGAAAGCCAACTCGACTCCCCTTTTCTTGAATCCGCTTCATCATCTCTTCCTGAATTGGGGTAAGACGCCGAGTTGCTTCTTCAGTTTTATTTTCATTCTGCGAACGCAGGGCGGACAAGATACTAAGAATAAGGCCGGAAAACCAATGATTATGCGTTGTCCCCTTGCCTTCGGCAACTGCTTGAGCGGCGGCTGTAACACGCTCTCGCCAACGACCTGAAGTTGGTCGAATTAAGACTTGAAGCCCTGCTCGCACATCGATCGGGAGCTTGCTAAAAGAATTGGTAAGAGCATTGAGCGGATCGCTCTCGAGCTCTTTGTAAGTTCGAATTGGGTAACTATAATTTTTTTTGGTGGCAAAATAAGCGCCGGCACAGTGAAGCGGCGCTTCAAAAAGACGAAAATCCTGACTCGGTTCGATCTCCGCATCGGGATAATAACTTGTCAGTTGGCGTTCGATTAGAGATTGAAGTCGTTGCGGCGCAATCAAAAAAAATGTGATGCGCTGATCTTTTGCAACGAGTTCAAGACTAATCGTCTCCTGACCGTAGAGAAAGTGCTCAAGCGAAGCTTCGTAGAGCGATGAAAATGCCGTTAAAAACTGTTCGGCGACTGACATTGCTTCACGAAAATCTTTGGGGCCCGTTTCGCCTTCTTCTTGTTTGCCAATTCCTTTCGGCACAAGCACCTTAAGAACGACTAAATTTTGCGCGGATTCAAGCGCATAAGTTTCGAGGCGTCGAGTCCGCACCGCCACCGCCCCAAGTACAATTAGCGCGCTAAAGATAATAATTAGAACTAGAGTTAGCACTCTGTTATTGTATCAAATTGATACCAACTCTGCTTTCTAAAGACGAACCATTGAGAGCGCCGTTGGGCAACGATGTAATCACCGGTATTGGCGATTTTTCTGCTCCCCCAAGATCAGAATTTGACGATGTTTTCTCTTCAGGTGAAGATTGATCATTGTCAAATGGCTCTACCGGTGAGATCGTATCTCCGGGTGATGTTGTCTGCCATTCATCGAGAGCCTGATATTGCTCTAGTTGTTGTCCAGCTCTCGGTTCTACACCGCCCTGATTTTCCTGATTTGGAGAATGTTCTGGTTTGTGTAATTCAACAGGTGGAATCATAAGAATTTAGTTTACGCTTAAGATTGAATGTAAGTCAACGCCGGTCAGAATTGATTCTCGCAAGGCTTGCATAAGGGTTTTTAAGAATGAAAGATTATGGAGCGAAAGCAAGGCGCCAAGGAGTGGATCATTTTCTCTGGCCAGATGATGAAGGTAGGCGCGCGAGTAAGGACTCTGACAGGTTAGGCAAAGACAATACTCGTCAAGCGGAGCTGAATCCTGGCTCCAGCGCGACTGATTTAAGTCTATGCGCTGATATTGCCAAGAATCGCTTTTCTGCCGAATCCACGCGGTCGCATGTCGCGCAATTCGAGTAGCCATCACGCAATCAAAAGTATCAACACCGCATGCAACGCCGCGAATCAGATCTCTCGGCTCTCCGACTCCAAGTAAATGTCGCGGTTTATTTGCCGGCAGGATGTCGGTGGTAGCCATGACAACACTCCACATTTGAGGCTTCTCCTTCTCCAGGTTAGCTATACATTCTCCGAACGTGTACATATTGCCGCCGATCGCAAAGCCAGAGAAAGGCAACGTTCGTAAAAATTTTGCCGATCGCTCCCGTTCACGAAGGTAGATACTCCCTTGCACCATGCCATAAAGATGCATCGTCTTTTTATGCCAGGTTTTTATTGAACGTTCTGCCCAAATATTCGTTTGGTCAACGGCCGCGGCAACCTCTCTTTCAGGCGCTGGAAAACCTGTGCAAACATCCAGGCAAGTGGCGATGTCGACGCCCAGTTGTTCTTGAATCAAAATGACCCGTTCGGGAGTCAACGCATGCAAAGAACCGTCGAGGTGAGAGCGAAATTCAATCCCATCTCTCCGCAAACGGACAAGTTTTGACAAAGCAAAAGCTTGAAACCCGCCCGAATCGGTGAAGATTGCTCCTTTCCAGCCCATAAAAGCATGGAGGCCGCCCAATCTTTCAATCAATTCAATGCCGGGGCGTAAGTAAAGATGATAAGCGTTTGCCAGAATAAGCTCAAAATTCTGATCTGCCACCAAACGCTGATCAACGCCCCGAATTGAACCATGCGTTGCGCACGGCAAAAAAGCTGGCGTTTTAACGACACCGTGAGGCGTGGTTAGCAAACCAGCTCTTGCTCGACCAGATGTTTTTTCAATGACAAACGGTCTAGTTGTTATTTGAGTTCTACCTTTGCGCCGGCTTCCTCAAGCTTTTTCTTGGCGGTTTCAGCTTCTTCTTTAGACAAGTCTTTTTTGACCTCTTTTGGCGCACTGTCAACGAGATCTTTCGCTTCTTTTAATCCCAAGTCGGATCGAATCTCGCGAATCGCCTTGATGACGGCAATTTTTTGTGTGCCGGCATCGGCAAGATGCAAGGTAAAAACAGATTTTTCCTCGGCAGGAGTTTCTGCGCCCGCGACTGCGCCAGGAGCGGCAGTCATCGCAACTGGAGCGGCGGCCGAGACGCCGAGACGCTCTTCGAGCTCCTTAACTAATTCGGCTAGATCTAGAACTGAAAGTTCTTCAATCTGCTTGATAAGTTCACCAAATTTGCTTGTTTTTTCTTCAGCCATTGTGGCTCCTTTCTGTAATACTCTACTTATTGGTTGATAATTTTGTCTGATATTGATGCAAAACATTTACCAGGCCGCGGAGATTGCCGCTCAAAACATTCATCAGACCCGCAAGAGGCGCGGCCAACGAGCCAGCAACTTTGGCATAAAGCTGATCGCGACTTGGCAAAGCGGCTAGACTTTTCACGTTCGTAGTATCAATAAACTTTCCATCAACGATAGCGCCTAGAATTCCGAAAGCTTCGTGAGTCTTTGCGAAGGTAACAACTACTCGATTTGGCTCGACCTCGTCATCTGCGCTGACAGCGATTCCAAGTTGAATATCAAAAATTTCAGATGGGATAGTTAAATTCGCTTGCTCCATCGCCTTGCGCAAAAGAGTATTTTTTGTAACTAGATAACGACTCTTGACTGCTCGGAGAGCACGACGCAATTCGTCCAGGTCGCGAACTGTCAAGCCGCTGTAGCGAGTAAAAACGATCGCTTTTTCTTGCAACATTGCCGTCAAGAGCGCAAGCTGTTCCTCTTTTCTAACTCGTGTTATCGCCATATGCGACTCCTTGTTGAGAAAGCTTGAAAACAAAAAACTCGTCCAAAGACGAGACCACATCGAAGATGCTAAGAGATTGTTTCCCTTGACAGGGTAAAATGTTTAATTCGCCGACCGGCGAACCCTGTGGTCTCTGGGATTAATTTTTAGAAAAGAATTATCGAGAAACATGATTACTCTATCAGTCGATTTATGAAGTGTCAACAGGGTGGCGCTCGAGATGCTTGCGAGTGATCTCAAGGATTTCATCGATGATCGCGACATCGTCCCGCTCACCGTTGATCGAATAAATGCTGTCCATCATGTCAGCATGACGATTATATTCTTTTTCAACCTGGAGAAGTTTCTTTTCTTCGATGCGCAAGTCGAGCTCAAAGCGAGCTTCCTTTCTTCTACGAGCGCAGAGCTTGGCGTTAACTTGAATGTAAAAAGTCAGATGTGGTTCGATAAAACGAGCGTTTAAATTGCGAAGCCACTCTGGATCGTTAACAAGGACAACATTATAAGCAAGCGCCGAAAGAATATAACGATCGCAAATTACAACTCTCCCCGCAACGAGCGCGGGCAGAATTTTTTTTGCCAAATGTTCGGCACGATCGGCCGTAAAAAGTAACTGAAGAGTTTCAGGTGCAATTTCCCACTCACCGGCCAAACGAGATCGAATCAAACCACCGATCATGCTGTTAGTCGGCTCATGACTCAACACCACACGGTAACCGTCACGCTCGAGAATGCGAGCTAAGGCCGCGGCGTGATGGGCCGACCCAGAACCATCTAACCCTTCAAAGGCAATAAAGAATCCTGGGCGATCTGATTTTTTCATCTAAATAATGTTTTAGAGGCTTGCCAGATTCACTCGAATGCCTGGTCCCATCGTAGCCGATACCGTGACCGAGAGCAACTGATAAGCCGCAAGGGTGCCAAGCAACGCTTTAGCGTTTTCCAGAAGTTGAGACGCTTCCCAGGAAGTCTTGCCGATCACTTGGTGAACAATCTGGTGCGGATCCGCTCGGTACTCGATTCGGCCCGCCTGGATTGATTTAAACACCTCTTCGGGCTTGTCGCTAACCGTGCCGGCTTTCGGACTAGGCATTTTACCGATCGGCCCAAGGATTTTTGCAATTTTGGCAACTTTAGGCATAAGTGCCTTGGGAGCAATCAGAACATCAAATTCGGTTTTCTTTGCGCGTCCAATTTGATCAACCAGCTCTTCGGTTAGAATAACTGCTCGAGTCTTCTTGCCTGTGCCGTGCGGCAAGGTTAATAGACCGCGGATTGAATCGCTCTCCCCTTTTGTTTTTTTCAGCTGGAGACGAACATGAAGCTCAATCGAACCATCAAATTTTGTATACGCAGTCTCTTTGGCAAGTTCGAGCGCTTTTTCGAGTGAATATATTTTTTTAGAATCAAATTTTGTAAGAGCGGCGGCGTATTTTTTGCTTCGCTGGCGAAAGGATGGTGAAGGTTTATTACCGGTCTCTTTTATGACCGGCAAGTCGCCCGAGGCCTCTTTGGCGACCACTGTATCAGTATGAACCGCAGAGAGTTCGGCTGGGCGTGCCTGCTGAGTATCGGTTTCACGTTCATCAGCCGCTAGATCGAGTTGGGTTTCGTCGACAAGCTGGCCGCCGACATTCAATGAATCTGATTCCGTCGAGGCTTCAGACTCAACTTCGGCGATTCTTTCCTGCTCAAGCGGCGACTCGGCTTCTTCCTTTTTCTTGCGAGGCATAAAACTCCTCTGTGGTTCAAACGCTCGGGTTGCGAGCTTCCACAACTTTTAACGTTGTTTCTTCTAATTCAGATTCGATCAGTGATTTTATCAAAAACTTAACCGTTGAGTCAATTGCTTCGTGGATCGTCATTTTTTCTACGGTCGTAAATTGACTCAAAACAAATTGTGTCATGTCTGTCTGTACCAGGCTTTGGTCGAGAGGCGCAATGCCAATACGCGCGCGCCAAAAATTTTCAGTGCCAAGGTGATGAATGAGCGATCCAACACCATTGTGACCTGCAGTTTGCCCGCCAAAACGAATCCGGATACTACCCAGGGAAACAGCAAGCTCATCATAAACAGCCAAAATTTGTTCAGGCGCCAAACGATAAAAGGCTCGAATCCGCTCAACGCTTCGACCGGAGTTATTCATGAAAGTAGTCGGTTTGATGAGTAAGACTTTTTCTTTTTTAAAATGCGCCTCTGCGATAAAAGCCTCAAATTTTTCGCTTTCGGCCCACTCTGATACTTGCCAATCTGGCTCTAAAACCAACTGCTTACGCAAAACATCGAGCGCCAGCCAACCGATGTTATGCCTTGTGCGTTCGTAGAATATATCCGGATTTCCTAATCCAACGATTATTTTCATAAAATTATTGGGAACACATCTAGCACTACATCCCCGGGATATTCATGCCGAGATCGCGCATCACGCCCCGCGTTTTATCGGCCGCCACTTGCTGGGTTTCCTGCATACCTTGAGTAAAAGTGTCCTTGAGTAAGCGCTCGAGCTCGGCTTTACGCTCTGGCGCAAGCAATGACTCGTCAAGAGTAATCGATTTCAGCTTGAGATCTCCGGTAAAAACGAGCAATACCTTACCCTCTCCCCCACTCGCCTCAATCTCGGTTTTTTTTAACTCTTGCTGGGCCTTCCGCGCCTTAAGGAGCGCTTTCGCTTGGTCAAACATGCCTGGCATTGATGTTCCTTTCTTCTATTCGTCTTTTGTTGGTTATTTTACCTGTTGTTCGAGATACGCTTCTATAAATGGATCGAGATTACCATCGAGCACGGCATCAACATTAGACTCTTCATGACCCGTTCGAACATCCTTCACCAGCCGGTACGGCTGGAGGACGTATGAACGAATTTGACTCCCCCACTCTACCTTCCGATGCTCACCTTTCAGTTCAGAGATCTTGTCGAGATGTGCCTGTTCGGCAAGTACCTGTAGCTTTGCAATCAGCACCTTCATTGCCAACTCTCGATTCTGTGCCTGTGATCGTTCGTTCTGTGATGTTACAACAATTCCGGTCGGAATATGTGTAAGGCGAACCGCCGTTTCTACTTTATTCACATTCTGACCACCATGGCCACCGGCTCGGAAGAGATCGATCCGTAGATCTTTTTCGTCGATCTCTATATCCCCTACCTCGCGTAGTTCCGGTACAACTTCTACGAGCGAGAATGATGTATGGCGGGCTTTATCGGAATCAAACGGAGAGATCCTGACAAGACGGTGAACCCCAGCTTCAGCCTTGAGGTATCCATAGGCGTATGGCCCCTCAATCTTGAGCGTTGCGGATTTGAGTCCGGCTTCTTCGCCGCGGGATTCATCAAGCAGGGTCACTGAAAATCCCTTGTGCTCCGCCCAGCGCTCTACCATTCGCTTGAGCATACTCGTCCAATCCTGCGCTTCAGTGCCACCAGCACCGGCATGAAGCGAGACGATTGCGTTGCTGGCATCGTACTGGCCGGCCAACACTGCTTTGAGTTCTAACGTTCGTAAACTCTCTGGAGTCTCTGCGCGCTCCCACTCCTCGATGAGTGATTTGGCACTCGCCAGCTCTTTTGAACGAGTTTCAGCGCGGATTCGGTCAGCCCAAAACTCCGGCAGTGCCATTTCGGCTTCGATGGTCCGGATCAACGTTTCTTTCTCTCCGAGTTTGAGAAGATCGTAGAGTTTGAGTTTACCCTCATCGAATTGCTCTTCCATGGTTCGGTAGTGTACCAGATGGCTCCCCCTCCTTCAACGCAAAACGACGCGTTTCCGCGTCGTTTTGGCCCCTTAAAACATACCGTTAGCATTAGCCAACGATGAGATCTGCGACCATCTGCTTGCGACGAGCGAATGCTGCGCCACCGGCTGAGATCACTGCGCTACCAAGCGCGAGAGCAACCGTATTTGCACCCGTCTTCAGGAGCTCTTTCGGAAGCTCGGTTTTGGTTGTAACCGGCGGGACTTGAGTGGTTGTGGTTGGAACACCAGCCACTGAAGTTGCTTGTGCCACTGATTGGGCTTGTTCAATCTTGGTCTCATTCTTTTTCGTTTGAGTCTGTTCGGTTGTGTTCGACTGTGTCGTAGTTGCCGTTTGGCTACCTGCCGCCGCACACGCACCAGAGGCATCACCTGATGAGGTATTGACAACGGTTGTGCCGCAATTCACGTTCTGGCTTTGGCTAATCGAACTGTTGTTATTTTCGGTCCGATTTTGGCTGTTTCCAGAAGCAAAGTTGCTTTGCGTTGTTTCTGACGCTTGACCGCCACTGGCGCTCGCCGAGCCGCTCACATTCCCACTGCCGGTGTTAACAACCGTTGTGGTGGCGTTTACGTTCTGGCTTTGACTGGTGCTAACATTGTTATTTTGCACCAAACCTGTAGTCGCAGTGCCCGAACTTTGCGAAGTCGAAGTTGATTGCCTCTCGTTCGATTGATTCGTTGACGAATCCTGGGCGCTCGCCGAACTACTTGAACCAGCCGCGGAGCCACTGCCAGTATTAACAACCGTTGTAACGGCGTTAGTGTTCTGGCTCTGACTCGTAGAGCTGTTGTTATTTTGCACGGTCGCCGCGAATACACTTGAGGATCCAGCTGTCACCATCAAGGCAAACGCAACGATTGCGATAGATTTTTGCATAGTTTATTCACCACCTTTCCGATATTTGCACTCTCGCCCGCTTCGACCAGCGCACGCCCTCAATTGATACTTTCCTCCAGTCAACATGATTTGACTAGAGGAAATATCCCCCGAGCCGAAGCTCGGGGTAAGACTCTGTCAGACAGCAACTCCTCCTTGTTGCTATCTGATCAAATTGTTCTGCTGGGTGGGCGCGGTTTGCGTACCCGCGCCACTCCCAGTCACCGTCACGCTCCCAGGCCCGGTGTTCACACCGATCGGCACGGTGTTCACGTTACTCGCCTGGGAGGTGGCGGAGTTGTTGTTTTGGATCGGCCCGGTTTCGGCGTTTGCCGAAGACAAAGCCGAAATATTAAAGTCTGGGAAGGCCAGGGGTTGAGCCTGGGTTTGCACCTGGCTGATGCTCACCTTGGCATCCCCGACAATAGTCGGCGCTTGAACCGGGTTGCGAGTTAAGAACTCGCTGGCGGTCGCCGCGCCACTCTTCTCACCCCGCCACTCGTGAGTCACCACGAGACCCGAAGTGATCGGTATGAAGGGGATGAGGGGCGGCGGCTTCGGCGGCGATGGTGGTGGAATGCGCACTGGCGGCGGCGGTGGGATGCGATCGGTCAGGTTTCCGCACCCACGCCAAACCCCTCGGCCGTCGGTATAACCCACGACGTACTCGTGGGTACCGTCTGTGCCCATCCAGGCGCCCCTGGGCAAGACACCCCGGACAAACTCGCCGGAAGCGCCGTAGTTACCCACGTAGGTATTGACGGGCAACTGGTAGACCCGCCAGCCCTTCTCCTGGGCGATCCGGAGCGCCGTCACTTCGTTGCCCGCGTTCCGGATCGCCGGCGACTGCGGGTTCTTGCCGGGTACCAAATACCCACGCGCACTGGTGGGCAGACCCGCCAGAAAAAAAACTGCTAACAAGATGAAAAAAATTTTCATCTTTTCTACCTCCCTTTCAATGTGATCTGGGTTTGCGACCCAGGCGCGACGGCGTAGAAACCGTCTTGAATCGGCGGCGGAGTCGCCACTCCGGGCCGGTCCAGACCGATGCGGACCGCACCCGGTTTGACCCGAATGCGATAGACACCCGGCTGAACCTTCTCCGAGAAAGCGATTGCCGCCCGGTCCTGCGGATTCACCCCTACGGTGTCGATAACCGTCAGACCGGTCTCGGTCTCAACGATTACCGTCACCGTCTCGGTCCGCTCAGGGTGGAGTTGGCGCGGCGTTTCAGCCATTCGGCGCCCAATCCGCTGGTTTTGCAGTTCATCGTACTGCAGATACCAGTCGTAGATCGTCAGCGCCAAAACACTGAAGGAACACGACACGCGCTCCTCCTCATCGTCCGGAAGGTAGAAGACCACTTCGAAGTGGTCGGGCGAACCCCGCGCGTTACCGACCGAATCTGGCAACTGAAGGTCGAAATACTTCATCGCCTTCAGTCGCTTGCCTTCGATCTTATCGACAACGTGGTTCCCCTCCCGCAGTTCGACCTTTTCAATCTCATACCCCGAAGTCGGAGTCCAGACGCGGACGGTCGTTGGCCAAAGCATCCCACCATCTTCCTTAATGAGTCGGTACGTGTAGCCCGACTCGCTTGGCGGGATTATCACCATGTCGGTTTCGATCCGAAATTCATCGGCGCGCTGACGATACTTGTCAGGCACCTGAATTACGAATGAAACCGTCGGCGAATGAGTCTCCGCCCGATGGTGCTGGTCACGAAACTGTTCGGCTAACCACATCCCGAAAGTCAGGATTGGCCCGAGAAAACCCAGTGCGAACACTGGTATCGTCATCACACTCACCACCAGCGCGACGATAAGAAAAAAAACGTTCCCATTTTTACGAGTACCCATCTTTGAGTACCCCCTTCCTTCTTATTTTTTCTAAATTTTTAACGTTCCGCTTTGAACGCCTATCAAGCTTTACACACAAAGTGAAAAGCTCTAAGACTCTCAAAGATTATTTTTCGAGTTCGGAATCAACTTGAATCACCGGCAAAACTCCGCTCTCTCCTACCGATCCAGCCGGTTCAACATTTTCTGAAATTACAGGCAAGCGCGGCGCTTGAGATGTCTCGTTAACCGATTCAGGAATGACTTGCATAAATGGTACTTCGCTTGAAGTGATTGCTTCTGGTTGCGCAATTTCAGGCGCGAGATCGATTCGAGGAAGTTCATTTTGAGTCTGAACCTGCTCTATCGCAGGCGACATTATCGACGTTTGAAAATCAGTATGCGCTGGAACCTTTACTACTGGCTCATGGATAACATCTTGTTGAATAGGCGGGGCTACAACTTCAGGTCGCGCATCCAGAACCGATGTATTCACCATTGAGTTCGTTACAAACGAAGCAACTGGAGTAACTGTGGCTTTGGCCTGATCTCCGCGAGCCAGTGCGCGAACTGCATCATCGAGCCGTGCGGTTTCGGCAGTGTTCACGCCAGTACCACTCTGCTCCGCCTGACGGGCCATTTCGCTCACATAGGCATCGAGGCGACGGGTTTCCTCAACGTTCACTGGAATGTGGGCCATTTTGACTTCTTGTACCTGACCAACTTCGTCGAAACGAATCTTTACACCGGTATCGGGGCTACCAAACTGGGCGTTTGGATTATAGAACGTTGTCCAGGTACCATCAGCCGCATTCTTGCTATTAACTAATTCCGCATTCACAAAGAAATTTTGGCTCTCAATACTGTGCCGACTCAAGAACCGAGTGATCGATTCTCGATCGGCGGCCACTTTCTTGAAGTGCGCTAACTCTTCTTGACTGAAACCAGCAACTCGCTCGGCCGTGATCGGACCGCCAAAGTCATTCTCAAATGAAACCTGATACTCGCCCTGATACTCAACGCCATAATCTGGCTTTGGCAGTTCCGCGCCCTGAAAAATTTCCCTAAATTCGGCCGCCGGTTGAATGCCGACTCCGCGCACGCCTAGATCAACTTTTTCCCAAACTTCAAATGTTCCACTCGGTTGCGTGAAAGTCACTAGCTCATGATCACCAAAGTTATATTCATAGTATTTAACGCCTTTATGCGCCCCAATAAAAGCATCGATCGGTTGTGGCTGCTCAATAACGTCGGTGGCTGGCAATTTACCGGTTGCCTGTACCATTTCATCTTGAACCAGTTGCGGCAAAGCAAAAGGATTTCGACGCGCAACTTCCGGCATCGGGTGATCGGCGCTAAAAGCAACTTCATCAAAGCACAAGCGGCCATCGCTAGTTGAGATATATTCAATTAGATCCGGACGATTGACGCCGCCAAGTTCTAAATCCGCCACACGGCCATGACTATCGAACATCGCTTCAAGTTTTTTGCCGTGAAGAGTTGTGCTGATACCGCGCGCGTTGGCGTAGTTGATATGACTTTCATTGACATAGCTTGAACTGATGCCATGAGCATCGATCTGACTGGAAAGTAGCTTGTGCAACGCCGGCTGTTCCTCTGGCGATTGAAAACGATCAACGTTTAACTTGAGGTAATCAATGAAAGAGAGACCCTGTTCGTTCTTATTGTCTGCTGTCAAGACATCGCTTAAAACAATTCCCTGCTTCTTAAGATCAGTGAGCGCTTGCCAAATTGGCGCATTCGTGCCAGTTTCACGCGCCTTCTCGATGGCTTGCAAGAGTGATTTTTGATAAGCGTAACTGCCAATGACTTCAGGAACGGTAGAAGAAATACTGGCAGGGGGAACCGTCACTTCTGGCGTCGGCCGCAAATAATCGTCGTAGATGCGTTCAGCCATCGCTTTTAGATTGCCCGGAATGTTCTTAATTCCTTCGACTAGACGTTTGAGCGCCGGCCCAACACCTTCGCCGTAATTGGAGGAAAGTTCAGCCGTTTCAATGCGTTTTAAACCCGTTAATCCCGTTACCAAAGCCGCACCCGCGCCCCATGCGGCGGCAATCCAGGTGCGCTTTTTAGCAGTCTGCTTAGCCTCAACCAAATTGTTGACTGCATGATTTTCCACCGCTTGAACAAAATTTTCACGCTCGATCTTGGCTTCTTGATTATCAAAAAACTTTGATCGGTGAATATGAATTCGATTTAGAGTTGCGTTGAGTTTGTATTGATCAAACTTTTGAAGCGCCTGCGCTTGAACTCCGGCATCTTTCGATTTAGTTCTCTCTAAACGATTCTGAAGCGCCTGGCGCACTTGTTCAACCCGGCGCGTGGTATGCAGAGAATAAGTGACGAGTTGCTCAAGAGCCGTTGGCTGGCTGGTAACATCAAAAACATTCCCGGCGCCCATTGCTCGGGCCGTTGCAAGAGTTTTGCCTAAACGCTCCTGCCTTTCCTCAACTTGCATCGATTGAAGCTCTCGAGGAGTTAAAGCAAGCGCGTTTTTATTAAAGATACCCTTTAGCCAACGAATTGGTGAGAGTTTTTCGCTGGTGTTAGTTTCACGGCGCAAATCGCGGCCCTCCATAGAAGTTTGAGAGGTGGCGAAAGCGCCCGCTCCAGAAAGCGCGACTCGGCCACTTAAACCAAGACCAATTAAAACCGGATTAGCTGTGGCAACGCCCACGAAGGCTGTACCGGTCGCAACGGCGCCAGCGCCGAAACGCGCCCACCGCGTGCTTGATTTGTGCCAAAACTCTCGAAACTTTGAGGAAAAAGTCTGGAGTCGAGTTGGGTGTTCGGGTGTGGCGGGAACCGTGAGCGATTGTTTAATTTTGCCAAGCATGCTCGCGCGCGGGATAGCAAGCGCTTCCTGACTCAAGCGATGTTTTTCAGTGTAGTTTGCAATTTGAGCGCGAACAGAAGCAATAGATTGAGTAGTGTGCGAGTTGTACGCTACGAAACTTGGCGTATTCTGCTGATATTCAGGAATTGCATTTTGGATATGCGAAATTGCCTGACTCTCAACTTGATGCGAACCTTCAGGCGTTGGATTAGCTCTCGATTGCTCGTGATTTTCTGACATTAGCTTCCTCTTTATTCTTCCCCATGTTCTGACCAGGCCGGCGCCAGCAAGCTGGAACCAGACCCGAGGGGCAGCCGGGAAGGAGGGGCACTGTCTTTGAGCAACGCTCTCCGACAACTCTCCGCGGCTCCTAGTCAGAACGCGAGAAAGAACAAAAAAACCAGCGGCCCTCCACTGGTTTCTATTTATTTATATCATTAACGAACGTGAAAATCTAGCAGATACCTTTTCTTCTGTCAATGGTTGAAAGGTTGTCTATCGGCATTCGGATTTCGAGTGGCGAAAGACTCTGCATCTTTATCGTGCACCGTAAAACCTTGCTCCTCAATTTGCTGGCGCAAACGATCGGCAATAACGAAATTCTTGTTTAATCTTGCCTGGTCGCGCTCTTTAAGCAGGCGTTGAATTTCAAATGGGATCTTTTGTCCTTGCCCCAACTTTTCTTTAAGCCCCAAGCCGAAAATCTGATCCCAATGAACAATCACTTGAGCCTTAACTTCATCAGGTTGATTGGATTTCAAGACCTCCCAAAAAAGCGCGATTGCTTGAGGGAGAGCTAGGTCGTCGGCAATGAACGCTCGAAAATTCTCTTCAATTTCCACCGGCACTTTATTCCCCTGTTCTGGCAAACATTCCGCCAACGCCGAGAGCTTGAAAAGCGCCTGCTCGGCGCTTGCAAGCGCTTGCCAGGTGAAGTTTAACTGTTTGCGATAGTGGGTTTGCAAAGCGAGGTAGCGAAAAGCCAGCGGCGCGTGCCCACGCTCAACTATATCTTGAAGCGTAAAAGTGTTGCCGAGGGATTTACCCATTTTTTGGCTATCAACAAGCATAAACGCGCCATGGAGCCAAAAATTTGCCAGTGGCAGGCCCGTGGCCGCCTGACTTTGAGCAATCTCATTCGTATGATGTGGAAAAATGTGATCAATGCCACCGGCATGAAGATCAAACGGTTGACCAAGCTCGTTGACACTCATGGCGCTACATTCAAGATGCCAACCGGGGAACCCAGTCCCCCACGGGCTTTCCCATTCCATATCCCGCTTAGTATCAGAAGGAGAAAACTTCCACAGGGCAAAGTCTGCCCAATGGCGCTTGTCTGGATTAATTTCAACCCGCGCGCCGGCCTCAAGATCAGTCAGTGATTGGCCACCTAAGATTGCATACCCGGGGAACTTCTGAATATCAAAGTAGACGCCATCACTCGTTTGATAGATAAAGCCTTTTGCGTCGAGTTGTTGAATGAGCGCGATCTGATCCTTGATGTGATCGGCTGCTTTTGGCGTACTGTGCGGCCGTTCAATATTCAGCCGATCAGTGTCAAAAAAGAAAGCGTCTGTATAGAACGAGGCAATTTGCCAAGCGGATTTTCCCTCTTTCTTGGCGGCGAGGGCAAGCTTATCTTCTCCCGAGTCGGCATCGCTCACCAAATGCCCGACATCGGTAATGTTCATCACGTGCTTGACGGCATATCCGTGGTACTCAAGAACGCGACGGAGCCAATCTTCAAAAAGGTAGGTGCGAAAATTACCCAGATGGGCAAACTGATAGACCGTTGGGCCGCACGCATAAAGACCTACCTCATTCGGACGAATTGGCTTGAACGACTCAAGTTTCTGCGTTGCAGTGTTAAATAATTTTAGATATATGTTTGCTCCTCATCATCGAATGCATACTGGGGATGCTGTGAAAGTTGACCAAGCAAAGGATCGTCTTTTACGTCTAGAATCTCGGTTGCGCCCCCGCAGAGCGGACATTGTTTCTCTTCGGTTTCATAGTTGCATTCACTGCAAAAATACGCTGCCATTCCCCTCCTTCTCCCGCTATAAACGGGTTTAATAACTACGGCGCCCCTCAATTGCGCGTGTGAGTGTAACGGCGTCAGCATACTCAAGGTCTCCCCCAACTGGCAAGCCATGAGCAATTCGGCTCAACTTAATTTTTTTGAGACCTTGATCGGCTATCAGTTTTTGCAAATACAAGGCAGTCGCCTCCCCTTCAAGCGAGGGATTGGTCGCGATGATGAGCTCCTTGATTCTGGATGAACTCTCAAGACGAATGATTAGTTCCCGAATTCTTAACTGATCTGGACTAACACCTTCAATCGGCGAGATAACACCACCAAGCACATGATACAGTCCCTGATACTCTGTTTTTTCCAGAGCGACTGTATCGAGCGGCTGTTCTACAACGCACAGTAAAGTTTGATCACGCCGAGCATTGGCACAGATTGAGCAGGGATCGAGCTCGGTAATATTAAAACAATTTGAGCAAAATTTAAGTTGAGTTCGTAGCTCGATCAGAGCCTGCCCCAAGCGCTCGCTCTGACTTGGGGGCTGACGGACAAGATAAAATGCCAACCGACCGGCAGTTTTCCCCCCGATGCCCGGCAGTTTGCTCAATTCTTCAATGACTCGTTGGATGCTTTTAGGAAGATGATTCATGACTACGCGGGTCATTCCAAGTGGCATGTTTGCATTCTGGGTACCGCTCACAGCCCCAAAAAGTCTTACCTCGACGAGTCTTCTTTTCGATGAGCTCGCCCTGACCACATTCAGGGCATTGAATCCCTGTTTTTTCCACAATGGCTTCAGTATGCCGACACTCTGGGAAACCCGTACAAGCTAAAAATCGACCGAATCGGCCCCGACGAATAATGAGTGGCTTGCCGCATTTTGGACAAGTTTTGTCGGTTTTTTCAGTAAGATCAAGTTTTTCAACTTCCTTTTGCTTAACTTCAAGTTTGTGGTCAAAAGGTGTGTAAAAATCACCTAGAAGTTTAGTCCAATCCTGTTCGCCTTCAGCGACTTGATCGAGCTTTTTTTCCATTGAGGCGGTGAAGGTTAAGTCCACAATTTCAGGAAAATGCTCAACGAGCAGATTAGTCACAATCTCGCCGGTTTCAGTCGGCTGAAAACGACGCTCAAATAGCTGAACATAGCCTCGATCTTGAATTGTGCTGATGATTGGCGCGTAAGTGCTCGGTCGACCAATGCCATGTTCCTCAAGCGCCTTAACGAGAGTTGCTTCTGAATAACGAGCCGGCGGTTCGGTAAAATGCTGTTCTGTAAAAAATTCTTGTAGGGTGAGCGAATCATTCGATGCTAACTTGGGTAGAATTGAATCAGTTCGATCACTCGGCCAGACCCTTAGATAACCGTCGAAAGCCACGACGTTGCCATGCGCCTTAAAAATTCCTTCTCCAGCCTGAATTAAGGCGGTCGTCGCTTTAAGGCGCGCGGGCGCCATCTGACAAGCAATCATTCTCTGCCAAATCAATTCATAAAGTTTTGCATGTTTATCAGAAGGCAAGTTTAAATCCGAACTCTGTTTGGTTGCATCGGTTGGGCGGATGGCTTCATGCGCTTCTTGAGCGCCTTTGCTTTTTGTTCGGTAGTATTGAGGCACAGACGGAAGATAATTTGCGCCAAATGTTTTTTCGATATATCCTCGGGTGGCAGAAATAGCCTCGCCAGCCAGATTAGTTGAGTCGGTACGCATATAGGTAATGTGACCGGCCTCATATAGATCCTGAGCAAGCTTCATGGTCTGCTTGGCTGAAAAATGCAAACGATGCGAGGCCTGTTGCTGGAGAGTGGAGGTTGTAAACGGCGGCGAAGGGCGTTTAGTGATTTCTTTTTCTTCAACCAACTTAACCTGGTAAGTCACACCAGCCAACGCCGATTCAAGCGCGCGCGCCTCTTTTTCGGTTTTAATTCCAAGTTTATCAAGCTTCTTCCCCTTAAATTCAGCCAACGACGCTCGAAATTCTTCCTTTTTGCGTGTTGCCAAAAGCGCTTCAAGACTCCAGTGCTCTTGGGGCACAAAAGCCTTAATCTCGCGCTCTCGGTCAACGACCAAACGCACTGCAACTGATTGCACGCGCCCCGCCGAAAGACCTTTCATTACTTTTTTCCACAAAAACGGACTTAAAGTATAACCGACTAGACGATCGAGAATCCGTCGCGCCTGTTGGGCATTAACTAAGTTAAGATCGAGAGACCGCGGCTTTTTAATCGCCGCCTGTAGTGCCGATTTTGTGATTTCATGGAAGGTAATCCGAGCGACAGGAATTTTCATCTTTTCGAGGTTAAGCGCCTCAAGAATGTGCCAGGCAATCGCCTCGCCTTCTCGATCATAGTCTGTTGCCAAATAAAGGGAGTCAGCGCCCTTTAAGGCAGTCTTTAAGGCGCTGATCGTTTTCTTAGCTTTTTGCGGAATGACATACGTTGGTTTGAACTTGTGCTCGACATCAACACCAAGGTTATGCTCTGGCAAATCACGCACATGTCCGTATGAAGCCAGAACGTGAAAATCCTTGCCCAAATAGCGCTCAATCGTCTTACCCTTAGCAGGCGACTCGACAATGACAAGATGTTTGGCTGGCATAACAATGGGTTCTAGTAAACGCAAGATGCACTCATGCGTCAAGAGTGCGATCGAACGTATCGCCCTTGCCCAGCCGTTTGAACAAGACCTTTGATTTCCATTAACGTTAAAGTGCTAACAATCGCACTCGACGTCAGTTGGGTGGCAGTGATCAGGTCGTCGAGAAGCATCGGTTCATGTGAAAGGGTGGCAAAAATTACACTTTCTACGCTCGTAAGTTGTGTAACTGGACGATCCGATGACTTCATTTCAAGGCCGAGCGCTTCGAGAATGTCATTTGGAGTATGTAAAAGCCCAGCTCCAGATTTGAGGAGTGCATGAGAACCAACTGAATTGGGTGAAAAAATCGAGCCAGGCACGGCAAAAACTTCGCGATTTGCGTCCAAGGCCGCGCGCGCAGTGCTGAGCGTCCCCGAGCGTTCGGTCGCCTCAACAATAATTGTTGCGCTACACAAGCCAGCAATAATACGATTGCGGATCGGAAAATGGTGGCGGAGCGCTGGCGTACCAGGCGGAAATTCACTTATCAAAGCGCCGCCATTCGACAAAATTCTTTCGCCTAATTGGGTATGGCTGGATGGGTAAATCTGATCTAATCCGCAACCTAAAACTGCCCAGGTAATTCCCTCTGCCTCCAGTGCGGCCTTGTGAGAAACCGAATCGATACCAAGCGCGAGCCCAGATACAATCGTAATGCCGCTCTGTGCGAGCGACCGACTGATATATTCAGCCGTCCGCTTGCCATAGGTTGTCATGCGTCGACTGCCTACGATTGCTACGTTCGTATGATTTTTGTTTTCTAATTTTCCGCGTATATATAATACTACTGGCGGAACAGTAATCTCACCAAGAAGCGCCGGGTAATCGGCATCGAATCGAGTAATAAATTTAATTCCTTGTTTCTGGAGGTTAGTCAGAACTTTTATAGGATCAACGTTCGTCCGTAATTTGACGATCGCTTGAAGAGTGGCCGATCGGATAGGAATTTTTTTGAGCTCATGCTCGGGTTTTTCCCAAATGCTCTGCAACGTTTCATTCAATGCCAGAAGTTCGTTCAGATGAGTTGGACCGAAGTAGAGATCGCTCGCAAACGCTGCCCAGATGGCTCTTTCGGCTGGCGTAATTCTTTCCACTCCTGACAGCCTCTTTTAGTTCTGGATCTCAATTCCCATGGAGCGAGCGGTGCCAGTCAGAATTTTCATAGCTGATTCGATATCGTTTGCATTTAAATCGGACATTTTTTGCTCGGCTAATTCACGAAGTCTAGCTTGGGAAATTTTACCGACTTTTTGCTTACCAACCTCACTTGCTCCTTTTTCAACACCAGCGGCTTGACGCAATAGGACGGCGGCTGGTGGTTGTTTAAGGATGAAATCGAAACTTCTATCCACATAGAGCGTAAGTTCAACCGGAATGATTGTGTTGCCAAGTTGCTTGGTGCGCTCATTAAATTGATTGCAAAAATCCATAATATTTACGCCGTGCGGCCCGAGAGCCGTTCCAACAGGCGGCGCCGGATTAGCCTTGCCAGCGGGAATTTGGAGTTTAATCATGGTCTTAATTGCTTTTGCCATAGTCATCCTTTGAGATTTACTAAACTTTCTTAACTTGTAAGAAATCGAGTAGAGCGGGCGTTTCACGCCCAAACATGTTGACGAGAACCTTAACTTTCCCTTTTTCTTCATCAATCTCACTCACAGTCGCCTGAAAACCTTTAAGTGGACCATCGGTAATTGTTACAAGATCGTTGATTGTGAAATCGATCTGATATTTGGGTTCTTCAACGCCCATTCTCTTTTTTATTCGATCAACTTCGGCAAGCGGAATCGGCGTTGGACGGACACCCAAGCCAATAAAGCCAGTAACGTTCGGAGTATTTCTGACAACATACCATGAGTCGTCTGTCACTAGCATTTCAACCAAAACGTAACCCGGAAAAATTTTGCGCTCAACGGTCCGGCGTTTGCCATTGCGAATCTCAATCTGTTTCTCGACTGGCACGATCACATCAAAAATCTTGTCGTCCATGCCAAGTGATTCAATACGCTGGCGGAGAGTTTCGGCTACCTGATCCTCGTAGCCAGTGTAGGTGTGAATCACATACCAACCGCGCTCACCGGCTTGTTTCTGCCCAAGAAGCGAAGGTCGCGGCCGTCGACTTGCATGTTTAATAGTTTCACCGATTAAGGTTTCGGAATCTAATTCTTCTGGTTGATCAAAAATGTCTGTCATGCTGACTCTTTAGCTACGGTTAAGCATCCGGCTGATAATTTCTGAAAGGCCAAAATCGATTAAGCCATAGAAAGTTGTCAGGAGAATAACAGCGCCAATCACGGTTAAAGTGTATTGAATCGTAGTTTCGCGACTTGGCCATTTCACCTTCCGTAATTCGTCGTAACTTTCTCGAAGATATGCAATGGGGCGGATCATGATACGTATTCTTAAATCATTGATTCGATTTTAAGAGCAGTATAGCGCTGTTTATGGCCACGAGGGAAACGCGAGGAACGGACTTTATTGCGAAAGATGCGACCGGAGACTTTTGGATGACGACCTTCTGTTAAAATGGTTGCGGTCACATTTTTGTTGGCCAAGAGATCGCGGAGAGTAAGTTGATTTTTCTCCGTTCTAATCAGTTCCACCTTAAGGGTATCGCCTGGCTGGACAAGATATTGCTTGCCGCCGGTTTCGATAATCGCTACTTTTTTAGCTTGAGCTTTTTTCATATCTCTCCAGAGGATTACTAATTCATCAATATAAAAAATTTCTCGCGGAGCGTTCCATTAGAATATACTTTTCTCCCAATCCGGTCAATATGTGCGAAAATAACCTTGCTGTGACCGAATTGCAATGCTTTCAAGAATCCCCAGTGCGATAAAATTACACACAATCGCGGTGCCTCCGTAAGAGATGAAAGGAAGTGGGATGCCTGTTACGGGCGCAAGCCCTAAATTCATCCCCACATTAATCGCCAGTTGAACGAACCACAGGCTAGCGATGCCAAAGGCCAAGAATGAACCAAATGCATCCGGCGCTCGATGAGAAATCATTAGCGCTCGAATGATTAAAGCGGCGAAAAGTACGAGAAAGGCAAAAGAGCCAAAAAAGCCAACTGCTTCAGCCATGCCGGCAAAGATAAAGTCGGTATGAATGACGGGTAAAAAATCAAGCTGGCTCTGCGTTCCCTGACCCAGTCCCTGACCAAACAGACCGCCATTGCCAACTGCAATTAAGGACTGAAGGACGTTATAGCCAGAGCCGTAACGATCGGACGCAGGATTGAGGAAAACTTGAACCCGGTCAATTTGATAGTCTTTAAGATTCAAAAAAATCGCCAACATAAGGATGGGCAGGCTTAGGCCGATGCTAACCCAAAGCGAGCGCGGCAGTTTTGCGATCGTCAGAATTATTACGAACGTTAAAAATATAACACCGGCTGTCCCTAAGTCCGGCTGTTTCAGCACTAGAGTAATCGGAAGACCTAATAAGAGACTAACAACAAATAAATCTCTAAAACGAATCGCGCCAAAGCGAGCGGCGAGGACTCGGGCAATTAAGATGACCGCGACTAGCTTGAACAATTCAGATGGTTGGAGTTGGAATGCGCCAATCTCGATCCAGCGACGCGCACCGAAAACGACCGTACCGTAAAACGTAACGCCCAAGAGCAGTAAGCCAACTGCAAGATACAATAGCAGACTGAACGAACGCAGTCGGCGGTAATCAAAAACTGCCAAAATGGACGCCGTGATCCAGCCCAAAATCACGAACGCGCCTTGTGTGAAAGCGAGTTCGGAACCGGAGCGGGCAAAAGTGAGACTGTAGATCATCGCCACACCACCAACTACTAAAATTAAAACTATCCCGACGAGGTACCAGTCGATAAAGCGCAAGAGTTGGAACCTCATCGCTCGAGCATGATCGTCAATTTATCGACGGTCGTAGAGTATTGACTACTGCTTGCTCGCCACTCAATGCGAACATGAGTTGCTTGTTCAATTTGAGTTTGTTTTTGCTTCATATCTAAGAATTGATCGCCAACCCCATGAATTGCGATGAGCACTTGTTCGTTGGGTTTAAGTTGAGCATTTTTACGAAGAATTTGAATGGCGTGGATAAGATCGCGCGTTAAACCCTCAACACGAAGCTCGTCGGTGAGGAGTGGGTTAAGTTCAACGGTTAGTTTTTCGCCGGTGTGCCATTCGAGATTTTGAACATTAAGTTCAGCTCGCATTAATTCTGCATAATGTTCGTTTAATTTAAAAGGCAGACCCATAATTTTAGCCGAACTTAAAGGCTGACGAACGCGAAGATTGAGCGCACTCCGCTTTTCGAGCCCAAGCGAGACCGCCTGACGAATCGTTGCCATCTGATCAAGAATTTTTTGATCGACCGAGCGACTGACTGGCCAGTCAGCTAGGTGCACACTTTCCGAGTCTTTTGGACTACGCAGTTGTAAAAAAATTTCTTCTGCGATAAAAGGCACAAAAGGCGCCAAGAGCAGGCTCATTTTAAGCAGAGCCTCTCTTAAAGTAAGCCGAGCGCCAGGAGAATCATCTTTTAAGCGTTCCCGCGAACGACGCAGGTACCAAACCGAAAGATCATCAACCAAAGTTTCGACCGGCCTAAATGCTGAATCCAACTCGTAATGCTCCATGGCATTCGTAATTAAGCTTACGCTTTCCTGAAGACGCTCCAAAATCCAAATATCAAGAATATTAGCTGATTGTGCGTTTGGCGCTTGGCCCTCAATTTCAGCAGGATAGAGAGAATAGAATGAAAGAACATTTTTGAGTCGAAGAAAGTTACGCTTGTAAATTTCTAGGACACCTGTTTCGGAAAAGTTCAGATCCTCCGCCTTCATGAGCGGCGAGGCCAAGAGATAATAACGAAGAGCATCCGCGCCATAGGTATCAAAAATCTGCCAAGGATTAGGAAAATTTTGTTTTGATTTTGACATTTTCTGACCGTCTTGCGCTAAAACATTACCCGTCGTGACCACGTGGCGGAACGGCGCTTCGTCGAATAAAAGTGTCGATAAAACATGCATGTAGTAAAACCAAGTACGGGTTTGTGCAATATATTCAACGACAAAGTCGGCCGGGAAATTGGCTTTAAACCAATCTTTGTTTTCAAAAGGATAGTGGACGGCCGCAAATGGCATTGAGGCGGATTCAAACCAACAATCAAAAACCTCTGGGACACGTTTGGTTTCTGTCTGACACGTAGGACAGGCAAAAGTGACAGCATCGATATGCGGACGATGCAAATCAGACAATTCTAAGCCGCTTAATTCTCGCAGATGCGCTATAGATCTAACGATCGTGAGATGACTATTTGGACACTTCCAAATTGGAAGTGGAGAAGCCCAGTAACGATTGCGCGAGATATTCCAATCAGGCGCCTCACGCATACTTTTTAGGAAACGGCCATGCTTGAGATGAGTTGGCACCCAGTGAATTTTTTCATTGAGCTCTTCAAGTCGCGGCTTAGCTGCCTGAATCTTCACAAACCAGGCTGGAATTGCATAGTAATAAAGCGGCGTTTCACAACGATAACAATGCGGATAAGGGTGAATAACGATTTCTTTTTTAAACAGGATTTCTTTTGCGAATAGATATTTGATAATTTCCACATCAGTGCGCTGATGATTGTTTTTAGGTTTAACATCGAAACCGGCAAAATCTTTGACTTCGAGCGCGAATTTACCCTGCCCTGTCACGTGCCAAATAGACGGTAAGTTTTTGGTGCGCGCAAGCTCCATATCTTCTTCGCCAAAAGCCGGAGCAATATGCACGAGTCCACTCCCCGTTTGATTGCTTATAAATGAAGCGGCGTAGATTTTCCAAGCATTTTTTTTGTTGGGAAATTCTCGCTCCAAATAATAGTCAAAGGGCGGTTTATATGAGAGACCCACAAGGTCACGCCCGCGTTTTTGCTCGATCACGCTTGAATTTGGAAAAAGTTTTTCTTTCGCAAAAACCGCGACAAAATACTGTTTATGGCCTTGCTCGACAAGCACATAGTCGATGTCGCTACCAATTGCAACCGCAGTATTGCCCGGCAAGGTCCAAGGCGTCGTTGTCCAGACCACTAGATACGTGCCCGGACGGTCGCTAAGTTCAAGCGCGACATAGACTGAAAGATCGCTAATTTTCTTGTAGCTGTTATCCATTGCAATTTCAGATTGAGCCACTGGAGTTTCACAACGTGGACAATAAGGTAGAACACGCGTGCTCTCATAAATAAGACCCTTGTCATAAAGCTGACTAAACGCCCACCAGACTGACTCGATGTAACTGTTATCCATTGTTTTATAGGAACCATCGAAATCAACCCAACGCGCCATGCGTTCGATTGTTTTTTTCCATTCCCGCGCATACTCAAGCACTTGCGCGCGGGCGGCTGTGTTAAACTTTCCAATGCCAATTTTTTCGATTTCTTTTCGACCCGAAATTGCAAGTTTTCGCTCAACTATGTTCTCGATCGGTAAACCATGCGTATCCCACCCCCAACGGCGCTCGACGTACTTGCCCCGCATCGTTTGGTAACGTGGCACAGCATCTTTAATGGCGCTGGCAAGGATGTGGCCATAGTGCGGAGTGCCGGTCGCAAAAGGCGGGCCATCATAAAAAACATACCGCTCGGCATTCTTTCGTGCTTCGAGAGATTTTTGAAAAATCTTTTTGGCGCGCCAAAAATCTAAAACTTTTTCTTCAGCAAGAACAATTGCGTTTTTTTCTGATTGCAATTTACTCGTCGGCATATTTTTCACGTTCGTGACCTATCTACTTCATCCATCGCCTGGTTGGCGAGTTCGTCAGCGCGAGTATTTTCCCGGCGCGGAATGTGCTTAAAACTCACCACGACACCAAGTTCGTCGATTAAAGTTTTTACTTTCCAAAAAAGCGGCTTTAAACCTTCATTCTTGATTTTATAGTTTCCCTTGAGTTGTTCAACTACGAGCAGGCTATCGAGATGGAAACGAACTGGCGCAATATCATTCACGATAAACTGCTTGAGCTCTTCAAGGGCAAAAATAACGCCCCAGTATTCGGCTTGATTATTCGTGAGCGTGCCGAGTGATTTTTTAAGCTCACTTAAAATTTCGCCCGTTTGGGTTTGGATGACAATGCCCGCGCCAGCGGGGCCTGGGTTGCCACGGGCGCCGCCGTCGGTGTTAACAATATACTCAAGGGGTTGCATAGATGGTGGCAGTATAACAAGCTCGGGTGAGCTGTAAAAGAAAAGGCCCTTGTGGGGCCTGGAAAATTGAGCGACCTGCCCCGCCACTCATCTACTCATTGTCGACCGACTGGGCGCGCCAACGATTACCTTCTTTCACTAAGACAACCGCGGTTTTTCCGTGCCGGGTGGGCAAGATGAGCTTGACCTTGGCGGAGCTAAACTCAACGAGCTCGACATTCTGCCACGTTAGTTTGGCGAATGGGAAAGCCGCCTGCCACCATACTTTCCCCTGCTTGTCAGAAGAAAAGTAGGTCTGAACGCGATCGAGTCGGTTCAGGGCGCACCAGGATGCAAACAAAACACACCCCTGTTTATACGCGCCTTTCGCTTCGGCAAGCGCCTGGCGTGTCGGCCCAAACGCAACTTGAGGGGCTAGTTCGTATGAAATCGCTACCTTTGGGAAATCAAAAATTCCATTTTCATCGAGTGGACGCACGACAAGCGTTTTCCCTGTTGCCAGGTCGTCCAATCCAACCTCGAACAAGACGTATTTTGAGTATGTGTTTGAAGTAAGTGGTTGATTGAGCTCAATTAAAAGTTTGATGGTTGACTTTTTACGTTGCTCGTTCCAACCCTCGCAAAGTATGACACGCAGACACTTACTCGAAGACAATGTTCCCCCCAGATCGTACTTTGGGATAAGTGTTTTAAGCGCTTTTTGAGCCGCGGTCACCAAAGTCTTCTTGGGTTTCTTGTTCAAGAAGTTCCTTTTAGACTTTGCGAAATCCTGATCAAGATAAGCTGGAGTTGCTCGCGGGAAACCGAGGACACTATAATTCAACCAGATTCCGGAACTTGCCGACTGTTTCCAGCGACCCTCCTCTCGCACAAGGTGCGCGATTGAACTCGTTACAAGCCTGGATTGATCTTTATCCCAGAGATGGTAAATGACTACAATCGCATGACCTGGATCATACTCCCAGATACGGAGTGGAGTTTTGCCACTCCGGAGTCGACTGATTTCTTTTTGCACATGTTGTCGAGTGTAAGAATCAAGCGACCACTCGTCGTTCGTGCCACTGAAAAGACGAAATTCTCGTGTCCACCACGACTCGCTATAGCGATCGTTTAAATTGTCTTCTTCCACTCCGATGAGAACAGCTCGGACCTCCTGCTCGCTTAGCTTCGCCCAGGTAGGCACGGCCGAGAGGAGGCTGAAAGCCAGAATGAAGAAAATACGCACAACAACTTACCTCCTTGGAAAGATTACAAAACTCCGCCGAGTGTACATGTTTCTGCTCAAATTTGTCGAGACTTTTCGACTATGCGGTAATCTTTACCAGATTACTCCGTCGCCCTTGGCTCCTCGTAATGATACGCGGATATCAACTGTGTTTAGAACAGTTCCCGCGTGGCAACGGCCGAGCTGATTCTTTGTGAAGTGCCCGACTCATTATGAACAACAGCAAAACTGAATTTCACAAAAGGATAAAAACGATCGGCCGCAAGTTCATGCGTTACAGCCCAAAAATAGACGCCTTGAATTGAGTAACCAGTTGGAAGAAGCGATTCGGCCACTCCCCCATTTTTACTGACCGAAAAAATTTCTTCGCCATTGCCATTTAGAGTTACGGCATATTTCTTTGTAACGATAGCTTGCGTAGTCGGATCGTAGCGCGCAATTTCGAGTGCGTCGCCACTCGCTACGCCCAATACGAGAGAGGTTACTTTTTGATTGTTACTAAAAAGCGTAAAAGGATACTGCAGATATGTGCCATCGGGCGCTTTCTCACCGGTAGAGGCTCGCACATCGCGTGAAATCGCCTCGGCAATCAATCTCGCGGTTTGCGCTGTGGTTTGAATGTGCTTCACCTCTTCACTTTTTGTGCTTGTTGAACTGAAAGAGATTGTGCCGATCATTAGCACTCCAACAAAAATCGATGAAGCAATAAGCACCTCTATAAGAGTGAAGCCTTTGGTCATCACGTTCCCGTTCGCCAATTAGTGAGATAAGTAATCGACTCAACCGCCTGCCCGGCGCTATCTCCCCATCGCACAATTACCTTAATCTTGCGGATAATATCGTCATCGGTGACGCCATTTGGCAAGCCAGCCTGCGTAACGTAACCAAGTGATGGCACGGTTACATAAACCTCACGCTGGTAATCGATATCATTGAGTGGGATGGTTTGGATGCCATTTGCGATCCCACCGCCAATGAATGCTGTGGGCGGGTAATTTTTTCTAAGTTGCCATGCATAAAGACCACCGCTTCCCGGTACAAGCACATAAGCAATTCCATAAGGATCGCTACCAGCCGCTTGCAAAGTGCCTTCATCGGTTGAGATCGGTAAATTTGCATCCCAAGCATTATTCTCATCGTCAATGAAGGTGATATCGCGAGCGGCTCGAACAAGCTCAATCCCCTCTTGCGCAAGGTTCATAGCCGTCGTTCGCTCGGCTGACAAATTCGCTCGGCGCAAGGCGCCATTCAAAAGCGCCACTGCGCCAGTAACAACGAGCGCCAAAATACCGGTTGCGAGCACAACCTCAAGCAAGCCGAAACCTCTTGTCGCCGGTGGCGCGTTGAAAGCTGTCTTCACTTTACTCCTCTAAGCTGACTTGACCGGTAACTTGATTGATGTTTATAGTCCGCGAGTTGTTTTGGGCGAGTCGAGTGTGTAAAAGAGCGAGGTTGCTATCCGCGGGCAGCTGGGCCGGCTCGCCTTGAAGAGCAAGCGGAAAAAGAATCGGCTCGGCAGGCGCAACCGAAAAAGCGACCTGATTGGGTAAAAGAAATTGATCGACGACGCTTTCTTCTTGAACGTTTGCCCCCTCGCCACTAAAGCGCGCAATGCGGTATTTATTATTCAGAGCATCAAAAGCAACGCCGTAGGCCGTGATATTACCTTCTTTGCTCGCTTCGGGCGCCAAACTTAAAGTGCGCGCCCGAAAGATATTAGTGGCTAAAGTCACACCTGCATTTTCTAGATCAGCTCGTAAACCATAGCGTCGAAAAGCTGGAATTCCCAAACCTAAAAGCATCACGATGATCGCCATCGAAATGATAAGTTCAATAAGGGTAAAGCCCTTACCGGCCGCTGAAGCGGTAATGGGTGTCGCCGCCATAACTATAGATACCTGTGACGAAAAAATCTTCATCTGGATTAACTGTCAAAGTTTCGTCGATTTCGTTGGGTTGCAAGGTTACGTCTTCATCCCCTTCTAAGGTGACGTCAAGCGCGTAAGCCGAACCAAGCGAGTCGGTTGCGTACACATACCCCTCGCCATATTGACTGGCATTGCCTTGTGGATCGTCGGGCCATTCGGAAATAAAATCGGGGAAAAGCACGACTTTGAGGTCGTCCCAGCTTCCGGAGAAGTTATTCTCGGTTGGGTAAACTTTGTTCTCAACTCGATAAGTTTCAAGCGCCGCGGCCACGGTCTGGACATCGGATTTGCGGCGACTATCGCGCGCCTGCGCCCTTGAGGCTGAAGACGAAATAGTAACGACGGTTGCCAACATACCAATAATAACCATGACGATTAAGAGTTCGATAAGCGAGAAACCCTGATTAGTATCGTTTTTACGCATAACTTATTACCCGTCAATATTATAATTGAGTATACCATGCAATGATGTCACGACCCCAAAAAAGCGCGATCAGCCAGCCAGCAAATAAAAAGGGGCCGAATGGAAGAGCGGTCTTTAAGGTTGCGCGGCGACGAAGTAGAAGTGTTCCGCCCACAAGACTGCCCAAAATAAACGCGCTCCACAACATAAGTAGGGCGCCGCTCATACCGACTACTGATCCGAGCACGGTCGCTAATTTAACATCGCCAAAACCAATCCCCTTCCCACGCGTAAGAAGAAAAATCGCGCCGATGATCAACCCGCCGGTTAAGGCGCCCCGCCACCAACTGGAAACTGGAAACGCTAGATTCACAAGCGCTGATTGACCCAGTAAAAGTGTTACAAGGAGAGTTAAAACGAAAGCGCTTGCAACTAAAGAATCGGGTAAAATTTGAGTTTCAAAATCAACTAGCGCCGCGATCAAAAGCAAACTCCCGGCAACTGACAGAGTTAAGGCTTGAGCTGACAACCCATACTTAAAAACTATTCCCCCAAGAAAAACTGCGGTTAAAATTTCAACGCCTGGATAGCGCAAGTCAATTTTTTTTCGACAGCCTCGGCAACGGCCGTGTAAAAGTATAAGACTTATTAGGGGCAGAAGCTCGTGCCAATTTAAAATTTTTTGGCACTTTGGGCAGTGACTCCGTTCTGCGAGTGTCAAGCCTCGATACTTTGAACCCCAGCGCAAAGCAAGAACATTCAAGAATGAACCCCAAAACAGACCAAAAATCGCCGCAAGCGGCCAAAAATTGACCGCTTGCTCAAACTCCGACATGAAAATTCTTAAATTACGGAAGTGTTACACCAGTTGTATCGGCGGCAAGACAGCCGTTCGACTGAAAAGCGTTACCGGTGTTTATAACCCAGCAGTCATTGTTTGCGCCAGTTTTTGTTGAGAGTGTACCCCACAACACATAGCCGAAAATCCCATTGGAATAGTTGCTACGATAGTTATATTGCGTTATACCCGATGGTGGAATTGGAAAAGTCTTAAGATAACCATTAACTGTTAGCGCCGTTTCGGTGTCGATATCAACTAAAACGCCGCCGCCATTATTTAAGGCGTTTAAAGGCGCCGATCCAAGAACCGATGGGTCAGCGGTCGCAACTGCAAGTGCCTGATCGACGCCATTGAGATCCTGCTTCACCTTGGCATCATTTGCCTTACTTCGCGCCGAGTTTAAGTTTGCCACAATCACCGCGGCTAAAATCGCGATAATCGCAACCACAACGAGGAGCTCGAGGAGCGTGAAACCTCGTTGTTTACTTCTATGTAAATTCATTCTGCCTCCTTTTATTATTGTGAGTGATAATTTTTGTCCGATAGAGCCAAGACGTTCTCAACTTCGATCGATAAATACCTTTTGATTACTCTAGCATATTTTAACTCCCAGAGACACCGACCCAAAACGTCCAAGGAGCGCTTGCAAGGTTGCTATCGTTAAGCGTTTGACTGTTGCAAGTAGAAATCCCTGGGCTTCGAGTTAAAGCGGGATCGTTCTCAACTTCAAGTGTATAAACAAGAACATACCATTGTCCAGTGCAACCATAGGCGGCTGTGGATAGATAGCC
Organism: Candidatus Berkelbacteria bacterium; assembly: GCA_016187225.1. NCBI lineage: Bacteria > Candidatus Berkelbacteria > Candidatus Berkelbacteria bacterium. The sequence goes on along the minus strand of JACPKC010000010.1, from coordinate 107,221 downwards.
GTAAGCCAGCCCGCCATTTTCAGGCGTAGTTCCACTCGCATTCACCGGATCGGTCGGCATTGAACTTAAATATGGGCTTAAATCCTGCTGAAGCGAGGCCCAATTGCCAGATCCGATCGAGTTATTGCTCGTTGCCCAGGTATTGAAATTGGGAAACTCATTGTGAGCGTTGTAATAAAGCTCGAGCGCCGTTTGAATCGCCTCAACGTCACTTTTCCGCACCGCGTCCCGCGCCTGCCTTCGCGTTGACGAAAAATTCATGCCGACAACACTAATTAAAATACCGCCGATCGTGATAACGATCATGAGCTCTAAAAGCGTAAAACCCTTAGAACTGTGCGATATTATAGATTGGCACCAGGATCGCATAGACAAGAATCCCCACTCCAACACCGATCAAAACGATTACAATCGGCTCAATTAAACTGCTTAATTGCTTGATTTTACTATCTGCTTCCTCTTCATAATACTCGGCGAGTTTTAAGAGAATCTGATCGAGGCGACCTGTTTGCTCGCCAACTGCGATCATCTGGCCAACAATGAGCGGAAAAAGCGCGGTTTTTTGAAGAGGCACGGAAAGCGGGACGCCGCGTTTAACTTGATCGGCCGCCGCCGCCAAATACTCGCGATAAAGCAGATTATCCATCACCGACGCCGTGACACTGATTGCTTCGATAATTGGTGTGCCGGCTTGCACGAGCATTCCCAGGGTGCGATTAAACCTGGCCATATAGATATCGTAGCCAAGATGCCCTGGAAGGTGAAGTTGAATCAGCCCCCAGAGACGCTCGCCCGCTTTGGAACGAAAATATGTGCGACCAACAGCTAAACCTACGACGACAAAAATAATAATTAACCACCAATAGTTTTGTAGAAAATGACTTATAGCGATAATCATGCGAGTTAAAAATGGCAATTCGGCGCCGGCTTCCTCGAAGACACTTTGAAGTTGCGGAATGATGTAAACCATCGTAATTGCGCCGACAACGATCATCGCCACAAAGACAAAGGCTGGATAAGCCAGAGCGCCTTTAACTCGATTCATGAAGCCGGAATCTTTTTCAAGCTGGTCGGCAAGTTGATTGAGCACATCCGCCAAGCGCCCCACGCTTTCGCCCGAAATTACCACGTTCACGAAAACTCGGTCAAAAATCTTTGGATGTTTGGCAATTGCGCCCGAAAACGGCAAGCCGCCCTCGAGATCTGTTTCAATACCCTGAAGCGCCGTTTTAAGGGTTTTGTTTTGAGTTTGAGCTACGAGAATAGCCACGGCACGATTAAGCGCCAAACCGCTTGCAAGCATCGTGGCCAGCTGGCGCGCTAAAAAAGACTTCTCTCTCACTGAAACATTATTCAAAAAAGGAATATCAATCTCGAACTTGAGGGCGGGTTTTTTTACGGGCTCGGGCATAACTAAAAGATATTAATCTTGAGTTGTTTAGAATCGCGCGCCCAGTTGATCGCATCGTCAATTGTAACTTCCCCCTTATTAACGAGACCGGCAAGCACAGCATCGAGATTAATCATACCCTCGGCTGAACCGGTGAGAATAATATTGTCGAGCTGATGAGTCTTGCCCTCGCGAATGGTATTTCGAACGGCGGTTGTGCCCAGCATAATTTCTGCCGCCGCAACTCGCCCGCCATTGATTTTAGGCAGGAGACGTTGAGAAATGACGCCCAATAAAACCGAGGCAAGTTGAGAGCGAATCTGCTGTTGTTGATGCGGCGGAAAGACATCGATAATGCGATCAGCGGTTTCGGCCGAGGAGTTGGTGTGCAAAGTTGTGAAAACTAAATGACCAGTTTCAGCGAGCGTTAACGCTGAAGCCATCGTTTCCAAATCGCGCATCTCACCGACTAAAATTACATTCGGGTCTTGGCGCATGGAAGCGCGCAAGGCATTGGCGAAAGTTTTGGTATCGAAGCCCACTTCACGTTGGGAGATGACGCTTTTCTGATTTGCGAAAATGTACTCGATTGGATCCTCAATTGTAATAATGTGCTCGGAGCGATTGTGATTAATATGGTCGATTAAAGCCGCCAGCGTGGTGGATTTGCCATGGCCAGTTGGGCCAGTAATAATCACGAGTCCTTGTTTGTGTTCGGTTAACTGAACCAAAACCGGCGGCAAGCCAAGTTGTTCAACAGTTCGAATTTGAGTTGGAATTAATCGGTAAGCGCCGACGATGTTGCCTTTTTCATAGTAAACATTGCAACGTAAGCGCATCGTTTCAAAGGTAAAAGAAAAGTCGAGTTCGCGTTCGGTCGCAAAGCGTTCGCGTTGCACGGTCCCTAGACTCGAAAGCACGTCGGCGGCCGCCGATTCTTGAGTATAAAGGGGCTGATCTGGCACCGAGCGAAGTTTGCCGTCGATGCGGATAACTGGCGGCACGCCGATTTGAATGTGTAAGTCAGAAGCGCTATGTTCAATTGCGAATTTAAGCATCTCGCTTAAATGTGGTGAAAGTGAGCGATCGTTGGCGCCCAACATGGCTTGCGTGGATTGCGTCTCAACCATCGGAACTCCTATTCGCTGGTGGCTTGAATGACTTCGTCAAGCGATGTTTCACCTTGCATGGCTTTAAGGATGCCGTCTTCTCTAAGTGTGATCATCCCCTCTTCGTGAGCTTTAGCCGCAATTTTGGACGAGGCGGATTTAGCAAGAACGAGATCGGCGATAGCCGGACTGGTAATTAGAACTTCGTAAATCCCGACCCGACCCTTATAACCATTATGACAGACATTGCAGCCCTTTTGATTTGGGCCGAAGAAAGAAAGTTGCTTACTCGCCGCTGATTTAAGTTCAGGAGCGAATGCCGAGGCGAGCTCCTGCTGAATGCGAGTGAGAGTTTCGGCCGGAATTGAGGCTGGCTGGCGACACTTTGAGCACAAGCGACGAATCAAACGCTGGGCAATCACGATATTCACCGAAGAAGCTAGGAGGAATGGTTCAACGTGCATATCGATCATCCGGGGAAGCGCTCCAGATGAGTCGTTGGTATGCAAAGTTGAAAGCACCAGGTGACCGGTCAACGCGGCTTGAGTTGCCAGGCCGGCAGTCTCTCCATCGCGAATCTCGCCAACCATAATAATGTTCGGGTCTTGCCGCAGAATTGAACGTAAACCATCGGCAAAACCAAAGCCGATTTTTGGCTTGACCTGGGTCTGATTGATGCCATCAAGCTGATACTCGACCGGGTCTTCGAGAGTAACAATGTTGACACTTGCGGTATTGAGTTCAGTTAACATCGCGTAAAGTGTTGTGGTCTTGCCTGAACCGGTCGGACCAGTCACTAAAATGATACCAAAGGGGTCTTTGATTGCTGACTGGATTCGAGCGAGATTAGTACCCTGAATACCCAATTCAGTGAGTTTTTTCAAACTTTTTTCTTTATCGAGAATCCGCATAACCACTTTTTCGCCGAAAACTGTTGGCAGGGTTGAAACTCGCAGATCAATTTCCCGCTTTTGCACAATCACCCCGAAACGGCCATCTTGCGGGATGCGCGATTCATCGATTTTGAGTTTGGCTAAAATTTTGATGCGCGACACAATCGGCGCCAAAAGTTGAACCGGCAATTTGATAATTTCCTGTAAAGTGCCATCAACACGAAAGCGAATCCGAACCTCTTTCTCACCAGCCTCCATGTGAATATCGGATGCGGCCACGGCAGTGGCGTAAAACACGATCGCGGCGACAATTTTTGGCACCATGCCAGATTTAAGAATTTGCTCAAGTTGTTCAGAAGTTTCAACGGTCGTGCCGAGAACTATGTCGAGATTTTTATCTTCTGCGCCGATATTGGTTATCATAATCGGCGCTTGTCCTTCCGGCAACTCGCCCACGCCAAGTTGATTGGTTGGGAGTTGTAAATCACCAACTTCGACCGTTGGAACCGGCGTACTTGGATCTCGAAGAGTGGCAGAATTACGAATGATTGCTTCTTGGTATGATTTAAGATCGGTCGTGCCCAAACTATTTGGCGTCTCGGGCGCAATTGGTTGAGCTGGTGTAAGGCCGCCGATTTTGGGCCCAATGGGCGTAACTGGCCGCGCCGCCAGCGGCGTCGGCAAAGGCGACAAGATAGGTCTTTTGGGGACAACTGGGAGCGGCGCTGAAACGGGTTTGGGTGGAATGCGCGACACAGAATTAGGTTTCACTGAAGGAGTGAGAATTGTCGGCGCAAAACTCGGCTTTAGTGGCGCCGAAACCATGGCTGACTTCTGCGCAGGCGGAGTAGAGATCGAAGAAATTGGCGTTGGAGCTTGGGCTGGTTTTTTGTCTTCTCTGTGCTCTGTGTCATATTGCTTCAATACTCCTTCAATATCCTCTTTACTCGCCGAGAATAAATGAATTCGAACCTTGTTTCGCGCCTCAATAAACTTGAGAATTTCTCGAATTCGACGGTCGTTAGGTTTAAGGGCGGCAACGGATGCCTCCTGACCGTCGGCTGAAAGTTCAAACACAACCATCTGATACTTTTTCGCCACGTCCTGGGGGAATTTGTTTAAAACGTTCAAAGGCACTTCTCTGCTTTTCAATATAACTAACTCGACTTGCGCCGAATGCACCGAGGCTGGCACCGAAAGTGCGGGTGAAGCGACTGGGGGTATACTAGTTACTGGTTGAGGACCTGCCTGCACAGTTGTTTTCGCTTGCATGTTCTGACTTTGAGCGTTATTCACTCTGGATAGTGGCCTCTGGCCATTGACTTGTGGTCGATAAGCTCCCAAAGCAGTTTGAAAATCCTCGCTGGATGTGAGTTGCAAACGCAGATGATACCCGTTTTGCTTGAGTTCCTGCAGAAATTTGGGCGCTGGTTTTGTCAAGAGCGCTGGATCAGTTAAGACGAGAGTGAGTGATTTCTCTTTAAGAGTTAAAGGCAGTAACTGATATTGACGCGCCAATGCTTCGGGCACCAGAGCCAGGGCGGATTGTTCAGGAGTGTCCTGGGTGAGTGCGACAAGCTCAAGGCCGAGTTCAGCGGCCGTTTTTTTGAGAATCTCCAAATTATTTTGGGCTTGAGGGTTCACCATAATTGCTAAATCCCCGCGTATGGATCGACACGCCCAACTCCATCAATCGAGATCGGCAAGTCACCATTCAGGGTTTTTTCATCCAATTTAAGCGCCTCGATATCTTTGATCGTAAATTTTGGCGCAGGTTCAACTTTTGTCCGGGCGCTTTCAATATCCGACGTCATGGGCACGGCGCGCATAATCAGCCAAAGTGTCACACCCGCAAGAATGAGATTCACTCCTAAACCGATGCCAATTACTATGGGCCGATTCATTGGGCTCCTTTTGTCTCTGTGTCTTGAGCGGACGTCTCTGCCGCCGGTGCGGCCTTGGCAATCTGGGCAGGAGTAATCTCGAATGAGGCGCTAATCAGCGACGCGCCTTGAATATCCGACGTCGCTGTGAGTGCAAGATCATTGACGCCAATCGGACGAAGGTTCTTTTCTAAAAATTCAAGAAATAGTGTTGTGCCGGAATATGAGCCTCGGGTTGAAAGCATAGCGGTTGTCTTGCCTGTTTCAACATTGCTTGCCGGCTGAACCGACAACAAAGTAATGCCCGCTTTTTCAACAATCTTTTCAAGTGAAGTAATGAGCTCATCGATAGCCTCATCCTCTGGCACAGCCAGAGCAAGTTTGTCAGTCAGCGCAGTGCTCCTTTTAAGATCGTCGTTTAATTTAACAACAGTGGTTTTCTTTTCGTTTAAGCTTGAAAGATCAGCCTCAAGCGTCGCCGACTGCGTGCGCAAAAGCTTGAGCTCGCGAATTTGAGGCAAGGTATATAAATAGAATGCCGCGGCTGAACCAATCACGCCTAAAATTAGCCACAACAAAGTGTTATGTTTAGTTGATTCAGTTTGTATTTCCGCCATCATCCCCTCCAGCGACTGGCGCCGCATATTTGGCCGTGATTGAAAAAGTAATCGAATTACCGTCGACAGATTCAGAAAGAGTTGCGCTCGTCAGCGCAATCTCCGAAAACTCATCCGTCGACTCGATGGCGGTCATGAGTCGCGCTACCTCGGCGTAATTATTTGCCGAGCCGTCAATTCTTAATGACTTGTCAGTTTCAAAAGAATTGGCCGTAAATTTAACCGATCCAGGGACTTTGTCGGCTAGAGCTTTTAAGAGCTTTGGCCAAGGCAGGGCGGCAGAGAATTCTTTTGTGACCTCGAGCTGTTTTTCAACTAAACCAGCCTTATCGAGCATAGTTTTAAGATCGCCCGAGGCGAATTCCTGCTGAAGGCTCGTCACTTTTTGACTTGAGGCTTCAGCTTCTCCTTTCGCTTGGGCCCGCAAAAATGAGGCCGCAACACCGCCGAGGAGACTAAGAGCAACACTTAAACCCGCAAAAATTGCGATTAGCGAATCGTTTGATTCCGGGTTGATTGCTACCACACTTGGGTCAAGAGCAGATTTGGCTGGTTGAACAGGCGCTGGGCCTGCCGCTCCATTTGCCGGCGTCTTAGCCGGTTGAATGCCATCATTTTGGAAACTTAACACGCCCCTCCTCAATAGAAAGTATGCTTAAAGTATAGCACATTGGATTACGGCGCGACCTCAGAAAGCGAGGGTACGAAGGATTTGCTGAAGCCTGGGGGTGGACCGTTAGTAATGCGACCATCGTAATCAACAGTCACATCAGCGGCTTGAAGGGTAATATTTTCCCCAATATAAAGCCCAAGCGAGGAACTACCCTGCCCAACATCAATCGTGCCATTTGGCGCGTAATAAGCGCCGACTAGATTATCATAATTTCTTAAATCGATATTGCCGTTCAGGCTAATCAATCCAACCAGATCATCGCCGGTGCCACCGTCTTGGTAAGCAATAGTTTTCTCATTCGAAGGTGAAATTAAATTCACATCTCCGCAGACAATGATTGTGCCTTTACCCTTAAAGGTAGCGCCGCGCATGATTAAATTGTGACGCACAAACCAAACTCCGCCCTCTGGGTTAGCGGCATTTTCTTCAGAGTCACTGGGATTGCCCGCTTGTTTGGGATTTAGATTGAAGACACTATTGAGCGTGTAATTACCGCTATTGCTATTAGTGCAACTTGCCGAACTACCAGCGCCAAGGACATTGGCCTTCTCATTGATGAGTTTTTGAATAACAGTATCTGCTTGTTGAGAAGCATTGCTGTCGTATTGCTGAATTGTGTTATTCGTGCCAGTCACAGTGACGCTTCCATTCGATGAGACAACTGAATCCGGATCGATATTAAGATTGCTGACATCGCCCTCGGCAAAGATATCCCCAGTTATTTGCCCCCCTTTAACTGTCACAGGCGCGGCGCCAGTAACTGGATTCTGGCCCACAGCCGCGCACTGGGCAGTCACGGTATCGGAACCCGCAGTCGCCGGAGCAGTATAAAGGCCTGATTGATTGATTGATCCTCTTTGCGCGCCCCAAAGCACGGATGCGCCATTAAAGTTGGCGCCATTCTGATCGCGGCAATTGGCGCTAAACTGCACAATATTATTTGTAATTACTGTGGCAAAAGGTGGATTAATCGCAACACTGGATAATACTGGTTGAGGCTGGCAGGTTGGCACATTGACTAATTGAGAGTTGCTCTCGGTATAGCCAACTGAATTTTGAGCACGAATTTTATAGGTATGCGAGCCAGACGCAACGGAGTTGTCGGTCCAAGGGCTTGTGACATTCAAACTAAGCGCCACATTATTACGGTAAACTGCGTACGAAGTTGCGCTTTGCGATGATCCCCAATTTAATGTTACTCGAGGCGAGTTGCCTGAACATGAGGTTGTCGGAGAATTTAAATTAAAGTTTCCCGGTAGACTCTGAATCGCACCTTTGCGAATGTTAACGTAGAAAACCGACCCAGCCGTTGCGATTTGAATATTCCCATTGCTCCCATTGTTCATACCGATTCTTTGATTTCGATACTGCCACGGTCGGCCTGTGGGTAGATTCGGAGGTGGCAAGACCTGATCATCCACCGGAGTAATGTTTGAAAAGTCGACAATACCATTGCTATTACTTGTGAGCACAACCGGATTCAGCGCATATTGAGTTTGCTTATAAAGAGTGAAATCGTTTGGATTGATAGGATTGCCGGTCTCGTAGTTGTGATATTCGCCCGTGAAATTAATAGAAGCTGGCGTAGTCATTGGATTAGCGCCACCGGGGCAAAATATGTTTTGCATCCACTGAGGTAAATTAGGACAATTTGCCCATTGTTGCATTGCTTGTTGACTTCCTGGCCGTTGAATGGCAAGTAATTTCACTTCGGCGGTATCAGCCGGCACTGCAAAGTTACAAACTGAATTATTCGCTGGTGCGCCTGTGCCAGGCGTTGTTAATGAAGCATAGAATGAGTCGTACTGTGAATCATTATTCGACTCAATTATTGGTATAGAAGAACTATTAGTTATGGCAAATCTAACACCAGTTCGGTAGGTATAACATGAAGTTTCTGGCACCTTAAGACCCAAACCCGGGTGGTCATAAACCTGGGCTTGCGCCGACCCTAAGAATAACAATCCCCAAACAAAAGCAAAAAGGGCTAAAAATCGAGCATGCGTCATGGCTACTCCTTCACGATATCAACTGAACTACTCATCGGACTCGAGATGCCGATTAAAAGATAATAGGAAATGGCGCGACCGGCCTTAAAATCATCTTTTTTACCTTCCACAAAAATACCCTCGTCATTCGTGACGCGAATTCTAACGTCATCTGTTAAAGTAAAAGCTTGCTCATTGCCTTCCTGATCGGTAACTTTTACGGTCGCGCCATCAAATGAACGGATTATGCCAGTTTTTTCTGCCAGTTGCTCATTAATGGTTGCGGTGGTTGGCGTGATAATAGTTTGAGGCTTAATTGTAAAATAACGAATCGCTCCAGCAATCAGGATGAGTAAGATCAAAAAAATAATGGTTCGCCTTGACGAACGTTTATCTAAAAACGACATACCCCTCCATAGATTCATTTAGCCTAACAATTATATATATTGTAGCAGACCGAAAAAATATGTGAGCGATGTTTTCCACCGCTTACTTGCAAAGCAATCAAAATACTCGGTCCGTTCGCTATTTACCATTTAGTATTTACCATTTAGTATTAAAATACTAGCAAAAGGAGGGATTGTGGCTAAAATACCACCGTTATACTTGAGAGTGCGGCAAGCGCTGGTTGTGAGCGCGCTAATTTTTAGTGCGAGTTTAGGCTATTGGAGCATTCAAACTTTTCAGCTCTCACAAGCCGACATTGCGACAGAAAAAACCACTCTCAACTGGGATGATAAATCTTCAGGCGATATTGCTGGCGATGCCTATGCCGACAAAGGTGTAGAGATTTTGAGTCCGGACGGCGGCGGTAGCGGTGCAACGCTTTTTGCGGCGTCTGGGGCAAGTGCGGCTTGCCCAAGCTACAAAGTGCCGTCGGAGCCAAATATTCTAATCGCAAAACCAAGCTCATACGCTCCTCTAGTGATAAAGTTTACCCAGGGGCGTGTCAGTGATTCTATGAATTTTTCTATTGGGAATGCTGGCAATGCCGAAGTAAGTATTGAAGCATTTGATATTGACGGTAAGAGCATCGCTACAAAGACCGTTAATGCTCCTGGGGGTGGTCAGTGCGTAAACTCACCAGTCACTCTTGCTGCCACCACTGCGGATAGTGGCATTGCCGAGATTCGCTTAAAGAAAAATGCTCCTGGCACTACTGACGGTTTTGGAATTGATGATTTTGCGTTTAGTGCTCTGCATGATCCAAATGATTTGGGCACAATGGTGGTCGAGCCAACAACGGGAAATATTCCCTTAAAGGTAACAGCCACCTATACACCGCCGCAAGGCGGTAGCGCCTCGCCCAAGATTAAATGGAACTTTGGCGATGGCACAACCCTAGACGATGCAAATGCCGCTGAAACCCATACTTATACTTCGGTGGGAACTTTTACAGTCACTCTGATCGTCAATGGTAAGACTGTCGATACAAAAACCGTCACGACTACACAGCCCAAAGAAGAACCCAAACCCATTGAGAAGCCTAAAGTAATTTCGGTTAGCTTGACAACCTCGAAAAGCATCTACAAACCGGCTGAACTGGTGGAATTTACGCTTAAAAACACTGGCGAAGCAAAGGTTCAATTGCCGAATGGGGCGCCCTTTAAGATTCTGCAAGGTTCCACGGCGATCTTTGAGCCGATCTCGACTCAAGCGCTCATCGATTTAAGTATTGGCCAGTCGAAGACCTGGACCTGGGATCAGAAAAAATCCGACGGCCTGACGGCCGCTTCAGGCAACTATATTGTGACTGTTAGTTATTTGGCCGAAAATAAAACTCAAAGCAAGAGCGCCTCTTTTACAATTTCACAAACCCAAATTCAAACTGTCGTCACTCCCCCAACAGGAACCTTTGCAGTGACCCCAACCACAGGCACAGTGCCGTTTGAAGTTGCCTTTACTTGCACCGGCGATACGATTACCAACTTAACTGTTGATTTTGGAGACGGCATTGTGCAAAGCAACGTCACTTGCCCAACAACTTTGAAACATACCTACACGACGGCCGGTAATTATACGATTACAGTTCGTCAAGGCGAGAAGATACTTGGCACACAAGCAGTAACAGCAAAAGAACCGGTTGTCGTCCAAACCAAAACCGACGGCAAAGGCGCACCCGTCAAACTCGCAAGTTCTGGAGCGAATCTAATCATTGTTCTTCTGATAGCATCGATCCTTTCGGGTATTGTCTCATACTTTATTATCCGCCGACCCTTCCACGGGAACGAGTAACTCTCTGTCTTAAGTCTCCCGCCCATTAGCAAGAAATGTTTTGCTCAAGACTGGCCTTGGGTTCTTGTCCGGGCGTGTCGAAAGTTTTTGATGGTTAAAAAGTATTCTTGTTCGAGTAAGCGAAGCGCATCGAGAATTATTTATATAGTCGAGGACTTCTCTGCAAAAGCGTCGCTGGCGCTCTTTTCGAGGTGCAGAAAATAAATTTCCTAACGATCTCAAATGATGCAAAAATTTGGAGCAGGGGAGTAGTATTTTATTTCTAAAATATCAATGAGTTTTTTAGCGTACGCAACATGCGCCTATCAAAAATTGGATGACTTACGACGACAAGCTGAAAGCGGGGGAGAGTTTGTAGGATAAAAAATTACACACAATAAAAAAAATTTGCACTTCCCTAGCATTAAATAATCTTTACTCCCCTCTTATAAACTTTTTCATGCACCATATAATCGCCTAAACAGTTTAGGCGCGGCATCCCCTTTTCACTCCCCCATTGTGAAAGTTATCCACAGTTATCCACGCCACCTTCAATCCCCTGTTTCCCTATTTATCAGGGCTTTCTCATTGTCGTCATTGCGAGGAGCCAAGGACGACGAAGCAATCCTGAAAATTACGAGGTTGCAACCGCGACAATCTACCAGGATCGCTACGGTTCACTCGCGATAACAAAATCTGCCCGCACTGACGGGTTTATACTTCTGGCTCTTGTTTGAGACATTCAAAAAATGCCGTAAAACGGAGAGTCGAAGAATAATAGTTTTCAGCCGGTTACCTGAAACGAAGAAAAACTGTCTTGTTCGGGATAGCCCCTTAGGCTAGAACATTGATCACAAAATGAAAAAGATAGATCGCAATAAAGCGTTCTATCCACGCAAAATGCTCGTGACCATGGTCAATCAGTTCTTCAAATTCCTCAATAACGGTTATCATCACCCCTCCACCGACAAAGCGCGCCCAAAAACCTTTTCAACTGCAATTTTTGTATTTTCCTGGATTAGCTCGTAGGTTGCAAGTAAAATTTGTTTTCTACTTGCAATCGCTCGCTGATCAGACGACCTAAGCACAAGTGTCTCTAAATCTTGTTCTATTTGAGCAAGCAGAACTTCACGTTGTTGCGCCAGCATGAGCCAAATTTGCTCCTTAAGCGCTGTTCTCGACAGAGTCTCTAGGGTTCTATTTAGATCGAGCAAAGAACGATTTGATTCTAGACGCGTTAGAGCATCAGGAATTTCGTAACCGCGTAAGACTAACCCTAGAATCCGTGCCGGGCTTGCGATATCATATAGACGATGTAAATTTCGCTGGATTAAGCGATTGTTTTTTGTAATCTTTGCAAGCGCTGAAGAAAGTTGAATTGGAGTTTCGGCATACAAAATTTGCAACTCGATTTCATCGAAAAGACGTTGAAAGTCTTTTTGTTTATCCTTCTTTTCCATTTTCCCTCCATAGAACACTTCGTACATTAGCAATATATCAGAATACTCCACTTCTGTCAATTATACACTCTACGAACGTTAAATGAGTATCTAGACACTCTCTAATCATTTAACGTTCGTAGAGTGTATAAAATAAGCTCCCCCATCATTGAGTATTCCTCTCTACCTTGCTAGTATTATTTTTCTGGAGAATTGCCTGCCACCTTAGCTCAGCGGTAGAGCAACACTTTTGTAAAGTGAAGGTCGTCGGTTCAAATCCGACAGGTGGCTCCAGATAACAAGCTGGGGTAGCGAAGCGGTCAAACGCATCAGACTGTAAATCTGACGGCCCAGCGCCTTCGTAGGTTCGAATCCTACCCCCAGCACCAAGCCCACGTAGCTCAGAGGCAGAGCAATTCCATGGTAAGGAATAGGTCGGCGGTTCAAATCCGCCCGTGGGCTCCAGTTTTGTAGAAAAAGACAAAGAAAGGAAGAATATGGCAAAAAAAGGCAAACGACAAAAATTTAATCTCACTTGTGTCGAATGTAAGCGACGCAACTATGTGGTGTCAAAAAATGTTGTGAACACAACTGATAAGCTTGTGCTTGAAAAATACTGCACTTGGTGCCGCAAACACACTCAACATAACGAGACAAAATTGCCAAATCCAAAACCGCGAACCTAACAATTAGAAAGGGAGCTTAGTTAAGTGGTATAACAGCGGTCTCCAAAACCGCGGTCGGTGGTTCGATTCCTCCAGCTCCTGCCAAATATTTGTTATTTTTTAGGTAACTAAAGGAGGTGGGATGGAGGGATCGAGAAAATTTTCACCTGAACAATTTATCTTTACGCCTGAAGAAGAGGAATTTCTTAAGGAAACTGCTTATTCACCGGCGGCGCAAACAGAAAAACGCTACGCGCCTTATGTTCATGGCGAGGCGCCCTACCCTCATGAAGGAACGGTGGCCACTCATCACAAGGGCAGTTTGCGACGCGGCCTTGGATGTTTGACGCGCGAGAATAAGTTGCGAGGCCACGCCGGCGTTCCGGAGCTTAAAATCGACAGAAAATTTTATGCCCTACTCCTGACAACGCATGACATTGAAGAAGTTGGGCCATTCCAGGGCGACATTCCTCATGGCACAAAAACTTGGTTCAACCAAGAGATCGCCGAGAAACAGTTTAATCTGCATTTGGAAAAGATCCGTAACCAAGAAAAACTCTATGTGGATATGTTGCGCGTCAAGAAAGTGATAAAAAAGCCAGAATCATCGGTAGAAGGCAGGTTGTGGAAAGCAACGGAGCAGATCGCTTTTCTTGAAACTGCTCGGCAGGAATGGCGATTGGTGCTTGAAGAAGCGCTCAATAATGAAGATGAGGTGAATCAAACTTCGGGTATTTACATTGAACCAACGCTTATGATTCAAGAAGATGGCACCTTTGCTCCACCTCAAAAACGCAAATCCCACGCCTTAATCTGGGATATTTTACGAAATTCTTTGCCGCGACTTGCGCGCCATGCGCAAGAGTTTATTTTTATCGAAGAATATTTCAAACAGCACCAAGAAGAACTACACTCAATGGTCCAAACACTCTTAGTGAACGCAGAGAGTAATGAGTATTTTTATCGAGAATATATATCAATGAAAATTGGTAACCGGCAATTTTTAGATCCAAAACTGAATTACGCAACTGGCGACGAGGTTGCGCGGCAGGGTCAAGAATTTCTCGCTCATCTTGAATCTCTCAAGATTGAGGCTGACGAAAACGAATCCGAACTCATTGAATTGCTCGAGGGACAAATTACTTCGCTTCAATCTGTTGCTTAAGCTCTTGGTATTTAGCCGAAACCGGATCGAGGCTAATCGCTTGAGCAATCGAGTGGCGAGCCTTGGAAAGATTAGTCATCTGCCAGGCGGCGAGAGCGACGTTATAGTGGCGCGAGGCTTTGCTCGAATCCAAATCGCGAGCGGCTTCAAATGCCTGGAGCGCATCTGAATAGTTACGTTGTTTAAGATAAATCGCACCCAGGCGATTATAAAGTTTGGGGTTTTTAGGATTTTTGGCGACCGCCCTTAAAAATGCCCGCTCGGCCTCCTTGAGCTTACCCTCCTGCATGTAAGTATCGCCTTCTCTTAAGAGCACATCTTCGGTCAGCACTTCGCTCGGCGCTTTGACGGATTGAGCGACAGCCACTGGTGATTTTGCCGGGCGCAACTGTTCTCGCTTAGCAGTCTTCCACCAAATTCGAGCTCTAGTAAAAAAATCTGGACGAGCGGGTGTGTTTTGAGGCGGCAATGAACCCTGTTCACCTTTAAGTGCATCGGGCAGACGCCGCGCCAAAATAATAAACATGCCAATGATCGCCGCGATGATTAGAATCTCAAGAATCATACTCTTCTTCCTGGAACATTGACGAGTAATGAATCAAGAAAGAGGCGTTTATTGACCGGATGTGTTCCAACTTCAGTTAGAGAAGTAAGTAAATAAACTTGAAGGGATCGGCTTGAAGTCTGCACAAGCCAAGAATTCAAAATTTCTGGAATTGAATACTCCTCGGCATATTTAGCAGTCTGCATCATTTGATAAGATAATGGTTTGCTTAAAAGTGTTTCAAGGGGCGACAAAGACTGCTCTTGAGACGTAAAAGTTACAGGAAGCCTGAATCTGCTTGCTCGTGATCGAATTGTAGGTAAAACGCTCTCTTCGTCCTGCGCAAACAAAACGAGGCGCGCCTGGGGTGGCGGCTCTTCAAGAATTTTCAACAGGGCCGTGGCTGTTTCAGATGACCATTGATCGACCGAGATCAAAAGCGCCAGCACATATTCTGATTGGTAGGGCTTAAATTGGAGACGTTCTAGAATTGAACGCAGGTCAGCGATTTTTGGCGGCGATAAAACAAGAAGCGTGTCAACTGGAGCGATTTTAAGTATAGAAGCGATGTTGCGAGCGACCATGAGTTGATTAGCAGGAGTTTGACCGCTCAAAAGCGTGGTCTGGCTCATAACTCTGCGCTTAAGTAAAATCTGAAAAGCTTGGGGCAACATAATGTTCGTAGCGTATCAGGCAAGAAATTGACAATCAAGACGTTGACATTTTAGGGCATTCGCGCCTATACTGCGAATAAGTTCTTGCGCGGTCGCAAGACGCTTGAGTGGTCGAACAAGTTTTATGGATAAAAAAGGGTTCCAGTGGAATATCAAGATCAAACTCTCACCTGTCGAGACTGTGGGAACACGTTTACCTGGACAGCAGGTGAGCAAGATTTCTACGCGACTAAAGGTTTGAGCGCCCCAACTCGCTGTAAAGAGTGCCGCGCCAAAAAGCGCGCGGAGCGCGATTCACAGCGTGGTGGCGGAGGTCAGATGTATGACATCGTCTGCGCCCAGTGCGGTAAACCAGGACAAGTGCCATTCCCGCCCAAGCGGGATGATGTCCTCTGCGGCGAATGCTTCAATGCCCGTCGCAATCAAGGGGCTGGCTCCGATTCGGGGTCAGATGCAGGTGCATCAGATGCAAGCACGGATATGCCTAAAGCTGCGTAGTTTTAACTACTCAAGCGTTACACAAAACCCCGCATAGAAGCGGGGTTTTGTAGTTACACCGTGTTAGCGTTAGTTTTGCGTTTCAGAGTCCGCAGACACCGAGTGCAAATTTTCCCATTTTTATAGGATTGAAGATTTGGTCGGATTGAGCGATGTGATTGACGCATAGAGTGCGATCGATCCCGACCAGCGACTGGCTTCTTACCACACACTTGGCAAACCCAAGCCACTGGCGCGTAGAGGTGAGTAACATGCATACAGTATCCTTTCAAGAAAACGTGAGTTAAGTTATCATAATTTAGGTTTCTATGCAACTTATGATGGTGTTATTTCTACTATCTTAACCCTCTCAAATTATGCTTCTTCTCAACGCTCTCACTGACCCACTCGGTTTTGTCGCTTTTTGTCTTGCCCTGCTTTCAGGGATTACCGTTCACGAATGCGCTCACGCCTATGTTGCTGATCGATTAGGTGACCCAACTGCCCGCAATCAAGGTCGAGTCACTCTCAATCCTCTCGCCCACCTCGATCCGCTCGGCACGGTTTTCTTATTCTTTTTCGGATTTGGTTGGGGCAAGCCGGTGCCAGTCAACCCACAATACTTTACCCGCCCAGCGTTGGATGAATTCTTGGTGGCCATCGCTGGTCCAGCCAGCAATCTTCTCCTCGCCAGCCTAATCGCACTTGTATACCGAAGCGGCGTTATACCAATATCTGACCTCGCTACGGTCGGCATCTTAATGATTCAACTTAATCTCTTTTTAATGCTCTTTAATCTGTTGCCCGTACCGCCGCTGGATGGCTCAAAGTTCTTGCGAGCTTTCTTGGGTGAACCAATATATCGAATGCTCGAAACATCATCTTTTTTGCTTATCATCCTTCTTCTAATTGCCTTGAGAACGACGACGCTCGGAGATTTACTCGTTTCAGCTGTCACTCGACTTACCCAGTTTCTCATAGGAGGCTGATCCTCCTTTTGTTATACTTGTTTTCCTGGGCACCAAACCGGGGTGTAGCATAGTTGGCCAAATGCGCCAGGCTGGGGGTCTGGAGACCGGCGGTTCAAATCCGCCCACCCCGACCAAGTTAGACATTGAGGCAACATGGAATCAGAGTCACAAGCGAATATAAAAACGAATGATGCGTTTCGATACGTACGCATTACAAATAGCGCTAAACTCTCGGATCGATATGTAACTACCCAGGTCAAGGAATCTCACGATCCAGAGGCAAACGCCGCTGGTCGAATTTTTACCTTAGTCGAGATTGAGAGCCCATGGTTCCCAAACTCTCAAATTGGCCAAACTCTCATCAACACTGCGTCGAGAGAGTATTTTCGCGGCGCTGATCGCGATCCACTTGTGAATTTTGAAACGGCGCTTAAAAAAATCAATGAAACTCTCGGACACTTGGCACAGACAGGTCAAACAGATTGGCTTGGTCACCTCAATGCCGTGTTAATTTTGGTTATCCAAGATGAGATTCATATTACAACCTGTGGCACGATCCACGGCTGGTTGATTCGCGAAGGCAAGGCCTCGAATGTTTTTGACTCATCGAGCCCAGTGAATACACCAAACAAGACTTTTTCGACGGTGCTTTCGGGTAAACTCGAATCCGGCGATCGTTTTCTTTTCGGGAGTATCGGCCTTTTAACTGTTAGCTCTGTGCCGGAACTCAAGGCAAATGTCTTTTCAGTACCCGATCTAGGCACAGCGGCTCACCATTTGACAAACATTCTAAAAACCAAAAAGGGGCGTTGGGTGAATGCTTTGCTTCTGGAATCTCCCAGTCTCGCATCCCAAGCCAATCAAACTTTAACTCGATCCCCCGAAGTGTTTTATCTCGACAGCAACGGCGTAAGCGACTGGCGTCTGACTGGTCTGGCAGGGCTGAAACGTTTGCACGAAATTGCTTTAACCGCAGGTGGATGGCTGAAAGTTTGGGATCGAAGATTAGACACCGCCTTTCGAATTCATGCGCTTCCGCGAAGCAAGCAAACGCTGGCACAATTTAAGAACTGGTCACGAACTCACCATCAGGAATTTCGTGAAAAGACCCTGCCTGCTCTTCGCGATCAAATTGAAAAATTAAAAAATCGGCGCCCAGCGGCGCCACCAGACGTCTTGTCAAAAACTCACCCCTCAAGCGATCTACCCACTCCGCCGACAAAAACAGAAAGCCTGATTGGCAAGTCGGTGTTCGCGATTCATGATTACACGGCCCCATCTTCAGACAACTTGGGAACCGTGGGCGCAGTGCACGTCTACGATCAAGTCCCACAAACTCATCCGACCGCCAAATTTCCTCTGCCAACTTTATTAAAAGTCAATTTTGCCTCGCGCTCGGCGGGTTTTATTGTCCTCGCCGCGATCTTAATAGTTTTGCTTGGAATAAACTTGCGCGCGCTCGCGACTCGTCGCGGCGAGGAGCAAAAACGGGTTGAGGCAACTGCTCAACTGCAGAACCTAGAAGATAAGTTAGAGGAAGGAAAGCTTGCCAAAATTTTCAATCAGACTGAAAAAGCCCAGACACTGTTTGCTGAAGTTATCACCGGCGTTGCAACGCTTGAAAATTCCCCGGTAACTGAAATCGCTACACAGGTTCGCGACGAAGCGCAAACCGCCCTGGACGAGTTAACTAAAACCACGCGCCTTAAAAACTTAGCAAGTTTGGCAGAATTTGAGCAGGGATCATCTTTAACGCGTTGGGATAATAAACTGACGATAGTCGAGAATAGCAAACTCATAACCTTGCCCGAGAATGGAGGCGAGCAAGTATCTGTCGTCTCGCCCGCCAATGAAAAAATCACTGCTATTGGCGTCTACGATGAAAAAATTGGCGCGCTTGTCAGCACCGACAAACCCGCGCTTTATGAATTAACCGACGCTAGCGGCCCACTTAATGCCCTAAATCCTCAAGGCGCAAATACAAAGCTGGGCCAAAGTCTCGCCGCATTCTTCAATAATCTCTATCTTCTAGCGCCCTCTGAAAACCAGATCTGGAAATTTCCATCTGTGGATGGCGCCCTTCAGGCGCCCGAAGCATTTATCACCGACGGCACGCAAATTAGCGATGGCATCGACTTAGCAATTGATGGCAACGTCTATGTGCTTTCAAAACTTGGAGAGGTAATTAAACTCAATCGCGGAAAAAGAGTTGAATTTCGTATCCATGACATTCCAGCGCCAGCCTCGAACTTCACCTCGCCCAAACAAATTCTAACGACTCGCGAGGGTGGCAAAATTTACGTTGTCGATGGCGAACGAATTGTGGTTCTCGGCTCTGACGGACGATTCCAAAATCAGTATGTTTTGGATGGGGTCCAAGCTCTCGATCAAATCGCAGTTGACGAAGATGGTAAAGTCTTCTGGGTATTGGCGGAAAATAAACTCTATAAGGCTGGGTTCTAAATAGAACGATTCTCGACTTTGCTATCACTTCATTCGAGCAAGAATAAGACTTTCTCAACGATCTTTTACATCCTTTCAAGCGCTTCGATACCCAGAAGATTAAGGCCAATCTTAAGAATTTTTTGTGTTGCCCGAACGTAGGCTAAGCGCACTGTCTTATCACTGGCGCTCGCCTGCAAAACTGGGAAGCGTTCATAAAAGGCATGAAAATCCGCCGCGACTTCACCTAGATATTGAGCAAGGGTATGCGGCGTGGACTGCTCGGCAACTTGCTCAATAATCAATGGGAATCTAGCCAAGGTGCGAATATAAGGCATAAGTTCAACCGGAACGACGCCTACTTCTTGCTCGATGTCGCTCTCCTTAGCTAAAATCTGGACGGCGCGCGTGTAGGAATATTGAAGATACGGCGCCGAGTTGCCTTTGAGTGAGAGCATGCGTTCCCAATTGAAAAGGATATCGTGGCGACAATTATGCATGAGATCAAAATACTTAAGGGCGCCAATTCCAACTGCTTCGCTAATGCGCTCGTCCCCTGGTTGCCCTTCGACTCGCGCTTCTATCACCGCCTGCGCCCGTTTCACCGCCTCATTCAAAACATCTTCGAGTAAAATGACGCGACCCTGACGCGTGCTTAGCTTGCCTTCGGGTAGACGAACAAGGCCAAATTTAACATGTTTAAGGATAGTTTTATTCGTTCTCACACCTAGAAGATCAAGTGAAGTCGCCGCCTCAAAAATCTGCTGAAAGTGAAGTGACTGCTCGCTTCCGACCACATAGAGAACTTGCGCTGGACGATATGTCTTTAAGCGATAAAGAAGCGCGCCCAGATCACGGGCGCCGTAGGTAGTGGAACCATCAGTTTTTTCAAAAATCAAAGGCGGACAAGCATCTCCAACTTGAATAATTTGAGCGCCCTCGCTTGTTTCTAAAATCCCCATCTCTTGAGCTTGTTTTCTTACTTGCTTAACTTCGAGATCATATTCACTCTCACCTTTAATCGCCTCGTCAGAAAATTCCACCCCCAAACGCCGATAAACACTCTGAAGTTCCTGCTTAGAGAGATCCACCAATTGCCGCCAAAGCGCGACCAATTCACTCGCCTGTCCTTGCGCACGCCGTTCATGTTCCAATTGAAAAAACATCGCCCGGGCCCCGTCAGCAAGCGCCCGATCCTGGTCGGCGTCAGTATGAAATTGCACATAAAGATTAAGTAAATCTTTAACTGTCAACTCTGGCCGTGGAGTGAGATCGCCAAACTGGCGTTTATAAGCCACAAGGAGTTTGCCAAATTGCGTGCCCCAATCGCCAAGATGATTTACTCCAATTACTTGATAACCAAGAAACTGGTAAATGCGCTTGAGCGCATCCCCAATCACAGTCGAACGTAAATGGCCAATACTCATCGGTTTGGCGGCGTTCGGGCTTGAATAATCAATGACGATTGTTTCGGTGCGAGATTCTGGCTGATATTTACTTGTCGACAGTTCAGCCAAGATTTGCCTCGCGAAACTTGAAGTTGGCGCAAGATTGACATAACCGCCGACGACTTTCGCTTGCACTCCAGAGAGAGAGTTCAGTCTAGAGACGATCGTCTTGGCAACTTCGGCGACTGACTGATTGCGCTTTTGAGCCAAGTGGAAAATTGGCACCGAAAACCATGCCGATTGATTGCTTGGAATCTCGAATGTGATCTGGCATTCACCACTGAGCAATGAACGAACTCGATGGATAAGATTTTCAAAGTGGGTCATGATCTCGCAACTATAATTTTATGCGGACAAAGTGTCGTTTGCCAACCTGAATCAACATGCCGTCATGCGGCGTGATCAGCGCGTGCAGATCGGCAATAACAGCGCCATCGACTTTGACACCACCCTGTTCAATGAGGCGACCTGCTTCGGTTTTAGATGTCGCTAAGTCAAGGTCAACCAAGTAAAAGGCAAGCTTTTCATTCCCGGTTACCGATGGTGTCCGATTTTCAATCTCGCCTGGCAATTCTTTTGCTTGAAATTGCTGATCAAAGGCTTTTTGAGCCATCAAAGCTCTGTCGGCGCCATGATAAAAAGCTACAACTTCGTAGGCCATTTTTGCTTTCGCTTCGCGCGGATTCGCATCGATTAGTGTTCGCACTTTGGATGCATTTGGATCAATGCCAACTGCAAGCATAAAATATTCTGGGAGAAGTTCATCGCGAACCGACATCAGTTTGCCATACATCTCATTTGGCGCATCTGTAAGCGCGATGAAGTTATTAAACGATTTACCCATCTTGTGCCCGTCTGTGCCACGCAAAAGTTGGGTCGTGATGACAAACTTTTCTCCTTTACCTAATTTTTTCGCCAAATCCCGGCCAGCTAGCATGTTAAAGGTTTGATCGGTGCCACCGACTTGCGCATCGGCCTCCAAGGCGATGAAATCATAAGCTTGAAGCACAGGATAAATAAATTCGGTTAAAGAGACTGGCTGGCCCTTTTTCTGACGCTCCTGAAATAAATCTCTTTCCCAAAGTTGAGCCGCGGTAAAGTTTAGGCCAAGACGCAGGAATTCTCTAAGCGCGCCGCTTGAACGGGGGTTCAAATACCACTCGCTATTGGAACGAAACTCTGTTTTCTTAGGGTCAAGAATTTTTAGAACTTGCTCGCGATAGGTCAAAAGATTAGTCGCAATCGCTTGTTCGTCAAGTGTCGGTCGACTCTGGTCGCGACCAGACGGGTCTCCGATGAGAGTTGTAAAATCACCAAACAAGACTACGACCCGATGACCTTGCTCTTGCAGTTCGCGTAAAATTTTAAGCGGCACAGTGTGCCCAAGATGGAGAAAAGGCGCAGTCGGATCGGCGCCAAAGTAGATCCTTAACGAACGCGCCTTCAACGTACGAACGAGCCTATCTTTGCTTGGATAAATCTTATCGGCGGCAAGACGCCAGTAAGGAGTCGTCATGATGAGTAGTATAAGAAGAATGTGGTAGAATAACAATGAGTTAAATCTATGCCTGTTTTTCATAATCCTCTCAACATTCGTCCTCGCCAAATCAAGAAAGGCGTCCAAAAAGCTTTCAAGAAGCGGGGCTGGAACAAGCGTTTTTTTTGGCGGGCGCTGAAGGCGTTGGTCGTAGTCAGTTTGTTCGCCACGGCCGCGATCTTTGCTTGGTACTCTAAAGATTTGCCGACACCAGGCAAAATTCGTAAGTATGAAGCCGCTCAATCCACTAAAATTTACGACCGCGACGGCGAGCTTTTGTACGAACTCCACGGTGATCAAAACCGCACTATTTTAACTGATAAGGATATCCCCTCTTCAATCAAACAAGCCACGATTACAGCTGAAGATCGAAAATTCTACGAACACTTTGGCCTCGATTTTAAAGGTTTGGCGCGCGCCGTTTTCTTAGACGTTTTCACCGGCGCTCGAGTGGGCGGTTCAACGATCACCCAACAGTATGTTAAAAACGCGCTCTTAACCAACAAAAAGACTCTCGACCGCAAGATTAAAGAAGTAATCTTAACGCTCGAGATTGAAGCGATGTTTTCCAAAGACGAGATTCTGACTTTTTATCTCAACGAAATTCCTTATGGCTCGAACAGCTATGGTGTTCAGGCTGCCTCGCGCGCTTTCTTTGGCAAAGACGCTAAAGATCTTGAACTTCATGAGGCGGCAACGCTGGCGGCTATTCCTCAAGCACCAACCTATTATTCACCTTATGGCACGCATACTGATGATCTCAAAATCCGACGCGATTGGATTTTGAATTCCATGGTTGAGTTGGGCTACGCCACAAAAGATGAGACTGAAATCGCTTTGGCGAAACCGATTTCAGTTTTGCCGCGCCGAGATTCGATTGAGGCGCCGCACTTTGTCTTCTATGTCCGCGAACAGCTCGTGGAAGAATTTGGTGAACAGATGGTGGAAGAAGGCGGTCTGCGTGTAACAACGACGCTCGATCTCGACTTTCAGCGAGACGCTCAAACGGCAATCTCAAAAGGCATTGAAAATGTTCGTCGACAGGGCGGAAATAACGCCGCACTGGTCTCGGTTAAACCTGAAACTGGTGAAATTCTAGCGATGGTCGGATCGGCAAACTATTTCGACACTGAACACGACGGCAATGTGAACGTAACCCTTGCCGCCCGTCAGCCAGGTTCAAGTTTCAAACCGATCGTCTACGCGACAGGTTTCAAGGAAAAATACAATCCCGCCTCTGTACTCTGGGATGTAAAAACTGACTTTGGCAACTACGAGCCAAATAACTACAATGGATCGTTCAGCGGGCCAGTCACAGTTCGGCACGCGTTGGCAAATTCACTTAATATCCCGGCCGTAAAAATGCTATGGCTGGTGGGTCTCGATGAGACCTTGAAGACGGCCCACGATCTGGGTATTACAACTTTGAATCAACCTGAACGCTACGGCTTATCATTGGTTTTAGGCGGCGGCGAGGTGCGCCCGCTTGATATGGCCACGGCGTTTGCCGTTTTCGCTAACGGCGGCACCTACCGCCCACCGGTTTCAATTCTTAAAGTGGAAGACGCAAATGGCCGGACTTTAAAAGAACACCGGCCTGGGAAGGGCGAAAAAGAAGTCCTGGACCCAAACGTTGCCTATCAGATTACCAACATTCTTTCCGACAACAACGCTCGGACTCCAATTTTTGGCCCGCGCTCGGCGCTCTATTTCCCAAATCGCGCGGTCGCGGCCAAAACCGGGACGACCCAGGAATTCCGCGACGGCTGGACCGTTGGCTACACACCCGGGCTTTCAACCGCGGTCTGGGTTGGTAACAACGATAATTCACCGATGCGTCAGGGCGCTGATGGCTCTGTCGTGGCGGCGCCAATCTTTCGCAATTATTTAAGTGCCGCTCTTGACCCAACTGACAATCGCACCTTCACGAAGCCGGAAACACTTAAAACGCTCTCTGTGGATAAATTTTCAAACAAATTGCCAACCGATAGCTCTGGCGAATTAGTGAGCGATCTCTTTGCCCCGTGGCAAATTCCGAAAGAGAAAGACGACATTCACGTTAAAGTTCAAATCAACAAATTGACCGGTAAACTCGCCACATCCTTAACGCCTCAAAGTCTGGTTGAGGAAAAAACTTATACCGTTCTGCATTCTGAAAAACCAGGCGACCCGCGTTGGGAGAATCCGGTACTTGCCTGGGCACAAGCAAATGGAATCGAGCTTGGCAGTCCGCCGACTGAGACTGACACTGATTATACCGAGGACACTATCCCGATCGTTAATATTCTCGAGCCAACCAATGGCGCGGTAGTTTCGGGAACAGTGACCATTACCGCGGAAGCGAGTGCAACCTTCGGAGTCCGATCAGTTGACTTGGCGATAGATGGTCAAGGTCGAGGCTTTGATGCTGTGTCGCCTTATCAATTTACAGTGCAAGCATCTGATCTAGGGGAAGGTGATCATACGCTGACCGTCACAACTTACGATCAAAATGGCGCCTCAACTAGCCAAACCTTAACTGTAACTGTTCGATCAGATGCTACTCCACCTGAATCGGTAAGCAATGTCGACGCCACTGGTCTCAATGCTGCAGTTCAACTAACATGGACGAATCCGACTGACCTAGATCTGGAACGAGTCCGCATTTATCTTTCAACTAAGCCAAGCGAAATTGGCTCGCTCTATCCAACTGAAGTCCTAGTAAACCCAAACACAATCAGCACCTATACCGTTACCGGCCTGACGAATGCGGTCAAGTATTACTTCACACTTATCAGCGTTGATTCGTCCGGCAACCAAGCAACTGGCGTTCGATATCAAGATTCAGCTACACCCTCGTTATGAAATGGCCACTCTCATTCTGGTTATTAATTGGATTTCTTGCTCTCGGCATTTTAATCACGATCGTGGTTTCAATACCCAAAGCAGAGCCGCCTAATAATGTAGGCGGGGCGACAAGTATCACACCAATCGGCGAACCGCCGCTTTCAACCACCGATATTCAGCCCCCAACAGATGCCGATGCTTGTTGGCCACCCGACGATTCTATCCCCTGCCCTTGATTTTTTGCCAGCCAGGCAAAACTTGATTCAAAATATCAACCAAACGCTTACCGGTCAGCGGGTGAAAGCCAAGCCGTTCCATCTCTTTTTTGCGCCGCAGAGCAAAAGTTACTGGGCGAATCTCGCCACTTAAACCAATTTCACCATAAACAGCGAGATGTGGATCAAGCGGTAGATTAGTAACGGCGGAAGCCACGGCCATTGCGATTGCCAAATCAACGGCGGGCTCGGTCACACGAAAGCCACCGACAAGATTAACAAAGATATCATATTCAGCTAAACACAGACCGACACGGGTTTCGAGGACGGCAAGAATGAGCTCGAGTCGATTAGTCTCAACACCCAGCGCCCGACGCTTAGGATAACCAAATGTCGTTTTTGTCGCCAACGATTGCACCTCAACTAAAAAGGGTCGCGTGCCTTCAATAATTGGCGCAACTACTGACCCAGATGTATTCTCGGCGCGATCGGCTAAAAAACGTGCCGATGGGTTCTCAACTGCCTCGAGTCCGGACTCTTTCATCTGAAAAACACCGATCTCATCGGTTGGGCCGTAGCGATTTTTAACGCCGCGCAACATGCGTAAAGCATGTGTCCTTTCCCCTTCTAAATAGAGTACGACATCGACTAAATGTTCAAGCGCGCGCGGCCCCGCCAGGGTACCCTCTTTGGTAACATGACTCGTTAGAATAAGTGGGATGTTAAGGAGTTTAATTTCAGCGACTAACTTGAGAGCACATTCTCGAACTTGAACCAAACTCCCCGGCGTGGAAGGAAATTGAGGATCATAGACGGTTTGAATTGAATCGATCATCACGAGCCCCGGCCGAGGCGTTTGGCGCATAATTTCGATTATTTGATCAACGTTCGTGAGTGATATAGCTACGAGTTGGGACGCGAGAGCTTGAAGGCGCCGAGCGCGATCACTCACTTGAAAAACCGATTCTTCGCCCGAAATATACCGCACCTCGCCCTGAACTGCGACGCATTTTGCGATCTCAAGAAGCAGTGTCGACTTGCCAACCCCAGGCTCACCCGCCAAAAGAATGGCGCTCCCCGGCATTAGTCCACCACCCAACACACGGTCAACTTCTTGCAAGGATCTCCTTCGTTCCGGAGCCGCCTTAAGTTTAGCGTTCGCAAGCGGAGTCAAGTCGATTGACCCAAGATTATGCTCAACGTGATGAACTTGTGATCGGCTCAATAAGCCACGCATTACTCGCACACTATTCCAAGTGCCGCAAGCGCCGCAACGCCCGACCCACTGCGCAGTTTCACTCCCGCATTCGGTGCAAACAAAAACGCTTGTCGCTGTTTTTGCCATTCGATGTGTTCCCCAATAATTTTATGATGCAATGTTACTTCTGGGCTAATTTCAGAAACTCGACCGCCTTAGGCCAGTTAACTGCTTGCCACCAGGCTTCGATATAGTCAGCCCGACGATTTTGATATTTTAAGTAATAGGCATGCTCCCAAACATCCAAACCGAGAATCGGTGTCTTGCCCTCCATCCAGGGATTATCCTGATTTGGCGTCGATGCGATCTCGAGATCGCCCAAACTGTTAACCATGAGCCATGTCCAACCTGAACCAAAACGATTGAGCGCCGCTTCTGTGAATTGTGCTTGAAATTTTTCAAGACTATCAAAATTTTCTTCTAAGACTTTGGCAAGCATCTGTTTGGCTTGTTTTTCTGCCATCTCGTCGCGGTCACGAAGTGGGCACATTATCTCCCAAAAAAATGAGTGATTGGCATGACCGCCGCCATGATTGCGAACAAGCATTCGTATTTCTTCAGGAATCGATTCGAGCTGACTCATCAGCGCATTAATGTTGTATTCACCAAGATCAGCCTGGCTTTTGAGAACAGTATTGAGTTTATCGATATAGGCTTGATGATGCTTTTTATGATGAATTTCCATGGTCTGGGCGTCGATCACCGGCTCAAGCGCGTCGTAGGCGTACCCTAATTGAGGTAATGTATAAGACATTATGTTGCCTTTCTTAACTTTTGTTTATCGTATCAAAAAGCAAGTTATCGCTCGATTTCTGTTCTATCTCCCACGCTTGAGCCAGTTTAATATCGTCGGCCTTAATTTGAATTCGGTCAAGACCATTCCACTCGTTGAACTCGAGCGACCCAACGATATAAATACGGTCGTGAGATGTATAGCTCCTCGCTTTTTCACCCAATCGAAAACCAATCGCCTCAAGCTGATTTGGTGCGCCCTCATTGAAACTGAACTTAACATGCTGACTTTCGGCGCCAACAGCTTTCACTGACGCAATCGTGAGCGGTCCGATGATAAAGCGCGGTTTTGGATTACTCGGCCCATGAGGCGCGAAACGCATGAGGTTCGTCACCAGCTCATTGGTGATTTCATCAGGTTTGATTTCAGCGTCAGTTTTGAGCGTCGGCAAAAGTTGGTCGGACGTGAGATGTATCCGCGCATGTTCAATAAATCGAGCCTTGAATTTGTTGACATTTTTAATCGGCAGATGAAATCCAGCCGCCTTTTCGTGTCCGCCATAACTCGTTAAAAATCGGCTTTGAGCATGAATGGCTCCGAATAAATTGAAACCGTCGATACTCCGTCCTGAACCCTTCGCTTCTTTCCCATAGGCGCCAAGCAGGATAATTGGGCGATGGAACTGTTCGACTAGGCGCGAGGCGGCTAGTCCAATTAGACCTATCGACCAATGTTCATTTAAAAGTACGATTGCCGCCTGATCGTAGTATTTGTTCTGTAAGATTTCTTGACGCGCTGAATTGACCATCGCTTCCAACTGCTCCTGTCGAGTGCGATTTTGGAGCTCAATCCGAGCGGCAATCTCCTGGGCTTGAAGAGAATCTTCTGTTAATAAAAGTTCGAGCGCGAGAGCCGCATGATCGATCCGCCCCGGCGCGTTCAGGCGAGGGCCGATCTGAAAACCAATCACTCTCTCTGTGAGACGGGTGGAATCAATTCCACCCGTCTTGTAAAGTGCCCGCAAACCCTCATTGCGAGTTTGCGCCAGAACTTTCATACCAAAGTGAACAATCATCCGATTTTCATCGACGATTGGAACAATATCGCAAACGGTGCTAATAGCTGGGAGCTCGAACCACCACTTAAGTTGTGCAAGGGAAGGAATTCCGGTTGTGCGTTGAAGCGCTTGAGTCAGCTTCCAAGCAACACCGCCGCCCGCCAAATTGGCAAAAGGGTAGCGCGAACCCGGCAGAGCGGGATGCAAAAGAGCGATCGCCTTGTCAGGGAGCTGTTGAGCCTCGATGTGGTGGTGGTCGGTCACAATCACATCGAGACCTAATTCGGTCGCAAATTTGACTTCATGCCTATTCGTAATTCCAAGATCAACTGTGATCACTAGGGCAACCTTTTGATCTTTTAGATGCCGTAAAGCGGCTTCATTTAAGCCATAGCCCTCCCTCTCACGATTGGGAATGTAGGGAATAACGGTTGCCTGATGAGACCGCAAAATTTTAACCAGCAGGGCAGTCCCCGGAATGCCGTCGGCGTCGTAATCGCCAAAGACTGCGATTACTTCTTTTACTGAAAGCGCTTGCTGAATTCGCAAGATTGCCTTGTCCATGCCAGTTAAGAGAAACGGATCATGGCTGTCTCGTTCAAAATCCGGATTAAAGAATTTTTCTTCATCGGTAATCGAACGATTCGCCAGAAGTTGACGAACGAGATCAGCGTGAACGCGATCGGGCGCTAACCAGTGACGTTCCAGTGAGCTCATAGTGCTTCTATCTTTGATGCGTGTTTTTGAATAGGCGCCAAAGTTTGAGCGAGGAGGATAAGATCTTGGAAAAATCGATTTATTCTCGGCAAGTAGTTTGGATTGACCAATTGCCCTTCTGGATCAATGATTTTCTCTGCTTGAGGAAAATAGAGCGCGGTGCGAAGCGGCTTGAGGCCAAGTGTTTGCGTGTAGTTGATCAAATTTTCAACCAAGCGCGCGCCTCCCCAAGGTCCATCTGAAACCCCAACGAGCCCGACAGCTTTGTCGCGATATTCTGCCAGATTGGTATCCATAATCATTTTAAGACTTCCAGGATAGCTGTGATTATATTCAGGCGCCACGATAATTAACCCGTGCATCTGCCACATTTGGCGAGAAAATTTAGGCATGCGGGCGCTCGGACCTTCATTTTTGAAATCAAAATCCAAAGCACGAATGTCAATGAGTTCAGTTTGAATATTTGAGAGTTTTGTCAACTCGGTATAAATAAGCCTCGCCACTCGCTCTGAAAGACGTCCGGGACGAATCGTCCCCAAGATGACTGGAATATATAAGCTAGAACTCATTCCGCAATTCGCTTTTGAGCGGCTCTCAATCGATCTGATTCATCGATCCCATCGCTGTGTAAATCTTCGATTGATGGATGTTCTGGAGATGCTATCATCTCTTCTCTAGTTGCCATTGCTGTCGCGTGCTTGAACTTGCGGTACAGATCACGCGTGATCTTCTTGCCACGGTGCGAGGCCTGGGCAAGTTGACGCAAGAGTTCCTTACGTTCACTCGGCCGATCGATATTGACCAATTTAATTTCGACCATCGGGCCACCAGCGGTATTGATGAGCAATGTCCCGGTGCCGATCAAGCGATTAAACAAATCCTGGCGCAAAGTGATATCGGTAATGCCTTTATATTCAGCGCTGGTTGTATCTTTAGCAAAGAGTCCGATCGACTGAATAACGCGTTCAGTGGTTAAAAAATACTGGTAAGCTAACTGGAAGTAAAGTCCGAGTGCAATAAGATAGAGTCCAAGGACAATCGGCACTAAAAAAAGCAAGGTTGCAATTAAAGGCGCAAGCGGGCCAAAGGTTTGAACAGCGGTCGCAATCGACTCTTCCAAAACCGTACCAATCACAAGACTCAAAACAATAATCGCGAAGCCGATCAAAATGATCAGAATCGTATACTTTTTTGAGACACCAAATGATTCGACAACTTCTTCTTCAATCCGCAGCGTTTCCGGCAAATGCATCTTGTCCTCCTATTTATAATAAGCGCGACCCACGATGCGTAAATCAACGTACTCTTTAATTGCATCGTGAAAGTTTTCAAAGATTTTTTTAAGTGATTCGAGTTGAGGCTCAAGATCACGCGTGGTATCAAAATACGCTTTCCAGCCGGCATTTGTAACAACAACGAGTTCAAAAGTGGTTTGCCCAACTTCCAATCGATCAATTATCAACGGGAATTGGACTGGAAAAGTGCGACTCAATTCAGCTGCCATCGTAATAAATTGGCGGCGGACTAACTGTTTACCCAAAACAATCGGCTGACGAAAATTATCGACAACTGTAATAAGCGATTTGCCTTGTTCGTCAACTGCGACACCAACGCCTGCTTGAAAAGCAATCCCCTGTTCATCTAAAAGATAGGTGGTATCACCGGATCGCCAAGCGAGGATCGGCGTTCGAACGGCAATTTCAATTCGCAAGGTCCGAGGTAGCCCTTTGTAAACCTGAACCTCGCGAATTGATGATTGCGCCTCTTTGAGCCGTCGCTCCATGCCGCCAGATGAATAAGTTAAAAGATTTTTACCATACAGATTGGTGATTTCGGTTTGGACTTCTGGCGTAACAGTCCCGACGATATCGATTTGCTGAATCATAAATAATTTTGAGAAGAGAATAAGCCAAATTAAACCACTGAAAAGAATCAACCCGACTGACATGCCGATTAATTTTGGGTCAAGCCGAATCTTAACCGGCTGGACATAGGTCGGTGTAGCGCGATAAATTTTAGGATGACGATAACGCTCACGCCAATTCGGCTGGGGCATCGTGACTCCCCTCTTTAGCTGTCAGGCTCCAGTCGCCAAGATATTCAATCTCTTCCTGAAGTGCGATAGCGTGCTGGGTTTGGACAAGTGCTCGCATTCTATCGAAGAGTGTTCTAATTTGAAACGCGGTTGCTGTACCATCGTGAACAACAAAGTTGGCGTGTTTCTTTGAAACATGCGCCCCGCCATTCTTAAGTTGTTTAGCACCTGCGGTATCCAAAAGGAAACCGGCTGTTTTTTCTTTTACTTTTGGATCGGGATTTCGAAAAACAGAGCCGCAACACGGTTCGCCAATCGGCTGATGCTCAAGTCGCCAACTATTGAATTCACGAATGCGTTTCAGAATCACTTCAGGTTTAGCCTGTGTCAACTGAAATTGAGCCGATAAAATTACAGGGCCAGATTTTACGCCCCGAGCGCGAGCGGATTTCAACGCCGTGTCTCGATATTCAGGTTTAAGCCAGCTCTTATCATACTGCTCAATCTCACCTGCTTCAGTGAGAACAGTCAGGGTAGCTAAATAATCGCTAATAGATGTCTGATGCGCGCCAGCATTGCCATAGAGAGCGCCGCCGACTGTACCTGGAATGCCGTAAAGCGGTTCGAGCCCAGCTAAGCCGTGTTGAGCTGCGAGCATAATAAAACGCGCGAGACTTAAACCTGAATCGACAATCGCTCGCCCTTCATCGACGATAAAACCAGTATTATTGGTGAGGTTGCGAATTACGAGACCGCGAATCCCCTGGTCGGAAATGACAACGTTGCTTGCGCCGCCGAGAATTGTCCATTGAAGATTAAATTTGCGCGCCAGGCGAAGAGCTTGGATCAGGTCGTCCGTTGTGCGTGCTGTATATAAATAATCAGCCGAACCGCCAACTTTCATATAGGAAAAAAGTGCAAGCGACTCATTAACTTTGAGATCATTTAATTCCTGCTGAAGTTTAGAATAAAGCTGGTTCATTTATCTTTCCCCAACCAATCTCGACCGACTCTCGTAATATCGGTCGCGCCCAAAGTTAAAAACACATCGCCTCTATCCACAAGGGTGGGCAACACGCGTTTGAGATCTTGCAAAGAACCAAGATAGCGCGCTTCTGTGCCAGCGGCACTAATAGCCGCGGCAAGGTCTTGCGTCTCCACACAAACATTTTCATCACGACCGGGAACTGTATAGATATCGATAAGGTAAACGACCGTTGCATTACTAAAAGCCTTGGTAAAACTATTAAACAAAGCTTTGACTCGACTATGCTGATGGGCTTGAAAAGCAACAACCAAACGTCTGTTGGGAAATGCTTGTTTCAGGGCAGATAAACTTACATGAATTTCTGTTGGATGATGACCATAATCATCATAAAAGAGCACACCCGCTTTTTCACCCAGATACTCTAATCGTCGCCCTGTTCCAGTGAAACCCGCCAAAGATCGTTTGGCTACGCCTAGATCGAGACCAAGTGCATCAGCAACAGCGAGCGCGGCCGTGGCATTTAAGCGCTGGTGTTCGCCTAAAACTTTAAGTTTTGGCAAAAGTGCGGGCACATACTCATCGCTTGCCCCTCCATAATGAATAATTCTAACCGGAAGATTCGTCAAAATTTCGTCGACCGTGGATTCAGTATGAGCAATAATTGTGCCATCAACCTTGACCTTCTGCAAAAAATTCGCGAACGCGGATTGAATATCGGCGAGGTCTCGATAAACGTCCAAATGTTCAACCTCAAGATTGGTCACGACGGCGATGTCAGGCGTAAGGGTCAAAAATTTACGATCGTAATCGTCCGCCTCAAGCACCCAAAACTTTGGATTGCCAAGTCGATAGTTTCTTCCTTTCCAAGCAGGAATGGGTGCGCCAATTAGGACAGTCGGATTTAGACCCAAGTCTACACAGATTTTAGCAACCATCGCTGTTGTGCTTGACTTGCCGTGTGTGCCCGTGATGGCAATTAGTTTGGCGTCCCGTGTAAGTTCTCCAAGAAGCTCATCGGCGCGCAAGATTTCAAGCCCTTGTGCTCGCGCCACTGCAAGTTCAACCCAACCCGGAGATGACTCGCGAATGGCGGGTGTGTAAATAACCCGCTCGGCGCCAGTCACATTAGTTGCGCTGTGGCCGGTAGTTGCAAGATCGGAGCCGGTTACTGTATGGCCAAAACCACGCAAAATTTCAGCCAACCCGCTCATGGCCGAACCGTTAATGCCGATTAAATGATATCTCATGCTCGGTCCTCGATCGAGTTTAAAATTAAAGTCGCCACATCTTGGGCGGCATTTGGTCTAGCAAATTCTCGAATCCGTTCACCCATCTTCTGTCGACGCATCGAATCTCGAAAAAGGGTAGTAATTTCTTTCAGAAGTTGAGCGGGCTGAAGCTGACGCTCATTCAGCATAACCGCCGCCCCGCGACTTAGTAAAATTTCCGCATTCACGCGCTGATGATTGTTGGCTGAATTAGGAATTGGAATTAAGATTGTCGGCTTGCCGAGAGCGGCCAATTCGAAGATTGTGCCACCAGCGCGCGAGATAACTAAATCCGCCTGCGCTAAAAGATCAACGATTTTCTCGGCGTAAGCAACCGGCTCGTAAACATCTGTGCGAGTAAATTGACGGAAATTTGAAAACTCTTGGGGCCCCGTAATATGAATCACTCGATAGCGCTCGAGCAGTTTGGGCAAAATCACTTGAATGAAATAATTAATTGCATGTGCGCCTTGCGAACCACCAACTATGACAAGGCAGGGACGATCATCGACACGCTCGATCTTTTTTTGAGAAAAAAATTCTCGTCGGACTGGATTACCGGTATAAACGATGCGCGTATTTTTACCAGCTTCGATAAGTGATGGCCGTGGAAAACTAATTGCAACCGCTTGCGCAAAAGGCGCCACTAAGCGATTTGAAAGTCCCATGATCGAATCCGTCTCATGTAAAATTATCGGAATACGCAAGAAGCGAGCGGCTAAGGCAACTGGCACGCACACATAACCGCCTTTACAAAATACCGCTTGCGCTTTTAACATCCTTAAAAGCCCAAAGGCTTCGACTGTGCCTTTGAAAATTCGAAAGGGTAGAAGAAAGGTGCGCCAATCCCAATAACGCCGAAGTTTTTCGGCCGGAATGCCATAAAATGGCACCTGCTCTGCTCGCACCAACTGACTCTCGGGGCCAGTCTGATTTCCGATATAAGCAAAATCTAGCAGTGGGTCTAAGTTTCTCAACGCCTGTATCACTTCTAAAACCGGGTAAACGTGTCCGGCGGTTCCCCCGCCGGCAAGGACGATCATGCGCTTCATTAGATGTGTTCCCCAATAATTTCATGCTCGAAATTGGTTTGAATTTGAGCGAAACGAATGAAAGCCGAGAGAGACGTAACGAGAGTTACACTGACCGAGGCAAGCGTTTGGTTTAGCCAAATTCGAGACGATTTAGACATAAAGGTTATTGAGGAACACATCTAATGCATTCCTTTCGGGATCAAAACTGCTTGTCGAGAGATATTAAGTAGAATCCCAACTCCAAAAAGCAAGGAGATTAACGAGGAACCGCCATAGCTGATAAATGGCAAGGTGACACCCGTCAGCGGCATTAGACCTAACATGGCTCCGATATTGATAAATGTCTGAATGGCAATCAAGCTTGTTATCCCTACGGCAACGTAACGACCAAAAGGATCCTGAACCACCCGGGCGATTTGATAACCCCGCAACATTACGAAAATAAGCAAAGCAACGATTAACATTGCCCGCAAAAAACCAAGTTCTTCAATCGTAATTGCAAAAATTGAATCAGTGTGCGGTTCGGGTAAGTAGAGAAATTTCTGCTTACTCTGGCCGAAACCCACGCCAAACATGCCGCCGGCGCCGATCGCAAGGAGAGCCTGGTTGATGTGATAAGCGGCGCCGAGAGTTTCTTCAGAGGGATTCAAAAACACCAAAAACCGCTGAAGCCGATATGGCGCCGAAAGAATCAAGAGCCCAAACAAACTACCGCCTAAAATTCCTGCGTAGAACAAATGCATCCAAGGCGCACCGGCAATAAAATACATCGTCGTTACCGTAAATAGAATCACCATCGCGGTCCCAGCATCGGGTTGAGCGAAAATAAGCAAAGTAATCACCCCGAGGACGGTGATAAATGGCACAAGGCCTCGCGTTAAACTCGATAAATGACTGCCTTTTGCCGCGAGCCAAGCGGCAAAGTAAAGAATTGCAAAGATCTTGACAAGTTCCGAAGGCTGGAATTGGATCGGCCCAAGTTCGATCCAGCGCTGGGCGCCTTGAGCAGTTTGCGCCAACCCAGGAATATGGGTGGCAAGCAATAACAGAATTATGACGCCAAGAAGAGCCGGCGCTAAACGTTGCCATAGACGATAGTCAACCAGTACACCGACAATCAGAGCGACTAGACCAATTCCAAAATGTAGGAGTTGTTTGCTTGAATAGGCATAATTCGAGCCGAAGTATTCTGATGAAAGCACGACTGAAGCTGATGAAATCATGATCAAACCGACGCCGACGAGCATGAGCACGCTCAAAAGCAACCAAGAATCAACCTTGTCGCGATTCGAACCACGGAAACGCGACAAGCTCATATTTGACCTCTGACCAAGGATTTAAAAATCTCACCGCGCTGACTGGCATTCTTAAATTGGTCAAACGACGCCGAAGCTGGCGAAAGCAGAACGACATCACCAAATTTTGCTTGAGACCGCGCTTGTCGCAAAGCCGCCTCAAGGGTTATGGCATCAAAAATCCGGGCTTTGTCGTAGCCAGCCTCCAGGGCCGCATCAGCGATCTTTGGCCCGGTCTCGCCGATGCTTAAAAGTTGCTTAACTTGGCTATGCGCGATTGCCTCACCCAATTCATGCCACTCGGCGCCTTTATTCGAACCGCCGACGATGAGATGGATCGGCGCTTGAAAACTATTGAGCGCGACAATGGTCGCTTCAGGAATGGTGGCGTAAGAATCGTTGTACCAACGTACGCCTTGATCCTCGGCAACAAGTTCGAGACGATGCGACAAACCTGGAAAGGAACGCAAGGCGCTCGCGATTTTATCTTGAGAGTAACCAAGAGCCAACACTGTTGTAAGCGCCGCGACTACGTTTAGACGATTATGTTCTCCAATAAGAGACACATCTTCACTGTGCGCCACAACTTGCGGAATTTCCTGACCAAGCTGACGCCAATAAATTGTCTCTTTCGAATAGAAGGCGCCGACATCGACGCTTTTGCGGATCGAGTAGTAATAAGCGCGCGCGCGCGTTGCGGCGCCGAACGCGAGCGCGGTTGCGTTATCTAAATTTAGTACCACGAGGTCGTCCGATTTTTGGTATTTAACAATATTCTGCTTCGCGCCAACATACTCTTCACGTGTTGAATGGTGATCCAGATGATCCGACGATACCGCCAAAACCACGGCAACGCTTGGACTATGCTTTAAATCGATTAATTGAAAGCTGGAAAGCTCTAACACGACTCGATCTTGAGCTGTCAGCGCATCTAAAAATTCAAAAGGATCTTGACCGATATTTCCTGCCAAGTGAAGGGCGCCCGATTTTTTCTCCTGGGCAAGCAAGTGCGCTATAAGAGAGCTTGTTGTCCCCTTGCCCTTTGTTCCTGTGACACCGATCACTTGAGCCGGGCAAAACTCTAGAAAAAGGTCGGTTTGCGAGCTGATTTCAACGCCGCGTTTAAGCGCCGCTTGAAACTCCGGGCGATGGCGTGGAATGCCAGGTGAACGAAAGGCAACGTCAGCTTCGACTTTTTTGAAAGCGCCGGGGCCAGCAACTACTCGAATCGAAGTCAGACCAAGGCGTTTAAGTGCATCTGTAACGGCCGGATTTTCGTCATAAACTGTTAATTTAGAAACGCCATGACGAACTAACCAACGAGCCAATTCGCGGTTATTCACGCCAAAACCTAAAATACCGATTCGACTCTGTCGCAATCTATCGGGAAACATGTAACTATTATACGTTAACTCAACCTAGAGTTCTAACCTCGACCAAAAAGAGCGATGACGAGACCAAGGATGGCAAAAACAGCTCCGATCACCCAAAATCGCATCGTAACTTTAGTTTCGGGCCAACCAATTGCTTCGAAATGATGATGAATGGGTGTCGAAAAAAAAATTTTCCGTCCAAAAATCTTTTTAGAAACCAGCTGAAGAATGACTGAAAATGTTTCAGCGACAAACACACCGCCGATCACTATTAAAGGTAAGGCGGTATCGGTAAGCATTGCAACTACACCCAAAGTTGCTCCAAGCGCGAGCGAACCGGTATCGCCCATAAAAAAACGAGCTGGATGAATATTGAACCATGTGTAGGCTAGAACTGCGCCAACGATTGTACCGCAAAAGGCAGCGAGTTCGATTTTGCCTTCTGTCAGCGCAATAACGGCGTAAGCTGTAAATGTGATCGCCAACAAACCGCCCGCCAGACCATCTAGACCATCAGTAATATTCACTGCATTGGCAGATGAAATAATGACTAAAATAAAGAGTGGGATATATAGCCAGCCAATCGAAAAGTCACCCACTCCAGGCACATGGAGCACATCAAAACCGAGTTTAGAGTAGAACCACCACGCGCCAACGATGCCGATTAAGAGCTGAAGACCAAGCTTGAGCCAAAATCGAATACCCTTGATCCCTGTCTTACCAGCATGAATATTAATATAGTCATCGATTAAGCCAAGCGCGCCGGCAGCCGCTAAGGTAAAGAGTGGGAGCCAAGTTCCGGCACGATCAAGATTGAAAAGCAAGGTGACCAGCGCAACCACGCCCCAAATTAAGATGCCTGCCATTGTCGGGATCCTGCGCGCCTGTTTGGCTTTATGCAGTTTGTAGAATACCGGCGCCTTTTCACCTGTTATTGCCGTGTCTTTAATTTGCTTCCAAACTCGATGAGTATAGAGATAGTCAGTTAAGATGGGCGTCAAGGCGATCGCTACCAAAAATGAAAGCGTTGTGAGCCAAAAAACAAAGGCGAGATCACTAATTGCAAGCGAGATACTTTCCATATTTACATCCTAAACAGGCGTGCGTCAGGGCGCAATGTACGGTTTCTGTTTCCAATAGCGTGTCTGGCGCACAAGAACCTGATTTGATTCACGCTGATTGGCGAGCAAACTTTCGCTTACCTTTTCCATCCGCATACTCTGCGAACCTTTCACGAGAACCAAATCCCCTTTTTGAATTTGCGAGAGCACAAACGCGGCCGCTGGAATAGGGCCAGGAAACCAGATTCCCAGTTTAGTTCGACGAAAACGTGGTCCGACCAGAATGAGTTGATCAGCCACCCGGTCGCCAAGCAAAGCAATGCCCTGATGCGCCCGGTGTTCTTCAGAGCCAAGTTCGAGCATATCGCCCAAAATCGCAACCAAACGCTTAGCCTTCTTCTCTCGCCCTAAACGTCCGAGTTCAGACAAAGCGAGAGTGGTTGAAAGCGGGTTGGCGTTATAGGTATCATCTAACAGCCAAGCGCCGTTAACCGCTTTTAGCAGGCGAAGCCGCCCAACTGGTGGTTCCCAACTTTTGAGCGCCGCGCGCGCACTCTTCGCCTGAATTCCGAAACCGTATTCAGCCACCGCAAGTGCGGCTGACCGAGCAAAATCTTGCCCCTTGCCTATCACTTTAACGACCGTTGAGTGTGTAAATTCTCGCATTGCCCAGACACGCTTGTCGTCTCCATTTAAAATTGCAATGCCGGATTTAGGCAGTGCTTTGACTAGCCAAGATTTTTCTTTCGCGACTCCCTCGATCGACCCGAGAAAGGCGGTGTGCGCTTCGCCGATGTTCGTCACCACGCTAATATCGGGAC
Organism: Candidatus Berkelbacteria bacterium; assembly: GCA_016187225.1. Lineage (NCBI taxonomy): Bacteria > Candidatus Berkelbacteria > Candidatus Berkelbacteria bacterium. The sequence goes on along the minus strand of JACPKC010000010.1, from coordinate 68,411 downwards.
GGGCAAATTTAACCAGACGGTGAATATCTCCGGGCTGTTCGGCGCCATATTCCAAAACTAAGATTGGCGAACGCGACGTGCGCACTGGACTCATGCCCAGCAAGAGAGCGTTGATTCCAGCCTCCAACCAAGTAAGTTTAGTTTCTGGTTTAGACAGGCCAAGCACAGCCAACGGCAAACCAAATTCTGTGTTCAAATTGCCCTCCGCAACATTTATTTCACGGTCGTGTAATGTGTATTTGAGCACATGACCAATAGCATCTTTAGTGCTAGTTTTGCCAGAACTGCCTGTGATGCCGATAATCAAGGGTTTTTGCACCCTAATCGTTCGATGCGCACCCCAGGCAAGCAAGCTTTCAAGAATGTATTTAGCAAATTTTTTCATACTCATTCTGTGGGCGGGATCTTATAGTAGCCAAAAAGATATTGAGCAATGTCGTGAAAGATAGGACCGGCAGTACTTTCGGCGAATTCGGCGTTTTTAGGCTTGTCAAGTTTTACGAGGATTAGAAATTTGGGCTCATCAACTGGAAAAAACCCAATCAGTGAATGGGTGTAATCGGTCTCAGAATAGCCGCCTTGATCGGAGGCAATTTGAGCTGTGCCGGTCTTACCGCCAATCCGATAACCCTTAATGCGCGTGCGGCCATATGGGCCATTTTTAACTACCGATTCAAGCATACCACGAACTTTGGAACTCGTTTCTTGTGAAATTACGCCTTCTTTAATCGGCGCATCGGCGGCGAGAGTGATCGAACGCTCACCCGTTACCGCTTTGACGACATGCGGCGTGACAAGCTTGCCACCGTTGATGAGCGCCGCCCAGGCTCGCACGATTTGCATCGGCGTCACAGAAACACCCTGCCCAAAGGCGATTGTAGCGCGATGAATCTCCCTCCAAAGAGGCAAAGCTAATAGCAAGCCCGCATCCTCACCAGCTAGATCAATGCCGGTTTTTTCATCAATCCCAAAACTTGTCAGTTTATTTCTTAATTCTTCATTACTCATTTTGCCTGACACCCAAACCATGCCTACATTATCGGAATTTTCCAAAACCTGGGTCATGGTTTCGTTACCATAGGCTTTGTCGAGAGCGGTGTGGATCTCATAACCTTGGACCGTAACTGACTTGTTGAAAGTTTCCGTTGTATCGGGTTCGACTTTGCCGAGGTCGATTGCTGAAGCCATAATAAGTGGTTTGAAAATCGAACCGGGTTCATACGTTGTGCCAATTACCGGGTTACGAAACCGATCAGGTTGACTAGCAAACTCGGAAAACTTATTCGGATCAAATGACGGCGTTCCACCGAGGGCGATAATTTCACCAGACGTCGGATTCATAATCACAACTTGTCCACCCGACGCCCCGGATTCTTCAACACCGCGATAGAGGCGTTCCTCAACTGCAAATTGAACATTGTGATCAAGAGTCAACTCGACATCAATTCCGTCTTCGGGAGCAACTTTTTGAAGCGTCGAGATAATTCGCCCCAGAGTATCCTTTTCACCCACCACCGACCCTGAAACACCTCTAAGCTCGCGATCGTAATAACCTTCGATCCCGTAATTACCAGCGCCTTCTCGATTCACAAAACCAAGCAATTGCGCCGCCAATTGATTTTCCGGGTAAACTCGCTCATGGCGCTTTTCTACCAAAAGACCAGCAAAACCTTGGCTCACAATTTCATCGCGTTTTTCTTTTGGAACACCTCGGACAAGCGGCGGCAGATAAAGACGCTCGTTGCTAATGGCTGTCAACACCTCTTCTTTCTCAAGATTAAAAATGGTGGCTAAAATTTGAGCGGCGGCAGGTTTATCTTTGACATTCCGGGGCACAACCGAAATATCGAAACGCTCCTCCGTAGAAGCCATTGGAACGCGGCGGCCAAGTTCATAGTCTTGAGCATAAATAGTTCCGCGCCGACTTGGAAGCTCTTTTGAGATCTCATATTGATTTTCAGCTTGAGCGGCATAGAGTGGATGCTCAATAACACCCTTTTGCAAGAGTCGCCAAGAAATGAGAGCGGCAATCAGTATGACACCACCGACAAGAATATTGAGGCGTTGCCTGACAATGTGCGGGGAATGAGCCGACAGTTCATAGTTCATATGAACTATTCAACAACCTTAAGTTCTCCGGCAGTTTCAAAATCTTTTTTCAGCTCATCGCCAAGCCCTTGCTGAATACTGCCGAGTGATTGGAGACGTTGAGATTCAAGATCAAGACGCTCTACCTCATCGAGCAATTCTTGTTTTTTCTGCTCCAAAGCCTGAACCTCGTAAGATCGAGTGGCGCTTTGCGTCGTTTGGGCAAGGTAAAATAAAAGCAAGCTCGCCAGTGAAGCAATTGTTAAAATACGCAAACTTACTGGCCCGAGCTGGACCGTTCTTTCGAGAGTGCGTTTTCGAACGCCCTCGGTATATTTGCCGTTTGTTGTAAGTGGAATCGTATGCCCCATTTGCCTCCTACTTTCTTTCAATGACCCGAAGCGTACTACTGCGCGCGCGGGGGTTTAAGTTAACCTCGGCTGGTAACGGCTGCAGGCGCAGAATTCGGCCAGCTCCATCAAGTGAGCGTAAAATTCGTTTTACGAGCCGATCCTCCTCGCTTTGAAAACTGATCACTGCCAACCGACCGCCGGATTTTACCACTCGCCAACCACCACGAACGCCAGCCACGAGGGCACCGAACTCATCGTTCACAAGAATTCGAAGTGCCTGAAAAACCAAGGCCAACAAACGTGGAGTTGAACTGCCAATCAGCGCAACTAAATCACTGGTGCGCTCAACCGGCGTCTGCGCGCGCCCCGAGACAATTCTTTCAGTTAAGCGCCGAGCAATATGAATATCGCCAAAGCTCCGCAACACATTGGAAATTTCTCCCGCCGACGCTGAATTAATAAATTCGTGCGCCGACCGGAAGCGCCAAGCTCTCACAGTCCGTGCGAGCGCCGCGTTTCCGGTCCATTTATTTGGGTCACTATCGCTGGAAGTAAAATCATGGGGAGTAAACGGCGTGAGCCGCATATCTAGCAAGGTATCAACTTGAAAACTTACGCCTTGCTCACCCGTATCGATTTGCCATGAAGCCAACCCCAGATCAAAAAGAACGCCTGCGACTTCGGTGTAACCATGATCTCGAGCAATCGCCTCGAGATCGCGAAAATCGCCTTGAACAAGATTAATTTGCGAGTCAAATTCTTTAAGGTTAATGCGTGCGCTCACCAAACCTTTTGCCGAACGCTCAATCCCTAATAGTCTGCCGTGCGGACCAATATTTTTAAGGATCAGGGACGCGTGTCCCCCCAAGCCCAGCGTGGCGTCGATCGCCTCGTCTCCGGGCAACAACTTAAGACTTGCGACGACTTCAGAACCAAGGACGGGGATATGTGTAAGCGGGCGCATAATAGACGTATTCTGCTTTCATGTGCCGGAACGCGGCGTCCTAATTTCCCCTCCGAAACTGGGACGCCAGCGCGCCCGGACCCAACCCAAATCAGTTGTAACTTGGATCAGGCACCCCTCCTTTTAACTGCCCCTTGAGGAAGACGGGGTGAAAGAGTTAATGCCTCCCTCACCAATTTTCCTCAAATTGCCAGGCCTTTTAGATCTTCTTCCGGCGTAAGCTCTGTTTTTTGTTGCTCCCAAGTCGTTTTACTCCAAATCTCAATTCGGGTATAAACACCCGCAATCACGACTTCTGTTTTCAATTGAGCAAATTCACGCAGATACCCGGGCAGAAGAACGCGACCCTGTTTATCGAATTCGACTTCAGCCGCGCCAGCAAGAAAAAAACGTGAGAAACGCCGCGCTTTAGAGTCGGAGAATGGCAAATTAGAAATTTTGTCAGCTATTTTTTCCCATTCGTGACGCGTGTAAAGCGCTAAGCAACCGTCGATGCCTCGAGTTATAAAGGCACCCTCTTCCAGTTCGCGACGCAGGCGGTAAGGGATCGCGAGGCGACCTTTGGGATCAAGTGTGTGGGTGTACTCGCCGACAAACATGGTATCTTTCAGTTTTCCACAGATTTTTATGTTTTCCCCACTTTTTTCCACATCTCCCCACGCGACACCACTGACAATACCTTTTGGGGTCAGAAGTAACAAGTGGAAAACCACAAACAGGCCAATTACTCTTGCTTTCAATTCTATTTTCTCCTAGGATGCCCGTACTTTCTTCGAGAGGAAGGTATTAAAATGGCAAGTGGGCAACGGCGGCGACGCGGCCACAATGAGTACGAGGTCACAGTTGACCTTGTGCTTACACGCGAGAAGGCGGGTGATTTTGTGGGTGGAGTGTATATCAATTTCACTCCCGACAACATTCATCCGGCCTATCACTTCACGTCGGAAGAATTCGAGGTGGAGATTGTTACCAAAGAGTATTGTGATCTCTACTACTGTAGAGAACAGGAAAAACTTCTCCTGGGGCGAGTGACGGCGAGAAGAGTGGATTTCCCGCTTCTCGAGTCTCGAATTATCTCCGAACTCATCCTCGTGAACGTGGCGCTCGCGTTAGATGAGATGAAAAAATATCATAAACGCGATCCGTGGCAACCGATCTTGCCCGCACTCAACACGCGTTGGCGCAAGATCAATCAGCCAATCTCATACGATTGGGCGGTCAAGGCTCACGGCGAACCCAAACCCAGAGAGATAAGTGGCGAGCTCCACGTTTTTTTGGCCGAACCCCACTTAATCGTTCTCCGGCAGGCGCTTGAGCTTGGTTGCAAGAAATAGAGACCCTTGAAACAGGTCTCATAGAGGCGTTAAAGCCTCTTTTCTTTTTGGATTCGGCGGTGTTTTATACGCTGGCAGAAGAAAGATCGCAATTAAAGCGGCTCCAAACGCTAAGGCTGAAGCAATATTAAACATTTTTTTATGCCCTAAATGCTGGGCATTTTTAACACTCTGCTTAATTGCTTGGCGCGCAAAATCATCAAGTGAAACCGAAAAAGTGATCGGCTCTAGGTTCTGCGCCGCTTTTAGGATTGAAATGCGATCCTGTGAGAGTAAAATCACGCCATTGAGTTCACGCACGAGTTCCTGCTTAGTCGCGCTCATCATGTTGCCCAAGAAAAAAGTTGCCACTATCAAGAAAGTCAGGTGGCCAAGTCCGGCGTTCAATCTTGAGGCGTGTTCAATTTGCTCTTCTTCAACTTGCAATGCCGACTGTCTAAGCGAGGCGCGAACGAAAGGCAAACCAAACCCCAAAAGAATTACACCTGGCAAGATGTCGGAGAGGTAAGGAGCAGTGAGGCTAATCCGGGCAAGTTCCATAAAACCCACGGCCATCAAAATTGCGCCAACCAAAAGCGGAAGTCGAGCGCCTAAACGATCGGTCATTAGATACGCCGGCCCCCTCAATATCAACGCGCTTAAGCCGGGCAAAGCCAGAGTGAGACCGATCAAGGGAGGAGAAAGTTTTTGAACCTGCTCAAGCTCAAGCGTCAAAACAATCAGAAAAATACCCAGAGCCGAAGCAAGTAAAAGACTCGCGCCGTTGGCGCCTAAAGGCGTTCTTGATTTGAAAAGAGTTAAGTTTATCAGAGGCGCGGGAGCGGCTAATTCAACGAAGATAAAAACAACTGCTATAACAAAGCTCGCCGTCAGCGCCAAGAGCACAGAGAAACTATTAGGTCCTAAATTGGGCAGTTGAATCGAGGCAAAACTTAAACCGAAAAGTATCAAGGCCAGGAGAATCCAGCCTAGCCAATCAATCTCAATTTTTGAGCTTGCGGGTTCCTCAATCGCACCTTGCTTTAAAAGCGCTCCGCTCGTAATAACAAAAACGAGAATCTGAAACCAAAACACGGCTGGCCACTCTCCTTTCAACATTAACCAACCCGCAATCAATGGGCCGAGAGCGGCTAGAAGGACAGCGCCTAAAAACCATATGCGCATCATATTTGCCAACTGCGTTTTAGCAGTCACTGCTTTTAGAAAAGTCAGACTAATTGACAAAAATAAACCGGCTCCAAGGCCAATTAGAATTTGAGCCGCGAGTAATGAAGTTAGCGCCCAGGCATCAATGGCGGCAATTGAGCCGAATATAATAAAGATTGAGCTTAAAATCAGCAAGTTTCGCATTGAGAATCGCCTGGCGAGTGATCCGGCCACGAGAAATGCCAGAACAAATGGCAACGTGCGCGCCACCAGTGTCCATTCAATGTCCATTGCGTTCAAAGAAAATTCTTGAATTAAAAACGGCAGAATTACAAACAGTACCGGGGTGCTCATTGCGGCCACACCGGCTCCAAGCGCATAAACCCAAATTAAAAGTCGGCCGTTTGGCGAACTGGTTTTCAATTGCCCCATCCCCCTCCTTCATATTCAGTATCTCGATGTCTTTCTATGATATTATCATACTGCTTGTGCTCACTCACGAGCAAAAAGCGAACGGAGGAACTGAATATGATCTTTGGAATGGGGGCAATAACCCCTGTCACAGAGGTCCGAGAAGCCTTCGGGCTTCTCAAAGAGTGTGGCGTCAGCACCACGGGCTTTGACGCCACCAACGTTGCCGAAAATGGCAACGTTCACCAGATCGTCCAATTGCTGGTTGGCGATCGGCACAGAAGATGTTCGCCAGACGAGCGAAGCGAGCTTTTCGAACGCGGACTGCGACTGTACGCCGAGATAACAGTCGGCAACCGCCGCGTTTCACGAATAGCTCGCGAGGCCATCTGTTGGGCTTTCAATCTGCATCCGATTAAAGCCCACTATGGTCGATCTTTCCAGGATTTCCTGGTCAAAATCCTGGAAAGATACGTCGCGGCGCCGTTCGACATCGATGAACTCGATGCGATCCTCGCAGGTCGGCAAAAGCCTGGATTGCCAATCTGTGAAGAAGGCGAGATCGCGTGCCTGGAACACGAGACCTCCGGATGGTGAGAGTAGAAAATTAGTCGAGGCAACATCAGACACTCGACAAGTTTTTTTATAGTCACCCTTTCTTTAGCCTGGCGCATCCTCCCGCCAGGTTTTTTATGCAAGTGATTCTTTAAGTTTAACAGCGAGTTCGGTGCGATGAACGCGTTCCTGTTTAAGTGTGTCGCGCTGGCGGATCGTCACAGTGCCATCTTCTTTGGTTTGAAAATCGACTGTAACGCAAAATGGTGTGCCAATTTCATCTTGACGGCGATAGCGTCGTCCAATCGAACCCGACTCATCCGTTTGAATATAACCAATTCTGCTTGTGCGAAGTTCCATCGCAATTTCACCCGCAAGCTCCGCCAGCCCTTCCTTTTTGACAAGCGGAAAGACTGCGACCGTGATTGGTGCAACTCGCGGATGGAGTTTCAAAACCATCTCCCCCGCTTCGCGCCCATCGGTTCCATCAGAAATCATGAGACCCTGCACAAGAAGAGCCATCAAAAGGCGATCAAGTCCGAGTGTTGGCTCGATCACATAAGGAATTATTTTCTCTTTAGCTTCCTCATTAAACCAGGTTAGGTCTTTGCCTGAATGCTCAATATGATTCTTCAAGTCGTAGTCGGTTCGATTAGCAACGCCGGCAAATTCGCCCCAGCCAAAAGGAAATTCATACTCAAAGTCCATATTGGAGGCGGCATAGTGAGCCCGCTCATCCGCCTCAAGAATTCGAATTCGAACTTTATCACCACTCAAACCAAGATCGGCAAAAAAAGTTTGCCATTCCTTGACCCAAACATCGTTCCAACGCGCCGCGTCTTCAGGTAAGACATAATACTCAAGTTCGGCAATTTCGAGTTCACGCAATCTAAAGATAAAATGACCGGTCGTAATTTCATTCCGGAAATTTTTGCCAATCTGAGCAATGCCAAACGGAGGGTGCAAACGGAGAGCATCGGCAACAAGTTTGAAATTAGTAAACATTCCTTGGGCTGTTTCGGGTCTTAGATAAACTAGGTTGCCCTCATTCTCGATTGGCCCAGCGTAAGTCTTAAACATAATATTGAACTGCTTTGCTTTAGTCAGGTCATGCTTGTGATCTTTTGCCTGTGGTATCTCGTGATCTGACCGAAACCGTTCGTGACAGATTCGACACTCAACGAGCGAGTCGCTAAATCCTTTTTCGTGGCCGGAAGCCTGAAGCACTTTTCGATTAGTAAGAATAGAAGCCTCAATCGGAATAACATCCTGGCGACTATAGATAAACCGCTCGAGCCAAAGAGTGCGTAAATTTTGCTTCATAAGTGCCCCGAGCGGACCGTAGTCCCAGACAGCTCCAAGACCGCCGTAAATCTCGGCCGAGGGGAACACAAACCCACGCCGCTTGGCGAGCGAAACGAGTATCTCCATAAAATTTTCTGAATATTTTGTCATTGCTTGCATTGTATACCCGTGACTTGCGACGGGTAAAGAGCGTTTAAGTTAATGGCTTGCCCCAAAAACGAAACTTTTTTACTTGCTCCAGTCGTAAAAAATTGATTGGTCGGCTTGTGATCTTTCAAATTCAAAGCAATCGCCTGGCGCGCCGCTTCAGCGACCGTTCCTTCGGCTCCATCGAAAATTTCAAGGCCTGAGCAGATGCGTTGAATAGCCGGAGTTAAAAATGAAAAGTGAGTACATCCAACTACAAAAGCGGTCGCACCAGCTTGAGTTGGTGAACTTAAAATATTCTTGAGCGCGGTCAAATCATCGAGTTCACCGCGTTCAACTTGGCGCACCAAATCTGGCGCGCCCAGGTGCCAAACTTGTTTGCCAGCGGCATAACGGTTAATAAGCGTGCGATAGCGTCTATTCCGTACCGTCGAGTTCGTACCCAAAACGATGATATTTTTATGTCTTTTGGTTGCGGGCTTAACAGCCGGCTCCATACCAACGATAGGAAGGACTGGGAATGTTTTGCGGAGGAAGTTCACTGCGTTCAGGGTGGCTGTATTGCAAGCAATTACTATCAGCCGCGAGCCTTTATGAACTAAAAATTCAACTATCTTTTTTGTGCGCGCTTGGATCTCACTTTGCGTTCGCTCGCCATAGGGCGCAAAAGCCTGATCAGCTAAATAAATAAAAGAATTCTTCGGCAAGGCGCTCTGCAGGCGCTTAAAAACAAACAAACCTCCAACTCCTGAATCAAAAATTCCGATCATAAGTTATTGAATATACGATCGTTGGATGTGTATTGGCAATCGACTAACTAACTCATAGTGAATAGTATTAATTCGATCCGCCTGTGCCTGCGCAGAAGCAGGCGAAGTTTGTGAGGCTGATAATAAAATCACCTCGTCGCCGACTGTTACCCGTGGCACATGCGTAACGTCGATAAAAGTCACGTTCGTACAAATTCTGCCGACGATTGGACACTCTGTATCCAGCACCTCAACAACTCCAATGCTAGAAAACTTCCGATCCAGTCCGTCAGCATAACCTATTGCTATTAATGCAACGGTCGCATCTTTGATCGGTTTCCACGAACAACCGTAACCAACAGGCTGATTTGCCTGAACCTTTTTAAGCTCGGCGATCGGCTCGCTCCATTCGAGCGCTGGTTGAAGTCGAGCTGTTGGATGGTCAACTCGACGGGCAATCTCGGCTGACGGCCAGAGACCATAAATACCAATCCCTGAACGCACTAAATCGAGATGGCTTTCTGGCAACATTAAAATTGCGGCCGTAGCGGCAATGTGGCGCAATAAGTCTCCATTTTTATGCGCGCCGAGGCGACGTGTCTGTTCATCAAAATTGTCAAGTTGAAGCCGAGCATGGCCAAAAGCCACTTCTTCGACAGCCGCCAAATGTGAATAAACTCCGATCGGGCTAAAAGCCGAGTTTTGTCCGGAATGCGCTGATCTTAAACCAATAAATTGAGCGAGCTCCAAGAGTTCAAGGCTTGTGACGCCAAAACGATTGAGCCCGGTTTCAATCTTGAGATGCACGCGAAGTTTCTTGCCAGTCGGAATTTTTGAGCGCACCTTGTGCGCGTGCTCAAGATTGATGAGTGGAATATCGATACGATAGTGAACTGCGTGAGGAATATCTTCGGGCGGCACGTAGCCGAGTACAAGAATTGGCGCCGTGATGCCCGTATCGCGTAACTGGACGCCTTCACTCACATGGATCACGCCGAGCCAATCACTGCCTGCTTCAAGCGCCGCTTGAGCGACCTCGATTAGACCATGACCATAGGCATTATTTTTAACGACAGCCATGAATTTGGCAGGCGCCGCCGCTGTTTTCAAAATCCGAATGTTCTCTCGGATAGCGGCGAGGTTAATTGTTAGCATGTGCGATTAACCCTTGAAATGGGATTGGCTTCTCCAGGGCGTGTTCTAGGAAAGCGCGAGTGACCCGCTCAAGCTCTTGAGTGATTGCTTTCGGGACTACTAGGCGCCGCGCAAGCATTTTTGGCGCCTGTTCAAAAAGACGTAAAAGCTTGAGTGTGGTTGCGGTAACTGGAATGTGGATTGCTTCGCTCATCAGGCAATTCACACACAGCGCACCGCCTCGTGTTGGGCATAGACCGAGATGAGTTGGTGTTAATGCTTGAGCACAATGACTGCACCGATGTAATTCGGGCCGTAAGCCAATCGCAAGTAAAATTTGCCATTCAGTTTGACGAAGAATCAGCTCGGCATGGGCGCGGGTCAAGGTTGTGAATGTCTCGATTGCTAAATGATAGAGTCGGGACGATGTTTCACCCTCCGGTAAAACTCGATCAATGAGTGTGGCGATATAGCCAGCCGCACTCGTTATGGACAACTCTTTTTGCAAGTTTTGAAAAGATACGACTGTTTCAGCGCTGGAAACAATGTACCAAGTTCGACCTTCAGCGAGCACCCAATCAACCAGATAGAATAATTCTAAATGGCCGACCAATTTGCTCGTTGGCCGACGTGAGCCTTTGGCGATTGCCGTAATTTTACCGAGACGCGGCGTCAGGATAGTAAGAATTCGATCCGCCTCGCCGTAAACCCGACGCTTGAGCACAACGCCACGAGTTTTGAGTATGGTCATAGGTGTATCCTCTCTAATCGTCTGCTGACACTAGCCAATACGAGCGAGGGCAAAAAAATTTTTGAGAACCTTGGGCGCTTCTGGAGAAGCCTGAAAATCTCCGCGGGCTTCTTCAAGAGTTTTACCTTTCAAATAACTCGGATAAAGTTTTAGTCGTTCAATAAGATCGTCAAGAGTGAGCTCGGGATGAAATTGTAAACCATATGCCCGCGATCCAATGCGATAGCCATCATTACAGTGTCGGGCGCCGCTGGCAAGATGAGTTGCATTTAGTGGCAGTCGCATAACACAATCTTTATGCCCATGTTGAGCTATGAAAGTTGCTGGAATACCTTGAAAAATTGGATCAGCTTGACCATTTTCAGAAAGACTAACCTCAAAACTCCCAATTTGAGATTCTTCGTGATTTTCCTCAACAGGCATACCTAAGTGCCAAGCTAAAATTTGATGGCCAAAACACATACCTAAAAATGGCAACTCTCGTTCTAAAATTTGGTCGAGAATAGGGCAAAGTTCATCTAAAGCGCATCCAAGTTCAGGAGTGGGCCGTGAAAGCTGGAACTCGCCCGAACCGCCCAGAATGACCGCGTCATAATCAAAACCCGCCGCCTGTACCGAACCTGGCTCTATAATCGGATTAACAACTGTCAAGGTTTTAACTGATTGACCAGCATGCGTTTGCACACAGTATTGTTCATGCGCCTGCGAAGCATCAGTCCGACATTGAATAAGCAGAATTCGCATTTTATGCCTCTGAAATGCATGAATGAATATATTCAATCAGGAGACGGACTCCCCAGCCCGTGCCACCCTTTGGTTCATAGGAGCGAGGGTAAGAACGAATGGCCGGTCCAGCCAAATCGATATGCGCCCAAGGCAGATCTTTGGGAACGAATTTTTCTAAAAACGCCGCCCCTGAAATTACCCCGGCATTGCTCTTTCGGCCAACGTTTTTAACATCAGCGATCTCGCTTTTAACATGCTCTCGGTAATCATCGGTGAGCGGCAAACGACACAGCTCTTCTCCAGTTACCGTACCCGCCTTTATTATTTGATCAACGAACGTAGAATTATTGCCGATTAAGGCGGCCTGCTCTTCGCCCAAAGCAACGAGAGCGGCGCCGGTGAGCGTGGCGCAATCGATTATCTGATCGGGTTTAAAATCGGCGGCGTAAGTAAGCGCATCGGCTAAAATCATGCGCCCCTCGGCATCGGTATTAGCAACCTCAATTGTTAGGCCAGCTAGCGTAGTCACTATATCTCCAGGCTTAAGCGCGGCGCCGCTTGGCATGTTTTCAGTCGCTGGTACGATCGCGATGACGCGAATTGGGAGCTTGAGCTTCGCGATTGCAGTTACGGCTGTGAGTACAATCGCGCCACCAGCCATATCCATCTGCATGCCCTCGATCCCGCGTTCAGGCTTGAGATTGATGCCGCCGGTGTCAAAGGTTACACCCTTACCAACAAAAACAACTGTTTTCTTCGCGGCTGGCGGTTGATATTGCAGAGTGATGAGTTGAGGTTCTTCATCCGAACCCTGGGCAACGGCTAGAAGAGCGCCAAACTTTTTGCGCATCAGTTCAGGCAATCCCCAAGTTGCGATTGTGCAATGCTTGATGCCACTCATCATCGTTCGCGCCGCTTGAGCAAGCCTCTTCGGTGTCATAATATTACTCGGAGCATTCACAAGGTCGCGCGCAATTCGCACACTGTCAGCAATAATTGCAACCCACTCAAGAATCGATCGGGTCTTGGCAAGCTTCTTGTCACCGATTAAAACAAGATGTTCAAGTTCTTTATGATCTTCTTTTTTGGAACGATGTTTTTCATATCTATAAGCCGCTAAAATCGGCATTAGCGCGGATTCATAGAGGACAGTCTCATTAGTTTCCGGCAGGTAGATTCCAATTTTACTCGCTGACAACTTAAGACTCTCACGCGTCCCAAAAGCGACCGAGCGCCGCAAGCGTTCAGTCAAGGCAATGTCGCTTTGAGTATCACCCAAACCCACTAAGATAATTCTCTCAAGAACGCCTTGATTCGGGAAAATAGCGACGTGCTGACCAATTTTTCCCTGAAAACTTGCAAAAGCTGTTTGGGGGATTTTAGATTGCAATTCGGCCGGCATTTTAGATGCGCCACCAACTGCGAGCGGTACAATTAAGGCTTCAAGCGCAAGTTTATCGAGCGCCTGACTGTGGAATGAAATCTTCATATTGCTCCTTTAAGGCGTTAAGTGTTTGACGAACGTTTTCTCGATCTTCTTTAAGTGTCATGCCGAACCATCTGGAATTGGAGCTCAAAACCCGCACTCTAGCTTGCTGGGTCTCGATAAGGCGACTGACAACAGTTGGAATAAAAAATTCAGCTTTGAGATCCTGGCCGCGCGCAGTAAGAAATTCTAGAAACTGCTGACGCAAGTGCTTGAAAATTGTCGGCTGGAAAGCCCACATTCCCATTGAAACTGTTTCGCGGCCAGTCAGCGCCTGGCGCTGATCATAAGCATCGAGATAATAAATTTGATCATCGTCAATACCGATCCGAGTTAGTTCAGTCACGTTCGTGAGATAACTACCTTTATCAAGACGGCAGATGCCGCGTGAGACTGTCCCGTGCTTTGAGAGAGTGTTTTTAAGCGTAAAACCAACCAAGCCGTACTCATTCGACGAACGTAAAAAATTTGCAATCACCCGAAAAGATTCTCGGCCATAAAAATCATCCGCATTCACCACCACGAAAGGTTCTTGAATCGCCTCTTCGGCAACTAAAATTGCATGTCCCGTTCCCCAGGGCTTACTGCGCGCGGACGGTAGATTGAATCCAACTAGCAAATCGCTCGTGAGCTCTTGGCGCACGTACGCAATCTCGCAAACTTTAGCATATTTCCTGCCGATTTTCGTTTCAAATTCCGCTTGCAGAAGTTTGTTAATTACAAAAACAATTTTGCCAAAACCAACCTCCAGGGCATCGTAAACTGAATAATCGATAATTGTCCCCAGCGAACCAACGAGATCAAGCTGTTTAAGTCCGCCGTAACGACTGCCAACACCTGCCGCCAGGACAAGTAAAGTCGGTTTCATTTCTTGAGATTACCGACTGACAGGAGAAAAGACAAGGAAGTTATGACAAATTATTTCTGGCACACTGGACAAAAATGTGTTGAGCGTTGACCAATTCGAATTCGTTTAATCAGATGCTTACATTTGAAACACCTTTGCCCTCTACGCCCATAAACTTTTAAGTACGCTTGCATCTTACCGGGCGTGCCCTCGCTATTTAGATAGGTATTGACACTAGTGCCGCCCCGAATAATGCCTAAGCGCAAAACATCTCGAATGGTTCGATGTAATTTTGCGATTTCTTGGATTTTCAAAGATTTTGCCAACCGTTCGGGTTGAATGCCAGCTCGAAACAAAGCTTCGTCGGCATAAATATTTCCGACCCCGGCGGCGATTTTTTGATCCATTAATGCTTGCTTGATAGGAATCTGTCGCTTCTGCAACCGATCTTTTAACCACTGAACCGTAAAATCTCCTTCGAGTGGCTCTGGCCCGAGCATTAACGCTTGCAAGAATTCTTCGATCGACCGATGTCTGCTGTCCGTCTCTTTTCGCCGAGTAAAGAGACGCATCCAGCCGAATTTGCGCAAATCGTTGAAATATAGAATACCGTGGCTGAAATTAATGACCACATGCGTATGTTTGTTAGGCAACGATTGAGTGTAAACCTTCTCCGGATGCCCACCGACGAAGGATTTTTTGCTTGATAAAAATATCAATTGTCCCGTCATTTTAAGATGAATAACTAACATCCAGCCGTTCGATAATTCAATCAGAATCAACTTTTGCCGTCGCCTCACCGATAGGACGCGCGCGCGAATGAGGTGCTTTTGAATATCTGCCGCGTCTGCAAGGAAACTCTTTTGATTCGACACCTGGACATTGATCACGGTTTGATCGACTAATCGCTTGGCCAAACCTCGCGCGACTATCTCGACTTCAGGTAATTCAGGCATATCGACACTACCGACATAACCAATCTGACAAAATCAAGCAAAGGCGATTCGAGTAATTGGCGAGTAGAAAAATAAAACCAAGAATCGACACCGGGAAAACAACTAAATTCTCAAACCACTTGCCTGTTAGGATACGCGCTCCATGCAGTGGTCGAGGCGGAAAACCCATGTTGCCGCCCAATGGCCAAAAAACCGGGATTCCCTGAACGGTAACTGAATCGGCAATTAGGTGCGCAATAAATCCAAGTTGGAAACTTTCGAGGAAAATAACTTGACTGACAAAGCTGTCTGGACGAATGAGCGCCGTGAATAACCAGCCAACGATCCAGGTAAATAAGAGAAACCCAAGAATTGAGTGTGAGAGATTACGATGACCACCAAGCGTCTTGGCAAGCGGCCTATTGATGATCTTCCCAAGCGGCACTGAATCCCAAAAATTCGATGTCGGTTGATCGATGTCTGGCAAGATCGAGCCAAAAAACGAACCAAAGAGAAGAGTGCCAGCGACCGACCAGGTAAGATCAATATCGGGATGAATCACAAAAAATCCGACTGTGGCGGTCGCGAGTCCAAGAATTTGGTGAGTTTTATCGGTCATAGACTACGCCTTTTGAAATAACGACGTCTGCTTTGGCTGATGTGAAGGAAGTTCCAAAACGCCATAAACTCCATCATAACCGGGGCGCATGCAGACGTTGCCAGCGCGCATCGCGGCGATAATTTCGGCAAAATTCTCCGAACTTGCCTCGCGTACTTTTTCGACTGGAGCATCTAGCAGCACATCAAACTCCGGGCCAAGCGAGCTTATGAGCGAGGTGTAAAGTTTATCGACTGCTTTGGTCTTTTTACCGACTAAAAGCAGAGCCGAAGCAATATCGCGAATGGGAACGATCGAGAGAAAACGCGGCGCGCCATCGGGCCTGAAGCCAAGCGGACGATCAGCCAGGGCATCAATCCTCGAGAGAACGCCGACTGTGACAGGTTTGCCGCAACTGGTACACATACCTTGGTGTCGTTTGCGCTCTTCTGGATTCCAGTTTACCCCACAGAGACGGTGACCATCGTGATGATATTTACCCTCTTCGGGAAAGAACTCAATCGTATAGTCAAGATAATTCATGGTTTGTGATTTGTGTGTTTGATTATTTTGACGTCTGATCGGAGCGGCTTCCCAGATCATTTTAGCAACGAGGCCAAAGGATAGATCATCTTCGACATGGAAAACCGTCGCTTCGCGGCCGAGGTTATCTGGTGAATGGCCATCGGAACAAGAAATAAGCGCGACTGAATCAAGCGCGGAGAGTTGCCAATTCATTGCCGGATTCGAACTCATCCCCGTTTCAATCGCCGGAATTCGATCGACGAGATCGGCGCCAAAACACTCTTCAAGTGAATCAAATCCCGACTGTGAGCCAAAAACCGCAAACCATGGCGTCCAAGCATGCGCCGGAATTATTAGCATCCGTTCATCAACTGACCATGCCAATTCGGCCAGGGTCCGTGCGCTCATGCCTAAAATTGGCCGGCCGTCAGCGCCGAGTTTACCATGGGGAGTAAGAGTTTTGGTCAATTTTTCCGCAACCTCAAGATTTGGCGCCACCACAACAGTATGCATCCTTCGCAATTTCCCATTCTGACTCCAAATCGTCGCGATTTCATGCGTGAGGGTAAATCGCACCGGTCGAGGTTCTTTCACCGCGTATGGCAGATCAACTCTGAACTCATCTCGAAGTCTGTAAATCCCCTCCCCATCTTCTGTTAACTGTTTTCTGATCTCCGATAACCAGACTGGGTGAGTAAAATCGGCGGTGCCAACAAGATCGATACCCTTAATCTGTGCCCAAGCCGCAATTATTGGTAAAGTCAATCGTTTTGAACACGCCCGCGCAAAACGTGAATGGATGTGGAAATCAGTAATAATTCTCATCGGCATTCAGTCTACGGTATCAGATATTGCATCAATCCCTAGATGTAGTCTCTCAACTACATCACGAGGGCTTTAGCCAGTGATAACGCTTACCAGGTTGCTTCGCCCCGCATGAACCAAGAACTTACTTATGACTCCGTATTTGAGAGTCCATAAATTGAGACTATGACCAAAATAAGCCCCGCCAGAATATTGCTCCAAAGTCCAGCGGCGTTGTCGGAGAAACCTAGAAGCCACGGCGAGATAAAAACCCAAATACCGAGGATAAGTGTGATCCAATGCATAAACCTCCTTATTTTGATTACGAAATTAGTATACCAAAAAAGACGCAAACGCGTCTTTTTCATCTAGCCAGAGTGCCGGCGCCGACTTACTGTCCCACAGCCTTGCGGCTGTAGTATCATCAGCGCTACGGAGCTTAACTACCGTGTTCGGAATGGGAACGGGTGTGTCCCCCGCGCACCAGGCACCAGCACTCTAGCTAAATTATGTGAAGTAGCGATCACCACGATCAACGAACCTCTGCGGTTCTCCGAATACTGCGACCATTAGTACTCTACGGCTCCAACGCTTACGCGCCTTCCACCTCGAGCCTATCAACGTCGTAATCTCCGACGGGTCTTAAAGAAACCTAATCTTGGGGCCGGCTTCCCGCTTAGATGCTTTCAGCGGTTATCCGAACCGGACATAGCTACCGAGCACTGCCTCGGGGTGAGACAACTCGTACACCAGCGGTCCGTCCATTCCGGTCCTCTCGTACTGGGAATAGACCCCCTCAAGTTTCAAAACGCTCACAGCAGATGAGGACCAAACTGTCTCACGCGTGTTGTTCCACCATTCCTGGTGGCACGGACTATATCTTCACCCTCTTTGGAAGAAATAATCCAAAGGAGGGGCTGACGTATTATCCCTCGCCTACGAGGAATCCCGACTACCATTCTTGCGAGTAGTCGAAGTCTCTACGGGGAAAAGATCGTGTTGGTGCAGGAAATCGATCACAGTCGCAACGGTATTCGTTCGTCGTTTTGAATACGAGAACGCTGCCGTCGCATCTACCAGTCTGCCAAGACGAACGAGTTCGTTTGGCGTCATGGTGGCTGGATACGAATCAATCAAGTGAATGATCAGTTGTGCTAATTCCTGTTTGAGACGAAGGAACGGAAGCAACAGTGCAACAATGTGTCGCACGTCACGCAATCCAACGATGGTGTATTCAGCCATACCGTCATTCCGCTGACGGATGTAGCCAATATCTAGCATCGATTTGAGCCAAGAAAGGATCTCTTGGTGAGTCTGATTCTGGTAAAAGACAATGCTTGTCCGCACTTGGTAGCCAAAAATGTAATCTTTTCGACGAACCAACTGCGCCATAATGCAACCATCACCATCTAAAAATCCCGCTATGTAGGCTTTCTCTTCGTTCGTCACGACCTGATCTTCCCTCGGTATTGCCCTTTCCAACGTTTGGTCGTTGGTGATTGGGTTTCACCGATTTTAGTCAGATGTTGATACGGTAACCGACGGGTTGGGTCGGTTGTGTGCGATGTGCACCCGTATCCTACTCCATTTCAAGAGTAGAGCGCAATGTAATTTACGTTCTGAACCCAGCTCGCGTACCCTTTTAATTAGTGAACAACTAAACCCTTGGGACCTGCTTCAGCCCCAGGATAGGATGAGCCGACATCGTACTTTAATCCATATTTACATATGGTGCAGACTATATCTTCTTCCTATTACTAGACAGAGGCCTAAGCCATGTCTAGCTGACAAAATAGGAGGTGGCGTGTTATCTCGAACTTGCGTTCGAAATCTCGTCTTTCGACTCAGTCGTTACGGGGTCATATCTCAATTTGTATTGGAAGCAAGATAAAACGTAAGGGCTAATAATTTGCATTAGTCTTTTCGTGCTTTCAGTATCAACGTATAAACGCCAATACTGCTTATCTCGACTTAATGTCGACCTAATTCCAATCTTCTTTAGTTGCCGCCGCAAGAGACATTGCTCTGCGATGCGAAACTGCTGGGTATTGAAATAGGTTGCATTCCGACATCGTGTTCCATCATCCATAAACCAAACTGCCAAACCTTTGGCATCTAGCTTAATATTATCTGGAAGCTGTTTCTTCTGATTTGGGTAAAACCAGCGGTAATAACTGGTAAAAATCGGAAGGCTACGAGTCGTAAACCGATACGCAACACGAACGCCTTTACCGAGGCGTGATTTTGGTGGTGTTAAAACATACTCTTGAAAGTGTTTCCACTTCCAATCAACATAGGTTTTAAACTTGACTGAATGGTTCACTTCAAATAAGGCGTTCTTTCTTGCGCCTTGTTTGCGTAGTGTACCATCGCCTAGCATACTTCCTACCAAAATCGCGTGTTGGATTGAGGTCAGACTTCCCACGGTATCGCCCTTCTTTACTTCATTGTACCACTGTAAAGAGTGGGGGTTCACCGTTATAAGCCACATTTTTGGTACAGAATTACTCCTGCAGCACCCCAATGTTAAGGTGCCAAACAGCGCCGTCTATGTGGACTATTGGGCGCTATCAGCCTGTTATCCCCGGGGTAACTTTTATCCGTTGATCGGTCCGACTGTCATACATGCGGACCGGTTCACTATCTCCTACTTTCGTAGCTGCTCGGCGTGTCAGCCTTGCAGTCAAGCACTCTTATGCGATTGCGCTATCATTCCGATTTCCATACGGAATTAGAGTACCTTTGAACGCCTCCGTTACTTTTTAGGAGGCAACCGCCCCAGTTAAACTACCCACCAGACACTGTCTTCTGTTGGTCCTACCAACAGAGTTAGATTCACGCGGTACCAAGAGTGGTGTTTCATTGGCGCGTGACGCTCCCACTTACGCTACACAAAGTAGCACGTGAACCAATATCAAGCTGTAGTAAAGCTCCACGGGGTCTTTCCGTCTTGCTGTAAGTAACCGGCATCTTTACCGGTAGTGCAATTTCACCGAGTCCCTCTTAGAGACAGTTACCAGACCGTTACGCCGTTCGTGCGGGTCAGAATTTACCTGACAAGGAATTTCGCTACCATAGAACAGTTATAGTTACTGCTGCCGTTCACTAGGGCTTAAGTTCAGACCTCATCCAAGTAAACTTGGAATCAATCCTCCCCGTAACCTTCTAGCACTGGGCAGGCGTCAGCCCCTATACGTCCCCCGAAGGGTTTGCAGAGACCTGTGTTTTTGGTAAACAGTCGCCTGGCAAACATTCGCTGCGACCTGACTTGCGTCAGGTAGGCTTTATTCCGAAGTTACAGCCGCTTTTTTGCCGAGTTCCTTTAAGAGGGTTCTCTCGTTCACCTTAGGCTCCTCGCCTCGTCCACCTGTGTTGGATTGCGGTACGGTTTCCTTTGCCAATTAGTCACGCGCTTTTCTCGTCTCCCGCTCCCCTCATCACTCATAACCATACAGCGTGATGAAGCTTGAAGAAGCGTCCCGCGTGGGTACAACAAAGGAAGTTCAGGAATATCAACCTGAAATCCATCGCCTGCTGGTCAGGCTTAGGACCGACTAACCCCGGGTCGATTATCGTAGCCCGGGAAACCTTGGACATTCGGTGAGCAGGGTTCTCGCCTGCTTTTCGTTACTCATGCCAACATTCGCACTTCATATCGCTCCACGGTCGCTTACGCTTCCGCTTCACTGCAATACGAACGCTCCTCTACCGCCAGCGCAGAGCGCTGACCCATAGCTTCGGTATCTATCTTGAGCCCCGTTAAATTTTCGGCGCGACAAACCTCGACTAGTGAGCTGTTACGCACTCTTTGAAGGGATGGCTGCTTCTAAGCCAACCTCCTAGTTGTCTTTGGTTCATCACATCCTTTTCCACTTAGAAAGAATTTTGGGACCTTAGCTGATGGTCTGGGTTGTTTCCCTTTTGACACGTGGAGCTTAGCCCCCACGGACTGACTCCCACGCAATAGCTAACCTGGTATTCGGAGTTTGGCTGGATGCGACATCTTGCGACGCCGAAATCCAATCAGTGCTCTACCCCCAGGCGCCTACGTGAGGCTATACCTAAATATATTTCGAGGAGAACCAGCTATCTCCGGGTTCGATAGGCGTTTCACCTCTACCCACAGTTCATCCCCCAGTTTTACGAGGCTGGTGGGTTCGGACCTTCTCTCGTCTTTCGACGAGATTCATCCTGACCATGGGTAGCTCACCCGGTTTCGGGTCTTGTCATCGCGACTAAATCGCCGGTTAAGACTCGCTTTCGCTGTGGCTCCGGAACTCTCGTTCCTTA
Source organism: Candidatus Berkelbacteria bacterium (assembly GCA_016187225.1). Classification (NCBI taxonomy): domain Bacteria; phylum Candidatus Berkelbacteria; species Candidatus Berkelbacteria bacterium. The sequence continues at coordinate 47,263 of JACPKC010000010.1, read as the reverse complement.
ACCTAGACCCGCCAAAGGCAGGCCGGCCACGACGACAAACTCGTTGGCTCATTCTTCAAAAGGCACGCCGTCACCCGAGCAAGCTCGAGCTCCGACTCCTTGTAGGCATACGGTTTCAGGTGCTATTTCACTCCCCGGCTAGGGGTACTTTTCACCTTTCCCTCACGGTACTAGTTCACTATCGGTGAGAAGAAGTATTTAGCCTTCGATGATGATCCACCGGTCTTCCATCGAGATTTCACGTGTCTCGATGTACTTGCATTTTGCTCAAATTAAAGAACAAAACGGCAACGTTCAGAACAAAAAAGAATTTCGCTTACGGGTCTCTCACCCTCTTTGGCTGTCCGTTCCAGGAGCATTCAGCTATTCATTTTTGCCATCCCGTCGCAAGGCTGGTCCGCGTTCGCTCGCCGCTACTAGCGGAATCACAAATTTCAGAGGACGGATGACAGAAAACGGAGGTCGGAATCCGTGATAAACGAACACCTACATCCGATTCTGAAATCCATCATAAAATTTCACTCAAAACAGAGTGTTTTGTTTTCTCTTCCTCTGGGTACTAAGATGTTTCAGTTCCCCAGGTGCCCGACATCAGGTTTGCCCCTCCACAGTGAATCCGCTTTAAAAACCGTCGTACGATCCGTTAGTGTCTGGATCTGACGGTGGAATTACTGTGGGGGAGCAAACCTGACGTCTCCTGCTCTTCAAGCAGGAAGGTTTCCCCATTCGGACATCTTCGGATCAAAGGTTGCTCGGCACCTCCCCGAAGCTTATCGCAGCCCGCTACGTCCTTCGTCGGCTTCTTCTCCCAAGGCATCCACCATACGCCCTTAATGTATCCGGAGAACCGCAGAAGCTCTTTGCTCAATACGATTCCCATAATTTTCTCGGTGTGATTGCCACTTCACTTTTAGAACCATATTGTGAAAGTTCGGCTGATCACCAGCTCTCCGAAATATTTACTTCAGGACAGCAGGCCATCGGACATAAAAAACCGCCGACCGCGGCGGAAAAACACCAAAAAGTGGTGAGCCTAGACCGCGCGTTTCCTCCAAGTTGTTGGGTTAACACTCATGCCTATTTATATTTCTACCGATGTTTTGAGGGGTTGTCAAGCGGTTGGGCTAAAATTTCTTATAGCGACCAATCAGGGTCGCAGTAGTCAAGATATGCCCCTGCATCGCCGAGACAAGTTGACGTTTTGAACTCCCTGGCGTGAGAGTTAATTTAGCATCAAGCGCGTAAAGCTTGAAGAAATAGCGATGTTCGCGATCTGGTGGGCAGGGACCGACGTATTTTTGAGTATTTGAGGTTGTCTGGCCATACACTCCTTTGGGTTCGATGCCTTCCAAAATTTCAACTGTTTTTGGATCGACATTCCAAATCACCCAGTGATCCCACATGCCATCGGGGCGAATTGAACGCGGCACATCTGGATCTTCCATAATCAAAGCTAAACTTTTCACCTCAACTGGCACATCGTTAATTGTAAGTGGCGGGCTTAAACTTTCTCCCTGGCAAGTATACTGCCTAGGAATGGAGCCATTATTCTCAAAAGCTGAACTCTTAATCTGCATATCATAATTGTAAATTATTTACGGTTCGAAAGCGAACGAACTGGCCTGCGAATTAAAACGCCTGGCAAAATCCGCAAAATCGGCACGATCAAACGCCATGGCCAAGGAAAAACCCAATGTGCTTTCTTTTGCTGAATCGCCCGTTTTATTTCAACCGCCGCCTGATCGGCGCTGATTAAAAATGGATACCAACGCTTACTCCCCGTCATCTCGGTTTCAACAAAACCCGGATAAAGAGTTGTAACATGGATATTGTAAGGCTTGAGATCAAATCGCCAACCATTCAACATATAACGAATGGCAACCTTTGAAGCCGAATAGACTCCGCCGGGCAGACCCCTAAAACCGGCGATTGAACTCAAAACAGCCAGGTGACCGCGCCGCGCGGCCACCATTGACGGCAAAAACGCCCCGACCGTGTTAATAACCCCGTTCACGTTCGTGTTGATAATCGTAGTTAATTTTCTCGGATCGGTTTGAACTGGATGCGCCCAGCCGCCAATGCCGGCATTAGCAATCACTAAATCAATCCCGCCCGCACTTTTTACAAATTTTTGGGCGACGCATTCAGTTGCATCGATATCCGTTATATCGAGTTCATAAATATACGCTTGGGCGCCACGATCTCGAATGTCCTGAGCGACCGCTTTAAGTTTTTCAACGCGGCGCGCCGCCAAACCAAGAATTATATTCGGTCGGGCATACGCGCGCGCCAGCGCGGCGCCAATTCCGCTCGAAGCGCCAGTAACAAAAATCCGAGAATAATCCATAATTTGCATTTTGACACTCTTAGCCAGAACTTGTCGAGTAATAAATGTATTCTTTACTCTTTATTCTTCATTCTTTACACTTTAAAAAGAAGAAGGAGAGAAATTTTATGTCTGAAGTCTCTGTCAATCTATGGGCGATCGTCATGGCCGCGGCGGCCGCAGTTGTAATTGGCGCGACCTGGTATGGAGTCTTCACTGAATCCTGGATGAAGGCGATCGGCAATAAAAAAAGTAATCTTTCTGGCGCCAGCGCGAGCTACGTTGCGAGTATCGCGGCGGCATTCATAACGGCATATATCTTTGCCTACTTCATCGAATATAAACAGGCAAATACGCTTGGCGAGGGCGCCCTGCTTGGATTTTGGATTTGGCTTGGTTTCGTCGCCACATATTCTTTAATGAACACCGCCTGGGAAGACCGATCATGGGATTTGTGGCTAATCAATAATGGTAATCAACTACTCACGCTCGTAGTGATGGGCATGATCCTTGCAGTCAACTGATCCACTAAACAACAACAAAACACACCGGCTCTGGCCGGTGTGTTTTGTATTACGCCTGATAGTTAGCGTTTAGCACAGGAGCCCTACATTGAGAATTCTTGTTCTAGTTGGGATGTTTCCGGATTAGATGTGGAGGAAGACTCAATCGAATCTGCAAGAAAGCCAGCCAGTGGAATACCCACAACCGGCGCCACCATACTGGACACTATTGACGTCAAGACCAATCCAAGGAGCCAGGCTAAGATTGCCTTGCCATTCGAAAGCGTATGGACAACCTCGAGTCCTCGGACAATGAGTACGATTTGGTAGATGAGGATGCCTAGGGCAGGAATAAGCATCATAGTCCCTACGACAAGCGGCGAGAACGTAGCAGACTCATTCCCCCGATCAATCAAAAACAGGAAAAATATGAATAAAAGAGTAATAAAGAAGGCAGGAAGAAAAGGTGCAAGCGTGGAATATACGTAGATTTTCAAAGTCTGCGTAAAACTTCCCGTGCCATTGAAGGCTTTGGCTCCAAAATAGAGGCCGGTGCTATTCATGAACAAACCAATAAAGGACACAACAATGAAGAGGAGCGCAATCAGAGAATAATAGCGAGATGCATCAGCGTTACCCAATGTAAGCATGAACGCGCCCAGCAAAATGATCGGCAGGAGAGATAGGAAGAACCATAAAATAAGTGGAGTACGAATGTTATGGTCTTGACCGACTGACTGCCAGAATTCACGTGGATTCGTATAAAGCAACCGTAATTTTCCCCAAAGCCCTTGCTCTTCTTTCATATTCCCCCTTATTCAACTCATTCTAATTGAATCCTACCTCTCTCTCATGGATGTCAAGTATTTATGGTCGGTCAAGTTTTGGAACGATGTCACCCACATAATGAAGTAGCTTTTCCAATTCATCCTGTACGATAGTAATATCTCGATGGTCGATCTCGATTTTTTTCTTAAAATTAGTATATTTTAAATCGAGCATGTTGGGCACGCTTATGAGCATGATTCGATCGCGGAACAGGAGTTCAAATTTACCCAACTCATAACGAGCATCAATTAACCGACTCATTACTGATGGGTTGAGGAGTTGATAAATTTTCTGGCTCTTCTTTACCTCCCGTTTATTATAAGTGAGATGAAAGAGCCGATTAAACTCATTAGATTCGAGATCGATATCAGTTCTATGGAGGCGATATCGAGGAGCACATCAAAATCAACCGGCTATGCCGACCTTATTCTCAATTCGAATAATCCGTTTTTCGAGCTCCGAAATTTTGTCCACTCGCTCAATGATCGCATGATTAATCTCGGCTAAATCGTTAATCTCTCGACTCAAAATGGAGATGATTTCATTTTTTGACTGTTCAATAGAAGTTTGTTTCGATTTTGTCATTCAACCGCCCTTCGGAAGTTTCGATTTTGTCATTCAACCGCCCTTCGGAAGTTTCGATTTTGTCATTCAACCGCCCTTCGGAAGTTTCGATTTTGTCATTCAACCGCCCTTCGGTCATTCCAATTCCGTTGGATACTTCTTCTTTCACAATCGATCGAAGTTCTTTTAAATCTTCTTTCGTAAGAGTCATTAATATCTCCTCTCTGGTTATTTCAATGTGAAATAATCTTATCATAACTCTAGAAAAAATCGCGCCGGTCAATTTTCTGAAAGTCAGATTTTGGTGGACCAGCGGGGATTCGAACCCCGTACCTCCACATTGCAAATGTGGCGCTCTGCCAGATGAGCTACTGGCCCTGGTTAAGGCGCAGTTGAGAGTATCCCTGCATCCTGTGGCGTAACATTGAACTGCCCGATTGCGTAGAGGAATCCTAGAATAATCGTAATCACCCCAAAAAGTTTCCAAGCAGAATAACTGCCGCCAGGGCCCAGATGTTTTTCCGCCCAGTCCATCGTGCCGAAATTGCGCACACACCACTCGGCGCTCCGAATCAACCCAAGCCCGACACCGAAAGTTAGCATAAATACTATGAGCCGAGCAAGTACCATACGGCAAATCCTATCACAATAATTTGCGTGAAAATGCCAAGTAGCCATTTTGAAGGCGGCGCCGTGCGATGAATGCGGTGAGTAAAGGCATAGTAACGGTCGAGCCCCTTGACGGTCGCGAGTTTAGGTATAAAAAGCGGGGCAAGACCAATCACATCGGGTAACAAACCACCGAGAGCGCCTGCGAGTGGGCCTGGCGCAACGAGGGGCGCGACGCCGGCTAAAAGCAGAAAACTAAAGAACGCGACCGCTGCATCGGTAAAACCAACTGTCAGATCACGTTCGTCGAGTTTTTGAGGAAATGGCTCATCGAAGTGCCAAGTACCCGGATCGGTGTGCGTAATTGCATCCAAAACGAAGTGGCTCGCAACTCCACCAAGAAACCCAACTACTGGATCTTGGGCAACGACGCCAACAGTTGCACCGACCAAAATATGTGGTGTCAATAACACAATTTGAGTATAGCGTAAGTTCTTACCTAAGTTGTTAACAAATCGAAGAGTTTCTGGTATAAATTGACTAGTTCTTTGAAAAATTATTTTTCAATAGGAGGAAATCAACGTGGAATCTCAATGTAACCCTGACAACCAGCCAAGGTTCGAGGTCATAGCTTCAGTCGGCGAAGTGGAGGATCTATCCAAAGCGATAGAGGTGTTCCTGGGAGCTAATCCAGAAGACCACTACTTTACCATCCAGTATAATCAACGAGTAGATGGAGTGGTTTTTGTCCTGGCGAGGGTGGCTTGGGACAAAGTAACTCCACCAACCTTGTTACTAGAAGACTCAACTTTACCTGGCTACCCCGATACTTGCAGAAGAAATATGATCCGAGTACTGCAAGATGGTGGCATTTACACCATTCAGCAGCTTCTAGAAACAAGCGCTACCGACCTGCTTCGCATAAAAGGGATGAGTGTGAGCAGACTACGGAGAATAAAAAGATTAGTATTCAATGGTATCAAACTAAAGCATGCGGGAATATCAAGATACCTCAGAGATCGAGCAAAGGATAAGGTAGAGATCGGACGAATTCCGTCCGCCTCAAACTTCTACTCGGCTGAAGCTGACATTCAGATGCTGGATGAAAGCATTCTAGACGTCGTAAAAAAACTGAAGATATTTGGCCCACTCGCCTTTGCTCTTCAAATTCCTAGGCAATGTGAAACATCTATAGATTGGGAAAGAAACAGACCACCACTCTGGAACAATGCTCCGGATGCGACTCTCCGTGTCCTTGCCGACACCTACACTCCAAAAGCACTAAGAGAAGTGTTTGGCGTCGGAGAGAGTTCGGCCCGACTGATCGAGGAGTTTCTCAGCGACCTCGGCCTCGAACTCCAGAAGGATGACGAGTAAAGTCAGATTTTGGTGGGCGTGCCAGGATTCGAACCTGGGACCTCGTCATTATCAGTGACGCGCTCTAACCGACTGAGCTACACGCCCTAAACGCAAAAACTATAGCGGAAAATCCTTCTGTAAACAAGAAAATGGCCCCGTGGCGAGAACGAGGCCGAGAGAAAGGTCGAAATGCCGTGAGCGCAATGTACATGTACTCATACTTATTTCGGCATTCCGACCTAGGTAAAAATCGGAGGCGTGAAATAGCCTGATGTCTACTACTTCACGCATGTCTGACAGTCGCCAGACACATGGTTACTTACCCCGTAACCAACTCCGAAATCTTACTGGAAGGCAGAAAATTGATCGATGGCCCGACGTGCGGGCGATGCAGATGAGAGGTACAACGATCAATTTTCTGCCTCAAAAATCCTCTCGTCCGGGCTCCCTCGTCCCGCTCAAAATTTTTTATCGAACGGGGAGTTCCGGCTGCGAGATGATTGTATACGGTAATAGAGAAAGAATGAAGATGAGTGGTCAATCATTCAAGATCTGATGCGTCGATGGCGAGGGTCTGGCCACGCTTTATTTCACCGGCCAGCAAGCGCGAGGCAATCATGTTTTCAACTCGATCTTGCATAACTCGTCGCAACGCTCGCGCGCCAAATTCCGGCTGATAACCAAGTTCGGCCAAGCGTTTTTTAGCCGCCTCGGTGAGTGAAATTTGCACATCTTGCTCTGCCAGACGCGCATTCAAACCCTTAAGCTGTAAATCAACTATTTGCATCAATTGATCTGGTAAAAGCGGTTTGAAGGCGACCACTGCGTCAAATCGATTAAGAAACTCTGGCTTGAATAAACCTTGGCTCTGAAGTGCATTCAAAAGTTCGTCGCGCAATTGTTCCATATTTTCACCTGCCTGAATGTGGCTCCGAATAAATTCGGAGCCGGCATTCGAAGTCGCAATGATGATTGCGTTCGTGAAATCAACGGTCTCACCTCGACCATCAGTCACCCGGCCATCATCGAGGATCTGCAGAAACACGTTGAGAATGTTTGGATGGGATTTCTCAACCTCATCGAGAAGGATCAGACTGAACGGCGCATCCTTAATCGCGCTTGTAAGCTGGCCACTCCCCGCCTGTTGCGCTTCAGTTGGCGCGCCAATCAATCGCGCAAGCGAGGCTGGGCTTTGAAACTCGCTCATATCGAGGCGCACCATTGATTTTTCACTCCCAAAATACGTTTCCGCCAAGGCGCGCGCCGTCTCGGTTTTGCCAACGCCCGTCGGCCCCAAAAAAAGGAAACTGCCAATTGGTCGTTTGCCGGTTCCTAGGCCAGACCGCGCTCGGCGCAAGGCGCTTGCCACCGCCACAATTGCCTCATCTTGGCCGATCACGCGATCATGTAAAACATCTTCCAAATTTAAGAGGCGAGCTTTCTCGCTCATTTGAACCTCGCCGACCGGCACACGTGTCTGCTCCGAAACCACCACATCAATATCTTCAAACGTCACCAATTCACGTTGTTCATTTGAGGCTCGAATTGCCGCCGCCTCCAAAAGCGTGAGCGCACTTTCTGGCAAAGGCGCGCCTTGCACATAGCGATGGCCAAACTCAACCGCCTTTTTGATGACCGGCAAAGCAATAAAGACACCGTGGCGCGCTTCAAGATGAAGAGCCACATCTTCGGCAAGTATCACCGCCTCGGTTGGCGCTGGTTCCTGAACCTCGATTCGCCGAAAAGAATCTCTCACCGTGCCCTGGGCTTCAATGATTGCGTGATAGTCCATTGGCGTTGTTGCGGCAATAAGCTGAATCCGCCCAGAGCGTAAAAACGGCGCGAGTACTTCGCCCGCGTTAATCGAGCCAACCTTGCCGTAGGCCGAAGAAAGCAGGGTGTGGATATTATTGACAAATAAAATGATGTTGCCAGCACGCTCGGCGTCGCGTAAAACGCGCATCAAGCGAAACTCAATCGCGCCCCTGTCTCCAAGTCCGGCCAACACTTGGGCAACGTCGAGCTCGAGGACATGCTTATTTGCCAAACTGCGAGAAACCTCGCCCGACGCAATTCGCGCCGCGAGCCCATTCACCACGGTGCGCTTACCAACGCCAACGCGACCAACTAAAAGTACGTTCGTGCGCGTCTCACTCGCTAAAATCTGCTCGATCTGATCGATCACTTGCTCACGACCAACGATCTGTGTTTGCAAGTCTGCATCCTGGAGATAGCGCGCGAGATCGATCGAGAAGTGCGACAAGGTAGGCGTGTACCCAGCCGACCAATCTCGACCAATGCCATAAATACCCACCTTCCCCCGCTCCCAAAAGAATCTGCGCTGAACGCGATGGCGATGGCGTTCATACCACGCGATCGCTTCGGCTAAATCATTGAGCTCAAGATTGTGAGCAAATAAGCGATCGGCAACCGGCTGATAATGCTCCGCGAGCACGTAGAGAAAGTGATTAACGTCGATCACTGCCTGCTTGAGCACAATTGCTTCTTGGGCGGCGTAAGCAAGTAAAGCATCGGGTGCGGTAATCGGTTCGGGCAATTTTGGCGCCGAGGTAGTTTCCGTTTCAGTGGCTAACGGCGTTAAGAACCCGGCGCGCGCGAGGAGCGAATTGATCACGGGTTCGGTAAGACTAGCTTTAATCAAGGTATCAACTTGAACTCCCGCTTCAGTCCGCGCTCGTAAAAAAATTCTGCCCAATTCTGGTGAAACGTAGTCGAGAAAATTAGTCGTGGTTAACCAATCAGGGTGCTGGGTGCGCAGAGCAAGCGCAACTGACGGCAAGGTGTGATGCAATACCCAAGTCAAATAGAGTTCGCGCATTCCCCATAAGAAACCTATACCAAAACCCAGTTCAACGAAACCAAACAAAGTTGGCCAGACCGGGATGAGATTAAAAAGCGTCAGACACAGATATAACAGAGCAAAACTCGCACCGGCAATAATTAGCGATCGAAGCATAACAGCCGATTTTGATTCAAGATGAATCTGAAGTCGAGCAAGCTCAATGCCAAGCGCGCCCTCAAAACGAATCATCGCTCGCCCCCAAGGATGGTCAGGATGCCATTGACGCCGAGAATGAGTGCAAGCAAGGGCGCCATAAGCCAAAAGACGGCAACCAAACAAGCGACTAAAGCCAACGCCAGAAGGATGATGACGCCAGCCGTGATAGCGGCCGATCGCATGAGAAAACCAAAGAAACGAGTGATTAAGTTGAGGCCAAAAACTTGAATTCTATCTTGCAAACTTAAGTTTTCCGTTGAGATCTCATCGCGCTTCCACGGCTCAAAAAGAGTGCTCGCGAGAATACCAAATGAAAAATAGTCAATCACCATCAAGAAGAAAAGCCGGGCATGATGCACAAGCAACCCAGGCACAATCTGATACCACCAGACGAGAACACTAATCCAGCCAAGTTTGAGAGCTTGGTTCATTGTTTTCAGAATAGCACACCCTCCTGTTAGGGTCACTGGGCGACCGAACCGATAAAGATACCCATGCGAGTGTCGGCATTTTGACAACGAATCGTAAAGCGGTGAGGGGGATTGGTTGAATAATTATAAACCGCACCGTTTTTTGCTTGCAAACTGTCGTGCGGAATCGCGAGTGTTTCACCGATTTTGATTTGATCGACAAAGACACTATAGCCGGTGTCGAATTGAGCGGCATTGACTTCGAGTTTGCATCTCTGCCAGTTGATTGAATCCTGGTTGGCAACGCGAAAATCGGTGCTCGTCCAATCAACATGCGCCGCCAAAACACGCGCGATATTGGCTTGTGCTTCAGCCGCGGCTTGAACTACTTCGCTCTGAATCGCTGATTTTGGCTTCGATAAAATCCAAATGGCAATACTTGCAATCAGAAGCCCAAAAATCGTTACCGCGAACCATCTGTTGAAATAAATTTTTGTTCCGTTTCGAATGCGTAATTTCACTTCACATCTCCTCAAACCAAAAATCGTCCCTCCGGACGACTCTTGGTTGCTGAATGGTTGAAAAATGAGACCGACCTACGGTCGAGAGCAAAGCTCTCAAAATTCCGTTAGAAAGGAGGTGATCCATCCCCAGATTCCCCTAGGGATACCTTGTTCATGGTGTTCCCAATATTACTACAGGGCATGGACTATATCTTCATCCTTCCAGAGAGAATGTACGACTTGCGTGGATGCCAAGATCCAATTACGTCGGCGAACTTTCGATGTGACCGTGTCGAGACGAAAAAGCGCCAATAATTTGGATCAACTCGCTTACTGGGTATATGAAGGGCTCCACATGGGATGTCCAACTCCTCCAAAGTCGAGCGAATTATATCGAGCTTCCTGCGGTTCTTCTGTACAAATTGTAAATAAAACCGACTTGTCGCATTCTTCGGTAAGCCACCTTCAGCATCAAAGAAACCACGAATGTACCCAATCCATTCTATTTGACTATGTGGCAATAAGTGCCACGAGTCACCTGAAGGACAATATGTCGTTTCTAGTGCCCAGACGGTGCGTTGTTGACCTTCACGGTACAGCCAACTCCGTCTGTTCAGGCTACCGAGTAGCCGCTGAACCAGCTCAAGCCAAGAGCGTTCTCGCTGTGTATAGCGAAAAGTCTTGTGACGCTGATTCCAAGTACCATCGTGACTTGCGCCAACGAGATACGATTCAATCTCCTGCAAAGGAGCCTGCGTGTAGTCTCTACGGAGTCCCATTGAAGGCATGGGTTCCCTCGGTATTGTCCTCACATCTTTATTCTACTAGAGAGGAGGGGTTTCACCGATACAGCAGGGTTTTTCTTGCCGGTTACCTAGCAAGGTCGCAACAATTTTACGACTTCGTGCTCCTTACTGATCCTACCGTCGGCCCACAAAAGTGGGACTTTGGGTATTACCAACTCGGCTCACGTGACGGGCGGTGTTCCCGGATACTGCACAGGCATTACTACCATGAGTTCCGTCGCCGCTGGGCACACGGTTTTCCCGTACCCTAGCGAAGCTCTAGCCCCGAAGGAACTCAATCTGTTCGCACAACTGTTTGAGTTCCTCCATCCTTTTATGGCTGGATTAGTCCCTTCCCCTTCGATCTCAACAACTGTTGAGACTCCGGGTACTATGGACTCTGCAGACTGCTTATAGCCCATCGATACCATCTTACGATGAATCTACCCCCACGTGAATACACATAGAGGAGTCTATAAGCTCTCCCATTGTCTTGTCAGTGCAATTCGCATCCATCTCGATTCCAAATACGCGACCGGAAAAATACAGAGATGACTTCTCCAATTGTACGCAGGATCGTCCACCGATCACGCCGTTTATAAAATTCAAGCTGGATACTGCTACTAGCACCCTTCACCCTGTGGATCGCTCCGCAGGACTGCGCGTTCGCTTCTGACCGTCTCTGGCGGCCAGGTCCGATTTGAACGGACTCGCCACTGACAAGGAATGGCGCATTCTATTTTGTACAAGGCTCGAGAACGTATTCAACGCAGCATGGCTGATCTGCGTTTACTAGCGATTCCGGCTTCATGAGGGCGAGTTTCAGCCCTCAATCCGAACTGAGGCGACATTTAAGGGATTAGCTCTGCTTTACAGCTTTGCGACCCGCTGTTGTCGCCATTGTAGCACGTGTGTCGCCCAAGATGTAAGAGACACGCTGATCTGGCGTCATCCCCACCTTCCTCCCCGTTGAACGAGGCAGTCTCCCGTGAAATACAACACAGGATGAGGGTTTCGCTCGTTTGCGGACTTAACCGTACATCTCACGACACGAGCTGACGACGACCGTGCATCACCTGTCATCCGGCTCCCCGAAGGGCACCCCCGCGTTTCTGCAGGGTTCCGGAGATGTCAAATCTTGGTAAGGTTCCTCGCTTATCATCGAATTAAACCACATGCTCCACCGCTTGTGCGAGCCCCCGTCAATTCCTTTGAGTTTTAGCCTTGCGGCCGTACTTCCCAGGCGGCTGACTTGACGCGTTAGCTTCGGTACACAAAGGGTCGATACTTCGAATACCTAGTCAGCAACGTTTACGGCGTGGACTACCAGGGTATCTAATCCTGTTCGCTCCCCACGCTTTCGCTCCTTAGTGTCAGTACCAGCCTAGTCAGCTGCCTTCGCCATCGGTGTTCCTGGCGATATCAACGCATTTCACTGCTACACCGCCAATTCCGCTGACCCCTGCTGGACTCGAGCTTTGCTGTCTTCCGTGCGGCCTCCAAGTTGAGCCTGGAGATTTAACACGGAACGAACAAAGCCACCTACGAGCTCTTTACGCCCAATAATTCCGGATAACGCTTGCACCCTACGTATCACCGAGGCTTCTGGCACGTAGTTAGCCGGTGCTTATTCCTCTGGTACCGTCATAATCGTCTCAGAGAAAAGGAGTTTACAATCCGAAGACCGTCTTCCTCCACGCGGTGTCGCTGGATCAGGCTTTCGCCCATTGTCCAATATTCCCAACTGCTGCCTCCCGTAGGAGTATGGCCCGTGTCTCAGTGCCATTGTGGCTGGTCGTCCTCTCAGACCAGCTACCCGTCAGAGCCTTGGTAAGCCGTTACCTTACCAACAAGCTGATAGGAGCAAGGCCGCTCACGAGGCGAAAAACTTTCACCCGGAGGCGTATCGGGAATTATCCCGCCTTTCGGCGGGTTATGCCCGACCTCGTGGTACGTTCCTTGCCATTACTCACCCGTCTGCCGTGGGTCTAAACCCACTCGACTTGCATGTGTTAGGCGCACCGCCAGCGTTCATCCTGAGCCAGGATCAAACTCTTCAAAAAGAGAAGTTTGAAACTTCAAATATCTGCGATAACGCTCGCAGTGGCGGCCGGTCTAAAACCGGCGAGGCTCATTTTTCAACCAATTCAAAAACCAAGTTATGCTGGCGTCAATTATCAAAGTTCAAAGTCGAAGCCCGTTGTAACAAACAAAAACGATGCAGTTGCATCGTTTGCAAATCTGCATACGCTTTTTGCTTCTATTAACCCTCGTGGGTCATTCGAACCTCACTAACTGCGAGTATAGGCTATGAAAGCTCGTCCTGTCAACACTTGCGACACAAGAGAAGAGGCCGAACCGCTCAAATGAGCGGCGGCCTCATTAGTTAAGAGAATTCCTGCGCCGACAGATGGCAATCGGCGGCAAGTTGAGCACTGCCGGCAGTTCACGAATATCGGTGATGACATGTGTCACTTCGTAACCTATAGGCATCTCATCTTTATATCTTCCTCGACGCATCCAGACCAGATTGGCGCCAACGATCGAACCCCAATGGAGTGATCGACGCGGAGCACATCGATCATCGACCACGTAAAGATATTGCGGGTCGATGCCCCACAGATTGAGGAGTTCGTTACAGACAAAAAATTTGTCGCGTTCGCGCGTAACCAGAACATCCGAAACGTAACTGGAAGCTCCAGTTCGTTCAATCTGATCGAGACACTCTTTTTTTATGTCGATCCGAACGATCGAGACGATCCCCCGACGGTAGTAGGCGACTTTGAGGTGCTCGAGAACCTCGATCACTCCGGGGTAAAGCTCCTCTGCTTCCGGGTCATAAAGTGTCCCCATCCAATCGAACATGACGCCAGGAACAAATCTTGCATCTCTACTCAATGCTTCTGCCTCCTTAAATAGCAAAAAGATGGTCGTAACCATCCTTTCTGCTCTGGACTATACCCGAAATCTAAAGCAAAATCTCGCGTTCGGCTACAATTTTTTATCTGCATGACTCACTGCTCCAATCACATCATCGATGAGGCCGTAAGCCTTAGCTTCTGCCGCCGAGAGATATTTATCGCGTTCGGTATCTTCTTCGATCTTACCAATTGGCTGGCCGGTTTTTTCTGAAAGAATCTTGTTCATCGTTGCCTTGACGCGCAGAATCTCCTCGGCCTGAATCTTAATATCTGTTGCCTGGCCAGTGGCGCCGCCCATGACCTGATGAATCATCACCTTCGCATTGGGTAGAGCAAAACGTTTGCTTTTGGCGCCGCCGGCGAGCAAAAATGCGCCCATTGAAGCGGCCATGCCGACACAGATCGTGCTAACAGGCGGCTTGATATGTTCCATCGTGTCATAGATCGCCATCCCAGCCGTTACCGACCCGCCGGGCGAGTTGATATAAAGCTGAATATCGCGATTCTGATCGACGGATTCCAAAAAGAGAAGCTGGGCAACGATTAAATTCGCCATATAGTCTTCGATCGTACCGCTAACAAAGATGATTCGCTCTTTGAGAAGACGCGAGTAAATATCATAAGCGCGTTCGCCAAACTGGGATTTTTCAATCACGGTCGGAATAAGAATCTGCGATCTTAGTTCGCTCATAGAAATCTCCTTTGTTTTCGATTCATTTTGATATTACATTGCCGGGCGAGAATAAAAAAGAGGCGCCCCGAAGGGCGCTCAAGAAGCGGGCGCAAGCTGGACAAGCTCGAGCTTCTTAGGCGTATCGATGTCGATCGTGAGTTCGCCGTCAAGCGCCTCGAGACCAATAAAACGATAGCCAAAAATCTCACTCATTCTTGCCTCGAGCTCGCCAAGGGTTGGCTTCGGTCCGAAGAAGTACCGAAACACAAAATTCGAACCCAACTGACCGAGTAAACCAAGCACGCTTTTGCGTGACTCTTCGAGCGCTCCGATGATTGGCGAAGCGAGCACTTTCGGCCGGAGGATGCCGACCCCAGTCCCGCAGAACGTCCCTTCGGCCAGTTGGGCGTAGGTATGGGGGAATGCTGGCATCGCTCGGCTCGCGTTCGCTTGCGAGCAGTAGATGTACCAGGCATCCGCTTCGGGCTTGCGCTGGCAGACCTCGACCACCCGCGTCACCATTTCGGCAGTAACTTTTGGCATATCTCCGCAGAGATAGAGCGTGGGCTCATCCGGGCCCAAATTCTTCGAACCAGCCCGCATGCTCCCAATAATTGTCGCGCCCGGTTCAACGAATCTATCGACAAATTGCCGGAAACAATTTTTGCCGAGCAAACACTCGTTGAGCTCGGCAACCAAAGTAACCGAGTTAACAAGTGGTGAATGGCGCGCCGCCGCTACAGCGTACGCGACCAACGGCGCCCCACCAACCTCCTTGAAGCATTTGGGCGTCTTTTCACGCCAAAAAAACCTCTGCCGAAAGGCGCCGCCAGCCAAGATAACCGCCGGAAATTTCTCCATTGTTGTTAATCCCCTTCCATTTCCATCCAAGATGCGGCGTGAGTGTGAGCTAATCCAAAGCAAAAATCAAGACGGTCAACTAGTTGTCAGTAGCCTTTATTTCGGTTGCCGAGGCAATCAGGAAATTAAGCGTCTCATGAACAACCCGACGTTGCAGAGCAATATCGTCTTCGCCTGACTTGCGATCCGTGCCAAAACCCTCTCGCTTGGCAATTTCACCCATGATCAACCCTGTTTTAACTATTCTCTCGGCTTGCGGAACAAGCTCCTTGCGGAGTTCTGTTTCAGTCTTTTTTTCTCTCTCGAGAAACTTTGGAAACATTGTGCCCAACTGCTGTTTGATTTGATCAATCCGACGCGAAATTTCCTCTTCAACCAGACTTCTCGGTATATCGAGCCTCGCCTCCTTCATCACTGCTTCTAAAACAACATTCTCAAGTTCATGGCGAGCGGCCGCTTCCTTTTCAGCCTTCAATTGCGATTCAATCGCCTCTTTTAGATCGATATCATTTTTACGACCGAACTGCTCGGCAAATTTAGGCGTGAGCTCCGGCAAAGTTACTTCAGTAACTTCATGCACAACAACCGCGAAATGCACTTTCTGATCATTGACCTTGTCCTCAAATTCCACGGTTTCACCCTTTTTCTTGCCAATCAATTGACTTTCAAATGTTTTTGAAAGAACGCCTTCGCCGAGCATGAGTGGAAAATGCTGGCTTGAAAGGTCATCCCTCTTCACGTTATCAACTGTGCCCACGTAGTCGATCTCGACACGGTCGCCTTTTTGAGCCGGACGGCCGACCGGCTCCACTTTGGCCTGCTGTTTGCGTAACCGTTCGAGCACTTCGTCAATCTCTTTTTGAGCGACTGAAATGTTACTCTTGGGCGGCTTGACTCTGATTGCTTTGTATTTGCCAGGATCAACTTCAGGAATTACGTCGACGACAACGACGTAGGTAAACGGGGCGCCCTCGCCATAGCCAACGATGTTAATTTCAGGCGGACTAACTGGCCTTAAATTAAGTGATTTCGCCGCTTCGACATAGGTGGTAGGCAAGGCCAGATCGAGGGCGGTCTGAAAATAACGTTCGCTTCCAATCCGCTGAATTGTCATTAGTTTTGGCGCCTGACCACGACGAAAACCCTTAATCTCGACCGTCGCGGCCAACTTTTCATAGGCGCGCTCGAAAAATTCAACCATCTTAACAGCCGAAACTTCAACCGTAAATTCGTGACGCGAGTGAGGTTTTTTTTGATGTTTAGTCACTTGAACGGAACTCATATCTACTCCCAAATGTTTGTCAAAATATAATCGGGTAGGACCCCAATTTTAACCAAAAGGCGGTAAATCGGTTGAAAAAAAACAGCGGGACCGCAAATTAGAGCCGTGACTTGAGCGTGCCCCTCAATCCCCTCGTGAAGTAAATCGCCCAAGAGATGTCGGCCATCGCCCGTAATGTCGATTGTCATAAATTTGCGCCAGCTTTCAAGTCGATCGGGCCAAAGAAGTTCACTGCGATCTTTAAGGCCGTAAAAAAGTTTATGATTCTGACCAAATCTTTCAGGCTCGGCTTCGATTTCTAAAATTTGAGCCGAAAGCCCCATGAGCCCGATTCCACCAGCAATAAACCAAAGTTCGCGGCCAACAAGTTTTTCTGGATCAAAACCGCGGCCTTGAGGTAACGTGATCGTCACCTTATCGCCAATCGCAACCTCATCGAGTAAGTAGCTTGTTAGCTCGCCATGACGTTTAACGGCAAAATTAAATCGACTTGTCTCACGAGGCAACGAAGTCAACGAAAAGGCCGAATACTTATTGCCATTCCAAACAAGAAAGTGCTGGCCAGCTCGAAATGCATACGGCATTCTGTCAGCGCGTTCGAATGTAAATTCCTTCATATCAGTCGCGAGCGGGACAATCTCCCGCACGACTGCCTCGATGTGGGGAAACTTTCCTGCCGAAGACGTCATAGTTAAAAAGTATACCTGGGAGATTTGACGAGTTCAACTAGGTTGCTACGATTATTAATGATGAAACAACTTTCAGAGACTGATGTTCAAGGCAAGTATGTCGTGGCGCGGGTTGATTTTGATGATCCACTCACTCCAACTGGTCAACTCGCAAGCGATGTCCGGATGCGAGCGTGCTTGCCAACAATTGAATATCTGCGCACTCACGGCGCAAAAAGGATAATACTTGTGAGCAAGCTCGGCCGGCCAGTGATGCGCCCTAAAGAACGCGTTGAACTTATCCAAGCCGGCAATCCACGTTTAAGCCTGAAACCGGTCGCGCTTCACCTAAAAACCTTGCTTGGCCTTCAACCTGAAAAACTTGGCGAAACATTCATCGAGAACTTCCCTCTTCCGGCCTACATTATCGATAAAGGCCTCCATCTCTTCGAAAATATTCGGTTTGATTGGCGCGAGGGGGCGAACGACGATTTATTTGCGGCTGACCTCGCCAGCCTTGGCGATCTTTACGTTTTCGATGCCTTTGCGATGGCGCATCGAGCTGAAGCTTCAACCGTTGGCGTGGCCAAACACATTCCAATCGTCGCCGGTTTTCAGCTTGCCAAAGAAATTGAGAATCTTTCTAAGCTCAATGCGCGCATTCAACACCCGTTCATGCTCGTGCTTGGTGGCGCAAAAACCGAGACAAAATTGCCTTTAATTGAGCGTTTTTTTGATCGGGCTGATTTGTTTCTGCTTGGCGGCGTAATGGCGAATACATTTGCCAAAGCTCAAGGCATAAATGTTAAACGCTCGACTGTAGACGACAATCAACTTGAGAAAGCAAACGGATTCTATAAACGCGACCCAAGCAAATTTGCTCTGCCAAGCGACTTTGTCTGGCAGAATGAAAAAACTATGGATCTTGGCTCAAAAACTCGCGATATGTTCAAAGAAAGATTAGCTAGCGCAAAAACGATTTTTTGGAATGGGACGCTGGGTGTCACAAGTTTAACCGCGCAAGAATTTAAATTTGCCAGCCTTGACATAGCACGTTCAATCGCTAATAACCAGTCGGCGCTCACGATTGTGAGCGGCGGAGATACGATCGGATTTTTAGACGAGCAAAAGGTTGATTTTAATCAATTCACGTTTGTATCGACAGGTGGTGGCGCCACGCTTGAGTTTCTTGCCGGCCTTAAACTTCCCGCTCTAGAAATACTCGACCGCGATCTATAAATTCTACGACCGTTAAAATTTTGACGAACGTCTGATCCGCTCAATATCACGTTGGAGTGCATCGCGCAAAACTTTTATTTCGTAAATTTCATCTTTGATTGTTTGCATATCGGCCTTAGCAACCATGAGCATTGGCAACCAATCCAAAGATGTAAGTATCTCTATATCCGTTGATCGCCAGCGCACTTCTTCGGACCAGGCATGTAAAGCTTGGTACTGTTTCTCAATAATTTCAATTTCAGTCATGCGCGCCTAATCTTTCCACCATCTCAACGAGACGGCTGGCATAGCCAAATTCATTGTCGTACCAGACGAAGACTTTAACAAGATTGCCATTTACTCTCGTAAGTTCGAGATCAATGGTTGCAGAGTGCGAATCGCCAATAATATCTGAAGAAACAATTGGCTCATTGGTTACGGTCAAAACGCCTTGATAACGCTCGGTGCTCGCCGCGGCAATGAAGGCCGCATTCACCTCATCAACGCTCGCCTCTTTCTTCAGGACTGCGGTAATATCTGAAAGTGAGCCATTGATAACTGGCACTCGGAGAGCTAGACCATCAAATCGTCCTTTGAGCGTCGGGATTGCCTCGGTTGTAGCGACTGCCGCGCCGGTGCTGGTCGGAATAATATTAGCCGCCGCGGCTCGGCCACGACGAAGATCTTTATGGGGGCCATCTTGGATATGTTGAGTCGAGGTGTAACCATGAACGGTTGTCATCAACGCTCGCTCAACGCCAAACACTTCTTCGAGCACTTGAATTGCGGGCGCGATCGAATTAGTTGTGCATGAAGCGTTGTTAATTATCTGTTCGTCGCTTAACTTATTATCGTTGACACCGCGCAAAAAAGTTGGCGCGGGGTTCTCGCCCTTACTTGGCGCCGAAATGACAACGGCTTTGGCGCCGGCTTGCAAGTGTTTGGCGGCATCATCTTTCTTCGTAAACTTGCCGGTCGCTTCGATAACCACATCAATCTGATACTCTCCCCAAGGTAATTTATCGGGTTCTTTTTCACTCAAAACGACGACCGACTTGCCATCAATCGTAATTATATTGTCATTGGCCGATATCAGGCCTTCGTAGCGACCATAAACGGTGTCATATTTCAAGAGATGCGCAAGCGTGACCGCATCCCCCAGATCATTAACAGCAACAAGTTCAAGTTCCGAATGCTTTTGCATAATCTTGGCCGCTACTCGACCAATTCGCCCAAAACCGTTAATTGCAACACGAAGCATAGTCTTTCCTCCTAAGCAAACGCTGAAACTATTTTCATAAACTCGGGGGCCTTGAGTGAAGCCGTGCCGACCAGCACGCCATCAACGCCTGGAGTCGTGGCGTAATCAGCGGCATTTTTAGCATCAACTGAACCGCCATACAGAATCCGAACTCGCGTGGCGCGACGGCGGCCACCCAAGCGACTAAGGGTCTTGCGTAAACGCTTGACCATCTGCAGAACGTACTCGGCGCTCGCTGATTCGCCTGTCCCAATTGCCCAAACTGGCTCATAAGCAAGCACAAGCTTACTAAAATCCGTCAATGGCACATTTTTGAGCGCTCGCCGAAGTTGCATAAAGATATTACTCTCGGCTTCTTTGCGTGTCGGTCGGCCACGCCGACGATGCTTATCATAGAGAGGAACAAATTCACCCACGCAAACCACTGGCGTGACACCTTGTTTAAGAGCATCGCGCACCTTGAGCGCGATTGTTTCGTGGGTTTCTCGACCGCTTAATCGGCGTTCTGAATGGCCGATAATCAAATACTGAATGTAAGGTTTCAGCATGCCAACAGAAACACTGCCCGTTTCAGCGCCAAACTTACCCGGCACGGCATTCTGCGCACCTAAAAGGATATGATTTGAAAAAGATTCCTTAACCGGAATCAGCCATGGCAAAGGTGGACAGATTATTACTTCTGGCAAATTTTTTTCTTTAGCTAAACGCTCATGCAATTTGCCAGCAATTTTACGCGCTTCTTCAAGCGATGGATTCATTTTCCAGTTGCCAATCACTAGTTTTTTCATCTCTGCCATAATTACCCCTCCTTAATTTTGCGCGCCAGCACGTTTCGTTTGACGAGTTCTGATTTAGATTTGCTCCGTAATTTCAATTCAACAGAGTCGGTCGCACATGTCTTGGCGCTCACGATCAAGCGCACTGGCAGACCAATTAAATCAGCGTCGGCAAACTTTTGACCGGGCGAAAGATCGCGATCGTCATACAAAATCTCAATGCCCACCTCTTTAAGCGCCTGATAAAGTTTTTCGGCTTCAAGATCGGCTTGAATAGAAATTAAATGCGCTTGGAAAGGCGCTACGCTTGCTGGCCACATAATCCCCTCTTTGTCGTGGTGGACCTCAACAATTGCCCCCATCACGCGACTCGGCCCGATGCCGTAACAACCCATGATAATCGGCTGTTTTTTACCCGTCTCGTCTGCGTAAGCAAGGCCAAAGGCATCGCTGAAACGTGTCTTGAGAGGGAAAATGTTGCCAACTTCAATCGCTTTAGCCGATGCAACTGTTTTTTGACAAGTCGGACACATATCACCTTCTTTTAGAGTCGCAATCTCACGATTTTGCGACCAACCGCAATTTTCACAATAAAAAATAGTATCCTCGCCACTCGGCGTGATGACCTGAAACTCGTGCGAGAATTTGCTGAACGCGCCGCCCGAAGCTTCAGTTTTAATGGCTTTGAGGCCGCAACGAGTGAAAATTTGCCTATAAGCCTCGGCTACTCGAGTGTAGTATTTTTCAAAATCAGCCTCATCGCGATGAAAACTGTAGAGATCCTTCATGCTGAATTCGCGCCCGCGCAATAAACCTGATTTTGCTCGCGGTTCATTACGGAATTTAGTTTGAATCTGATAAACTGCTAGCGGCAAATCTTTATAGCTTGAGATAAATTTCCCAACTAAAGGAGTGACAACTTCTTCATGAGTCGGGTTTAAGATGTATGCCGTGGCATTGATTGCGCGCGAGGCGGGGTTGGCGCCAATTGCTTTCATTAGAGCGTCGTAGTTTTCAAAGCGATCGGTTTCGCGCCACAGACTCACCGGCGCAAGCGATGAGAGCAAAAGCTCATTCGCTCCAAGCGCATTCATCTCTTCACGGATAATTTCTTGAATATTTTTAAGAACACGCAGACCCAAAGGCAAAAAATTGTAGACGCCAGCCACCGTTTTCTCGATAAACCCGCCCCTCGTCAAAAATTGAGCGTTAGCGCTTACCTCTTCTTTGGCAATGTCGCGACGAGTTTTTCCAAAGAGTTGCTTCTGACGCATACATTGTCCTTATAAACTGTATTAGTCGTGAGGATTATTGAAAAACACAACTATTTAAGTATGCAGAAAAACCATCAGACTCACAAGCAACTATCCTAAGCGCTGAATATCAAAGTAAGTGACAACAATGATAATGAGAATCAATACAAAAAAACCGATGGCGTGAACCCAGGCTTCAGTTGCGTGCGAGAGAGCGCGCTTGCCGAAAATACTTTCGAAGAAGAGAAAAATGGCACGGCCGCCGTCGAGGGCTGGAATCGGCAGAAGGTTAAAAATACCAACCGCGAGTGAGATCAAGGCGGCGTAGTGCACGACCGCAGGCGCTCCTAAAATCATAATTTGTTTAAGTTGAGAGAAGATGCCGACTGGCCCAGAAACAGCTTGGATCGAAGCCGAAGTCGAGACGCCAAAAATTTTGACAATCAATTGACCGAGAAAGCCAAGTACCGCGACCGTAACATTAAACATCTCGACGAGAGCATGCCAAGGCGCCAAATACCAAGGAATAGTCGGGAGAGCACCCACATCCGCAATCGCAACACCCAGTGGCGCTTTTTCGTCAGCGCTTAATTGAACCGTTAGAGCTTTCTCCTTGCCTTGACTTCGAATAACCAGAGTCACCGCCTCTCCTCTGTGAGCGCGAGTAAATTCACCTAATATCTCATCCGAGGTCAGTAACGTGCCGTTGGCCGAGACGATAAAATCATTCATCTTAATACCAGCCGCCTCGGCTGGCGAACCGGCATAGACATTGGCCACGGCCACAGCGTCAATTTTCGGCCCAAATGGCGCCACCCAAAAATACAGAATAAGAAGAACCCAAGCTAGAATAAAATTCATCCCAATTCCTGCTAAAACTACGCGAAGGCGCGCCATCGGCTTTTTTTTGTTAAAACTGTCTTTTGCCTCCGACTCCTCTTCTTCACCTAAAATGCTCACATACCCGCCCAATGGGATTGAATTAAACGTGTAGCGCGTCTGACCTTTGCGCTTGCTGAAAATCCGAGGAGGAAAGCCGAAAGCAAATTCTTTAACGCGCATGCCTTCGCGCCGCGCCACCAAAAAATGACCCGCTTCGTGAATGATAATCACGATGCCAAAAATCAAAATAAAAAGGAGAATCGTGAGGATCAATGTCATAGTTAAACCTTCAAGATTTGAGCTTCTTTGTCTTTAACTAGCTGATCGACGCGGAGATTGTGCTCTTCAACCAACTTGTCGAAGTCTTTGATGGCGCTGAATTTGTCATCCTCGGTCGCCGCGGGGTCTTTCTTGACCTCTTCAAGGAGATCATGGCGAATGGTCCGGAGAGCAACTTTAGCTTCCTCGCCGATTTTTTTGACAAGTTTAGTGAGTTCTCCGCGGCGCTCTTGCGTCATAGGCGGAAAATTGATCCTTACGGCCTGACCGTCATTGGTTGGATTCACACTCAAATCCGACTCCCGAATCGCCGCCTCGATTTGAACGAGTTGTCCTTTATCCCAAGGCACAATTGCGATTTGAGTCGGTTCAGGAACGTTGATCGTTGCAATCGCCTTCAACGGCAGGCGTTGACCATAACTTTCAACTTCAATTTTTTCAACCAAGGTAGTACTGGCGCGACCAGTGTGAATACCGGCAAGCTCGCCACTAAATTTTTCAATTACCTCTTTCATTCGATCTTTCGCCAGACGCAATTGGGAAATTGTCATTTTCCTCCTTGAAACTACTAAGGCTGAACAAGGGTTCCGATCGACTCGCCCTTGGCCGCTCGCACCGCATTGCCTGGGGTTAGAATATCAAAAACAAGGATCGGAAGCTGGTTATCGCGCGCCATCGTAAAAGCGGTCAAATCCATGACATGCAATTTCCGCTCGATAACTTCTGTACACGAGAGGGCGTTAAAACGTTCGGCAGTCGGATCTTTTTTTGGATCATGAGTATAAATGCCGTCAACTTTTGTGCCCTTCAAGAGAATGTCGCATCCAAGCTCCGAGGCGCGTAAAACGGCCGCTGAATCGGTCGTAAAATACGGATTGCCGGTGCCAGCCACCAAGACAACGACACGCCCTTTTTCCACATGCCGAATTGCCCGCCGCCTAATATAAGGTTCAACAACCTGTTCGGCGCGGATCGCCGACATAACTCGTGTCTTGAGCCCAACATGTTCAAAAGCGGATTGAAGCGCAAGGCCGTTAATGATTGTCGCCAACATGCCCATGTAATCGGCGGTGACGCGATCCATGTCGTGATGAGCGTGAGTTGAATGGCGAAAAATGTTACCGCCGCCAACCACAATCATCAGCTCCAGGCCGGCGTCGACAATTTCTTTGGTTTCAGTCGCAAGTCGTTCGAGAATTGCCTCATCAAAACTTTCACTTGCCTCGCCACGCAAAATCTCGCCCGAGATCTTGAGTAGAATTCGCCTGTAGGTTCTTATTATTGGGTCTTTGGATTGACTGTGCAACTTGATGGTCCCTTAACCGCAAAATAGGCAAAGTTAGTAATCTGAATATTCTCGCCGAGCCTGTGAATTGATGATTTAATCAGTTCGCCAACCGTTTGCGACTCGTCTTTAACAAAAGGCTGGTCAAGCAAAACTGTCTCAAGCAGAGATGGGTCGCGATCGAGGAGATCGTTTGGAATAGAATCTCGAGAAAGATAACGCGGCGCCAAGGCGGCAATGTGCATCGCAATATCTTTAGCAAGACGCTGAAAATCATCAGTGCGAGCAACAAAATCAGTTTCACAGTTGAGCGACAAAAACGCCGCGACTTGTTTATTAGTGTGAACATAACTGCCAATTACCCCCTCGGCGGCAACTCGATCGGTTTTCTCGACCGCTTTAGAAACACCCGTCTGGCGGAGAGCGATCACAGCCGCCTCAAAGTCGCCTTGATGCTCAACCAAGGCTTTTTTAGCCTCCATTACCCCCACGCCCGTGACTTCACGAAGCTTTTTAACTTGTTCGGCTGAAATTGGCATTTTATTTTTCGATCGGAGTTGAGCTCTTTGCTAGTTTCTTGCTGACCGTCTTTCTGACGACGGTCTTTTTGGCAACTGATTTCTTCGCCTGCGCCTTTACGGCTTTTTTTGCGCGAGTCTTAATTTCAGCTGACGACTGCGGCAAAAGTTCCAAAGATTCTTCAGTCAATTCAACAATCGTATTTTCTTCCTGTTTTAACGATCTTGATTGACCACGCCGATAGGCCTCCGTAAGCTGGCCCAAAATAATTTCAATAGTTTTGCGCGAGTCGTCATTGCCCGGAATTGGGTAAGTGACCAATTCGGGATTAGCATTAGTATCAACCAAGGCGATAACAGGGATACCTTTTGCCCGCGCTTCTCTGACAGCGATGTCTTCCTCATTAATATCAATCACGACCAAGACATCAGGCAGTTTGTCGAGTTTTTTAAGCCCGCCGAAAATTTTATTGAGCCGCTCAATGCGCTTGCCGATAAGACCTCGCTCTTTTTTGGTGAATTCTGCAAATTCCGGCGAAGCCGCCACCTCTTCCAAGCGAGTGAGTTTGCCTAAATTCAGACGAATGGTATCAAAATTCGTCAGCATTCCACCCAACCAACGATGTGTGATATAAGGCTGATCTAAAAATTCGGCGGCTAATTTGATAGCGACCTTAGCTTGAGGTTTCGTACCAACAAAAAGCAGGCTCTTCTGGGCGCTTGCAAACTGTTCAATCGCTTTTCGCGCCGCTTCAAGTTTCTCAAGCGTTTTCTCAAGATTCACAACCAACACGCGATCGCGGATAGCATACACATAGGGATGAGCTTTAGGATGACTGCGCGAGCGACGATGACCAAAGTGAGCGCCGGCATCTACAAGATCGCGCAGGCTCGGCAAAGGTGTAGTCATTTAATTACCTCTTTTTGGAGCACGGTTTTACGAAGTTCCTTCAAAGCATCGCGACCGCTCTTTTTTTCACTTTTAGGTTGAGCTGAATCTTTCTGGGATTTGGCCTTTTCAGCCTGATAAGTTTGAGCTTGCTTGCGGCGAGCTTCAAACTTATCGACTCGACCAGCAGTATCGATCAGATTCTGTTTGCCGGTATAAAATGGGTGGCAATTTGAACACACCTCGACGCGAATTTCGCTCTGTGTCGAGCCAACTTCAAAAGACATACCGCAATTACAAGTAACCTTGGCAGTTGGATAGTAGGTTGGGTGAATTCCTGACTTCATAATTTCTGGGTGATGGTATCAGATTCAAACCACTTCTGCAAGTTCCTCCTATCTGGTAAACTTTTAGCCATGAACCGAGAAGAATTGGCGAAACAACTCAAAGAGGCGCGGGCGCTTAAAGAGAGTAACCCCGAGCTGGCCGAACTTGCGATCAGCGAGATCAGTCAGCTCGAAGATGCCTTACTGTCGCCCGACCCGCACCAGGAACGAGGGGTGATCCTTGAAATTAGAGCCGGCACGGGCGGCGACGAAGCTGAACTTTTTGCCGCTGAACTTTTCAGAATGTACGAACGCTACGGCGAAACCCAACGCTGGCAGGTAGCTATTCTTGACTCTAACCGGACGCCCCTCGGTGGCTTTCGCTCCTTGGTCGCAGAAATCCAAGGCGCGGATGTGTATAATTCGCTCAAATTTGAATCGGGCGTGCACCGAGTTCAAAGAATTCCGCAAACCGAGAAACAAGGTCGAATTCATACCTCGACTGTCACCGTGGCTATCCTGCCAATCGCAGAACCGGTTGACATTGATCTCAATCCAACAGAACTCACTATCCAAACCTACCGTTCGGGTGGCGCTGGTGGCCAAAACGTGAATAAAGTGGAAACGGCAGTTCGAATCACTCATCAACCGACCGGAATCGTTGTGAACTGTCAGGACGAACGTTCACAATATAAAAATAAGGAAAAAGCGCTCACCGTCCTTCGCTCTCGCCTCCTTGAGCTCAAAGAACGAAAACAAAAACAAACCCTTGGAATTGACCGAAAAACTCAAATTGGCACCGGTGACCGTTCCGAAAAAATTCGCACGTATAATTTCCCCCAAGACAGAATTACTGATCACCGAATCCAGAAAAGCTTTTCAATGATTGAACGTGTTCTTGGCGGCCAGTTCAAGCCAGTTATAACCGCTCTTCGCACTGCTGAACGGGAACTCAAAATCAATCAACTTATGCAGGAATTAGAAAATGAATCTCCCGAAGCCATCGAGTAACTAACCCTTGCCATCGGAATGACTCAATTCGCCTCAAGCTCACCGAGAGTGACCTCGATTTTCTTCGTCTCGCCAGCCTGAATCACGGTCAGTGTAACTTTGTCACCTGGCTTGAAGTCAGCCAAGCGAGCAACTAGTGTATGATTTTCGTCCACGCGCTGGTCATTGATTTCTGTGATGATGTCGTTTTCTTCAAGCCCCGCCTTGTCAGCTGGCGAACCAGGTAAGACAGCTACGTCGCCTCGCGTACTCCCAGGCAAAACCCAAACGCCATAGTCGGCTGGCAGTTGATTGACCTTCGCCAATTCCTTAGTAACCGGGATATAGCGAACGCCGAGCATCGGACGTTTAATTTCACCGGTCGCCTTAATCGATTCAATCGCTTTTTTGACAACATCGATCGGGATTGCAAAGCCGATGTTCTCGGCCCCACCCGCAACGGCAGTATTGATGCCCACGACTTGACCGGATAAGTTCACAAGCGGACCGCCCGAGTTACCAGGATTGATTGCCGCATCAGTCTGCAAGAGACCGCTTAAACTTTCTTCAACGCCCCCGCCAGCGGCAGTAATTTGCCGCTCCTTGGCCGAGATAACACCAAGTGTTACCGAGTTATTAAATTCGCCCAAGGCATTCCCGATTGCAATCACATGCTGACCAATTTTAAGGTCAGTCGAACTCCCGAGTTCAACCACTGGCAAACCAGTCGCTTCAATCTTCACGACAGCAAGATCGTTTAATGGATCTTGAGCCAAAACTTTAGCCTCAAAATCTCGCCCATCAGAAGTGAAAACTGTATAAGTCGCGCCCGTCTCCGAGACGACATGTTTGTTGGTAACAATTAAACCATCCGATGTAATGATAAAACCAGTTCCACCGCCTTTTTGTTCAATCATGCGACCAAATAGATCCTGAATATTCCGCGTTGTGCTAATCGAAACCACCGCCGGGCTCACCTTGGCAACCGAATCAATGACCTTTGAACTTTCCTCAAGAACTACTCGTTCGGTCTTACCTAACCCAAGATCGATGCCTGCGTCTGTATTCAGGCCTAATTTAGTCGCAACGGCATCATTAGTGAGCAATAAAAAACCTGCGACCGACCCTAAAAACCCCATCAGCAAACTTAAAAATAAAAAGAGGACGATGAAACCGCCGCGCGGGCGATGTTGTCTGATAGTACGAATTGAATTTGTGCCAGGTGGAATCTCTGGACCTTCGTCAAGATACGTAATCGCAGGCATACAGCCTCCTTTACCATCTAAGTATAGCAAATTATTACTTTTTCTTGCCGATTCGATCGTGCATGCGAGCAAGCACCATGGTGATAAGCACGGCGAACAAAGTAATTACTAAGGCATAGATAAATTTGCCCGTCAGGGTATCGCCAGCCTGATAAAATCGTTCAATCAATTCTTGGATGGCCGCATTCCAAGCCAATGCCGCTACCAAGCCAAAGGCGGCGGTGACTAACTCAATAATCTTCCCCAGATATTCTTTTGACATCATCCCTCCTTTAGCATCCTTTTTAAAATTTCGCCGATGATAGCCGGATTCGCCTTGCCTCTAGACACTCGCATCACTTGGCCAAAGAGAAAGCCGTAGACTTCAGACTTGCCCGAGCGGTATTTGGCGACCACCTCCGACTGCTCGCCTAGCACCTGATCGACAATGGCTTCGACTTCGCCTTGATCGCTGATTTGTTTTAACCCTAATTGATCGACCACTTCAGATGGCTCAAGACCACGCTCAATAACAACCGCCACTACCTCGCGGATTTGTGATTGAGAAATGGCGCCGACTACCACCAACCCGGCCAATTCGACCAGTTGGGTGGGATTAAGCTGGCGGGCAAGGTCAAGATTGGCATAAACCGAGGCGGCGAGTTGGAGTTGTTTTAACTGCTCGGTCGTCGGTTCGGCCAACTCCTCGCGCAACTCCGCCCAATAAGCAAAGGCTTCGGCGTTGGTCGTAAACAATTCCGCCACCTCGGCTGGCAAGCCAAATTCATGAATCACCTCGGCCGCCTCTTCATGCGGATAGGGCAAAGCATCGCGCTCTTTGGCAACTAAATCCCAAAGATTTGCCGGCGTCACCGGCGGCAGGTCTGGTTCAGGAAAATAGCGATAGTCGGCCGCCGTCTCTTTTTTGCGTTGAACATAAGTTTGCTGTTTGGCGTCGTCCCAACCCCGCGTCTCTTGCTCAACCTGCCCACCCGCATCAAGGGTCTCAATCTGCCTCTCGACCTCATACTTAATCGCCCGCTCCACCGCCCGGAAGCTATTAAGATTTTTTACTTCGACCTTGGTGCCTAATTTTTGACTTTTGACTTTTGATTTTTGACTTATTGAGATATTCGCCTCGCACCTCATCTCCCCTTTTTCCATATCGGCCCGGGCAATGCCCCGCCGCTGGAGAATAAATTGATAGGTCTGGCAAAGCTTCTTCGCCTCCTCGGCCGAATGAAGTTCTGGCTCCGTCACCAACTCTAAGAGCGGCACCCCCGCTCGATTGAAATCGACCAGCGACTCGCGACCCGACGATGAATGGACTAATTTGCCAGTATCTTCCTCCAAATGGACTCGGGTTAAATTTATTTTTCTGATCTCGTTGTCCAGCTTAAATTCGATCGCCCCGCCGGTCAAAAGCGGCAAATCATATTGACTAATTTGGTAGCCTTTCGGCAGATCGGGATAGAAGTAATTTTTTCGATCCCACTTGGTGAATTCGGCGATCTTTGATCCGAGATCAAAACCAAGATCGACCGCCCACTCAATCGCCTGTCGGTTCATCACCGGCAATGATCCGGGCAACGCCAAACAGACTGGGCAGACATTGGCGTTAGGCCCTCCGCCAGCTGGCGAATCAAACGGCGCGTTCAGGCAACCACAAAACATCTTAGTCTTGGTCGCCAACTCGGCATGAATTTCCATGCCAATGGTGACTTCGTATTGAATAGTAGCCATGTAGCAATGTAGCAGGTAGCAAAGGCTACTCCTGCTTACTCCTTCTATAACCAATCAATAAGCTACCGACGTCTCCACGAAGCGTATTTAGTTGGACAAATTGGTGATCGTTTAGATAGCCCAGCCTTTGAGCCAAAATTAAGAAGGTCTCAACTTCCATGAGTGAGCCATAGGCAATCGAAAGAAAGCGTTGCTCTTCCTTGATTGATGACCGACCGTACCCTTCAGCAACATTGGCCGGGATTGAACTGGCTGCTCTTCGTAGTTGCGATGTCAATCCATAGACTTCTGTTTTTGGAAAGTGTTCACTGAACCGATAAATTTCCGTCACAAGGTCCATCGCCTTTTGCCAAAGTACCAAACTCTCGAAGCCATCGGTTCGAACAAACTTTGCTACTTCGCTACTTACTACTTCGCTACTCATCATTAGAACGCTCCTAAAACAGAAGCTGCTTTTCTAAATGTCTGTAACACTGATCGTGCCTGACCGACAGTAATCTGCGGATGTTCATGGGCGATTAAGTTGCGCAGCTTGTGGGCCTCCCAGATTTGCTGATAGAGGCTTCGCTCAAAACGCGCTTCAAGGCTTCTGACTCGTTCGCCAAATGAACTGCCTTGCCCGCCGACTTGGCGCATCACCGCATCTAAAAAACTATCGGCCCGGACGATCGCCTGCGAGGCGTGGATTGAGTCGCCCGAATCGAGCAGACGCTCAATCTCGGCAAATTGGGCGAGCATCCTCGCCGCATCGAGTTTTTTTGCTTTTGAGCCAAAAATCAACCGCCACAAGCCAGCTAGAGCCCGCCCGAGTTGAATAAAGATATTGCCGATCATTGAAGGCTCGGCTTGTTTTTTATGGTAAAGAGACATCGTTCAAGATTGCTTTCATTTTCCTTCTCTATGCTTCATTCTCGCTCGAAGCAAATCAGCCATAGCAGTTTTCTTATCACCTAAGCTAGGCAATGCTGTTTTGAATACGCGTTTAAATCGTTCATAGTCATCCCGCGTAAGCTCTATTACCTGGCCCGTTCTAGCTAGATTCCACCGATCGACGAGATCATAGAGTGTGCGCAAAGACGCATCATTCGGATCAATTGATCCTGAACGTAAACGCACGTTCCCCAAATCTTCAAATCTTGGCCAAACTGCTTGCTGACCTAGAGAATCTTTAATAGCAGGAATGACGATCTCTGGATCCATGGGTGAAAACGGTTTAGCAAAGACCTCATCCATAATGCTATCGATTAGAGAAATAAACTGTTCACGACTTGGGTTGCGTGGTAACCCAAAGAATGTATAGATAGACTCGCCAGGGAGTTCTTGACCAAAAAGCAAAAAAGTTAACTGCGAAAAACGTTCTGGCGTAATAAAACGCGAAAATTTTTTCTTTTCAAAATCTAACTTGAGTGATTCTCTGGCTCTATCTCGCAATTGACTGATTTCTATAGCATCAAAACCAACGCGCAGGAGAGACCTTAATTCTGTATCATTTTTTATCTTGAGAGTATTCAGCAGTGATCCGACTGAAAACGCCCCATCTTTGGCTCGCGCGTCAGATTGTTTTAGTTCTTCAAGAGTCATTCCGAAGAGATATGGATGTTCTCGTATTATCTGGCAGACATCTACTTGCAATTTCGACTGTTTCTCCTCGGCGGTAAGATCATCTATAAGTCTCTGTATAGTGATTCGGTGGTTTTGATCGAGCAATTTACGATTTCTTTTGGGCGATTCGCCATCGCTTCTTGCGTCATCTCTTATGAAATTTTTTAAAAATTGCAAAAAGTCTGATCTTGTATAACCCTTTTCTGGTTTAGGCAAATCGTAAGCTTGCATAAACTCATCTAGTGTCGCAAGTTCCGGTTGCTGATTCGACTGGGCAATATTCGCATGAATCTTGAGCGCTTCCTCGAATACTGGCTGACCGGCGGCACGCCGTAAAAGTATGAGAAGCGCAGGCTTAGGCGTATTCAAGATGCGACCATGTTTACGAAGTTCCCCAAGAACATTTTTGAAGAAATCTTGAAGATCAGGCGATAAAATTTGCGAAGGAGGAGTTTTGCCAAGTATATCCATAAAATATCGGCGCAGAAGACTCCGTCCCGTGCCCTGAAAGCGGTTTGAAGTAAAATTTGTTTTTAAAAAATTTTCTTTTGAAAGCGCCGCAAGTCTTCTTAGAGCATCATCGCTACTATAACCAGCTTGAGTAAATATCGACCTAACATCTTCCAAGGTCTTTAAAATTTTCTCACCTGCAGTGGTCGCGTCTGAACCCTGGAGGCGTTCAAAAAGTTGGTATACGTCTCTTTCCCCCACAATTGCCTCAACACCTTCCATGTCTGGTAAATCATTACGAATCAGTGTGCCGCCAGGACCAGATAGGCCATCGTCTAAACCAGGTGGAAATACCACATTACCATGTAAAATGTGAGGCGCGGTGATTGGCCTGCCTGCACTGTGAGAATCTTGACTTTCGTCAAAATCTAAAACGTCGATTACGATTGCGCCACGCTTGCCTGGGCTAGTTCTAAGTCCCCGGCCCAATCGTTGTTCAGCTAAGACTGCCGAGAGAGTCGGACGGAGGTTTAAAATAATCTCCGTCTTGGGTTCATCCCACCCCTCGGCGAGCGCTGTCACCGTAGCCAGTAAGCGAGTCTGACCGTTGCTGTAGCGCTTAAGAATCGCGCTGCGTTCTTCATGAGTTTGTTCACTATGGATTGCTTCGGCCGCAATTCCGCGTTCTTGAGCCATTTGAGCAATTCTCTCGGCATGATTAATCGAAATGCAAAAAGTAACCGTGCGCTTAAGTTGCCCTCGTTGATCACGAAACGCCTGCTGATCGATAAAAGAAAGAGCGGCCTTGTTTCTTGCAGTGATGTTCAATATTTTCTCGAGTTCATCTTCCCGATAGTCGCCAGACGGGGTGGCGGGCATTTTGCTAAGATCGACCTTGGTCTTGAGGTAAACGCATCTAACGCCTGAAAGAATCCCGCTTAGAATTGCCTCATTGATTGTCATTTCGTGAATCAAAGTTCCATAGGAGTTACGGACAGTTTTTTTTTCATTGAAATCGGGTGTTGCCGTTAGAGCGATCACAACACTATCGTCGGTCAGTTCTTTGACGGCCTTTTTCCTTGCGTCTGTTAGAGATCGGTGAGCTTCATCAGTGACAATCAGCTCGTATTTTTGATTCTGCGCATTGCTTTCACGCAAAAACTTCTCAAAACTCTGGTAAGTGCAGACAACGATTTGACCAGACAAATTTTTTCCGTGGCTATAATACGCAGAAGCATTGAGACCAAGTTGGTATTCTTGAATTTTCTCAATGGTTTGTTCAACGAGGGCTACGGAGGGGACAAGGATTAAAGTTCTTAACCCTGTTACTTCCGCAAGCTTAAGAAAGATGGCCGTCTTGCCCGCGCCGGTTGGTAGTTTGATATACCCAGAATGATAACCGGCCTCAAAAAAATCAAGGAGATCATCAAAAACTGCTTGTTGATGTTCGCGTAGTTTTAGATTGGATTCGGTGTCTAATTTGGCAATGTAGCGTTCAATTTTATTAATTGCTCCAATCCATCTACTAACTTCTAGAGGCGGTTCGGTGTTACGTCGAGTGGCTAGAAGTGAAGCTTTATACGCTCGATACTTTAATGGATACACTTCTGCTAACTCTTGAGCCGTTGCGCGCAACATACGATCTCGTTCAGCCTCGCTAGAATAGAGAGGAACCCCATATTGGGCTTCAGCATTTCCTAACTGCTCTTGTAGTTCTTCTGGCTCTTTTGGACGAAATATTTCTTTCGACATAATAATAGCTTCAATGTATTTATAAAGCTTAGTGCGGATCGTTTTTGAAATATAGTGCAATCCAAACCGAACTATCAACGAGATACGCCATATACGATTTCATCGACACGATCGCTTACGTTTCTCTTCTTTTTCCTGCCAGTTGGGATCAAGAATTGTTCCCAATCTTGGTGGGTGACTGCTTTTTCTTGAGGAGCTTTTTTAACGATCAGTTGCCCCCGATCTTCTTCAATCATCACCGGACTGCCAAGCTTGAGGCTCAACTTGACGACGATTTTTTTTGGCAGACGAACGGCGTAACTGTTGCCCCATTTTTGAATTTTTGTCTTCATTTAGTTCCTTTGTGTCTACCAAAATGTAGATACATATTCCGTGGGCGTCAAGTTAATATGGAACTGATTCTAGATGCCAATCGCTTTCGCGCTGATAGGCAATGGCGCCGCGTAAAATTTTTTCTTCTTGGCAACACCTCGTGTCTTCCACCTCGTCGGTGTTGTCGTTTCCTATGTCCGTTTTTTAATTACTTCATAGACAGTTGATCTGTGAGCAATCATTAGAATTTTAACAACTCGACCTTCAATGCGAAAAACAATACGATAGTCGCTAACGCGGAGTTTTCGATAACCCTTTAATGATCGCCGTAATGGTTTGCCATAAAGTGCTGGTTCAGTAGCCAAGCGCTGTTCAATGGCTTTGCAAATTTTTACTCGCCAAGTACTTGAAATTTTCGGGATGTCGATTCGCACCACGTCAGGGTGGTAGCGCAAGTCGTACATTGAACTCATTGCATAATTCTTTTAGGAGCGAGATAGATTCGGGCGGTGCGAACGCTGGAAACGGTGAGGAGACGATGCTGCCGTATCGGTGACGAGCCGTTTTCGGTGTGCAACCCGCACGAAACCGTTGTAGCTACCAACATAATTATGCAATGAGTTCATAGTTACCATGCTTCGGTATGACGTAAATATCGAACAGCCTTGGAATCTCGGTTGGACGCAACTAGATCAAAGAGTGCATCCTCTTCAATATCCAACGCTAGTTCAAGTAGTTGCGCGGCTTTAGTGGCAGTGGGAATTCGATCGCGTTTTGCAGATCGCACGAGCACTGCTCGCGCATCCTTCGATAGCAACACGTTGATCCGATAATTTGGCGTTGGCATAAATTGACGATATCAAAAGTGTTTCAGGAGGTCTATTCCCAGGAGGTTCCAATCATAGCACAGTGAAGTCATTTCATAATTAAATTTGTCATCGCCACGGTCTCCCGCCATGGCGGGATTGCTTCGCGTAGCTCGCAATAACAAAAAAGTGAATTATGCAACAAGTTCATTAGAAATTTTCGAATTTCGGTTCATATAAATGCCAATCGGTTGCGCGCTGATAGGCAATGGCGACGCGCAAGATTTTTTCTTCATCTAGTTGATTGCCCAGAAGTTGAAGGCCAATTGGAAGGGGTTGAGATCCTCGATCCGGAACGCTATCGCTTCCGGTCAAGGATGACGATGTGACAAAGCCGCAAGGAATTGAGATGCCGGGAATGCCGGCCAGATTGGCCGAGACGGTGTAGATATCCGCCAGGTACATTTGCAATGGATCGTTCACCTTCTCGCCTAACTTCCAGGCTGGAATCGGGCTGGTTGGCGTGGCCAAAACGTCGACTTGATCAAAGACTTGGTGAAAATCCTCGACGATCAGCGTGCGAACTTGCATCGCTTTTTTGTAGTAAGCGTCGTAGTAGCCAGAAGAGAGCACGTAAGTGCCCATCATAATCCGCCGCTTCGCCTCGGCGCCAAAGCCAAGGCTTCTATTTTTAATAATCAATTCATTGGCGTTTCGGATTTCGGATTTCGGATTTCGGATTTCACTATAGCCATAGCGCAAGCCATCGTAGCGAGCGAGGTTACTTGAAACCTCGGCTGGCATAATCACATAGTAAGCGGGTAAGGCGTAAGGCGTCAGGGGCAAGCTGACATCAATGATCGTGGCACCCAACTTTTCGAGCGTTTTCACGGCTTGATTAACGGCCGCCCCGACTTGCGAATCAAGACCTTCGGCAAAGTATTCTTTGGGCAAGCCGATTTTTAACTCGGCCAAAGGCCGATCAGGTGATGAGGCGTAAGGGGTAAGGGGTGAGGTGGGCAAACTCGTGGAATCCAACAGATCGCGGCCAGCCATGACTTCAAATAACAACGCGCAGTCTTCGGCGCTTCGCGCCAGTGGCCCGGGGCAATCAAGCGAGCTGGCCATCGCGATGAGACCATAACGGCTCAACCGGCCGTACGTTGGCTTTAAGCCGGTCACACCGCAGAGCGCCGCTGGTTGGCGGATCGAGCCGCCGGTATCGGTGCCAATCGAGGCCAAGCCCAGCCCCGCGGCCACGGCCGCAGCCGAACCACCCGAGGAGCCGCCCGGCACCCGACCCAAATCCCAAGGATTTTTGCTCGGCCCGAAATCGGAATTTTCAGTGCTTGAGCCGTGCGCCCAGGCGTCGCAGTTGACCTTGCCTAAAATGACCGCGCCAGCCGCCTTGAGACGCGCGACCACTGTCGCGTCATAGGGCGGCACAAACCCCGCCAACATCTTTGAGGCGGCCCTCGTCTCGATCCCTTCGGTGACGATCACGTCTTTAATCGAGATCGGGATGCCATCGAGCGGCCCCAAGCTCTTACCCTCGGCTCGCCGCTCATCGGATTTGCTGGCCGCCTCCAACGCCCCTGCCCGATCAACGGTTAAATAGGCATGAATGCTCTCATCGCGTTCGCGAATACGCTCGAGGTGTTCTTCAGTGAATTCGCGCGACGAGATTTTTCCTTCTTCGAGAAGCTTAGAGGCTTCGGTGATTGTTTGAATGGCAAGGTTCATAGTTCATGGTTCATAGTTCATGATGAATTTAATCAAAAATCATCAATCAAAAATTACTAATCATAAATCGGGCTGACTAAGAACGCTTGGCACGACGACGTAGCCT
The DNA here is from genome assembly GCA_016187225.1 of Candidatus Berkelbacteria bacterium. Taxonomy (NCBI): domain Bacteria; phylum Candidatus Berkelbacteria; species Candidatus Berkelbacteria bacterium. The sequence continues at coordinate 10,517 of JACPKC010000010.1, read as the reverse complement.
TCCCTCATCTCCGGCGCCATTTGCTCCAATTCCTTTTTCCTCATTCCTCTTGCCTCATCCCTCTTATCCTCCCGCAACACATTCAAAAGGCCCGTCACCTGACTGGTCGGTTCCACGTCGGCCACGTCAACTTCATTCAGTTGTTCGACGTAAGCGATAATTTCCGCAAGATTGGCGGCAAACCGCGCCCGCTCTTCAGCCTGAAGCTCCAACCGCGCCAACACGGCCAATTTGTTGATCGTTTGATCGTCCATGTTTATTAGGCTACACGCTCGAAGATTTTTAGACAAGAAAAAAGGGGTCTTGGCGAAGACCCCACCCTACCTCATGCGCGCCGGCATGAGGTAAAAAAACTTGCCGCCGACTTTTTGCCGGCGACTTTCTTGCTGACGGATTCGCCGCACCTCTTCCAGTCGGGCCACTGGCATAGGCGACCCGCCGGAACGCAAATCCGCCACTCTAAAGCCGTACCGCTTCATCATCCTCACGACCTGAAGCAGCGGCTTGATGCTTCTTTGCGAACCGACCGACGTACTTTCCTTCTCGCCAGTCAGCCCACGCAAAAAAGTTTCCGCCGAACAACCCCAAACCGCATTCTGGCCGCCCTGGTCGAGTAATTTCCAGGACTCATCCTGAAATTCACCCGGGAAACGGATGTTCGCTCCGTCAACTACCAAAAACGGTAGTTGGGCCAAAGCAATGGGGTCAGTTGCGAAATTAGGCGGCTTGCCCACGTCGGCCACCAAACTCCCCGGGCGAATTGCGTGATGATCAAGCGCAACCTCGGCGGCGCTTTCCGCCGAGGTTGCCAAAACGATCACATCGGCTTGAGACACGGCGCGATTGATGTCAGTTTCGATAACAATCCGCCGCTCCTTGATGCCGTTATTGAGAAGCATCTTGCGAACGCCCTCGAGACCGCTCCGATTCCGCGCCGAAAGGATGATCCGACCAAACCTCCGAGCGAGCAACAAGCAGCCACGCCGACCAACCGATCCGGAAGCGCCGACAAATGTCAGCGTGCTCCGTTTGAGCGAGATACCCAACTGTCGCGCCGCCCGCTCAATGCAGAGCTGAAGGCCGTAGGCCGTGCCGTCGCTACCGCTCGTGATCGGAATCGGTGACTCCTTTTCTACCAGTATCCCGTTTTCAGTGAAGATACTCGTGAAAGCGCCCAAGCCAACATATCCCGCTCCATACTCGGCGGCGGCGTTAATAGCGCGCCGTATACCTGCCAAGATTTCCTCGCGGAGCGCTTTGGCCTGATCGTACAATCGGCATTCCTCGCACTCGCCACACCGACTCTCCCCATCATTGAGGAGTGGCGCCAGACAGCGATGCGTTTTATAGTGCCGGGAAAACTCAAAATCTTTAGTCAGCCATGGCACAAAAATGAGCACCGCCTGCGAACTGATGCCTCGCGTTTTCATTTTTATGTGACCGATCGCCTTATAGGCGAGTTGGTCGAGTACTTCCCGTAGATACCATGGCCACTGGTGATGTTTATTCCAGTGAGCATCGGCCTTTTCAAGCCATTGCTTCATCCTAAGATTCTTGGGGTTCAAACGCGCTACATCCTTTACATTGCCCATATGGATGAGATGCACCGCATTGACCGGCTTTGGTCCGCGCCAAACCCGGCTACAACTTGCCGGCTCCATCTGCCCGGCATAGATCGGCAAAAAACCGACCGTTTTCTCCAGTGTGAGCATCAGCTCTCACCTCATGTTATTAAATTTTGACCGCCGTGCGGCCAAGCTAGCTCAATCCTGACAGCTAAGTTGGCTGACGACAATATGGTGCCCCGAACCAGAACGTCCCATGGCTACAACAAGACCATCAAATAATCTATCACCTGCGAACGTTTCAAGCGCTCATCTATCCAAGTTAGAGTCGGCGATTCACGGCGGCTTCAAACACAGCCTGGATTGAATCGGATGAAGTCACATTCGATCGATCAAAAATCTTTTGCGTCAGTTCTTGAGCTTCAGACTGATCAAGGTGGGGTGTGAGCTTATCCCAGCCAATTCGGTACCACTCGCGTGGTGGCATCAAATGCAGACCGGCCGCTTCAACTTGTTCTCGCCAGCCATCTTCGGGCAAGATTTCCCGTTCGGCCGTGCCTTGGTAAACGCGTTGCGACGCTTCCGGCATCCAACGATTCATGGTTTGCGGATTATAACGCAAGCCTTTCACATCAATCACGTCGTAGCCCACATCCCGTAACTCCGGTAAAAAACTTAAATCTGTCATGCCGGCAATATACGGATGAACGATTGGGAAGGTCTGGATATTGCGTTTTTTGGCTCGGCGCAACACGCTTAATCGGTGAGTGGTTTTTGTGCGCTCCAAACCATCGAGCCCCGTAATCGAAACGGTCAGGCGAACATTTGGGATTTCAGCTAGTTGATCGAGCACGCGATCCGATGGATTCCATTTGGTGACGAAGACTGCCAACTTGGCCACTGGCGGGACTTTGTCTAAAAAATGCTGTAATGCATCTTGATACTTTGGCCAAAACGGATCCGAGATAGCATTAAAGCCAACGATATCGCCTTTCAGTAGCTCAACCGGAAAATCGTAGAATTCCTGAATGGCTTTTTTGTCATTTAGATCCGGCGGCGGATTGAGGATCGTCGCGGCTTTATTGATGCCCAGGATCGTCTTCTTGTTCCACAAATCTCTGCGCGATTCGACTTCAGTAATGACGCAGTACGCACAGTTGACCGGGCAAGCGTGCTGGCCCGGTTGGTAGATGTGTCTAGAATCAGCCGATTCTAACGGCGAAGGAGATAATAAATCTTCTTGTGCCACGCGAGCAGGCTGATCATGTTCAACGCCTGGTTCAGGCAATGGTGGTGATGAAAGATATTCATTATCCATATGCATATGGGCGCATTAAATTTGATCTATGAGATTCGCGGGTGGCATCCCAATTTCCTGATTATTTTGCGATTTATTGTAGTAGTTATCCACGATGCAGTAACGGCAGCTGAAGCATTTCTGAATGTTGCGCGCAATCGGGAGCCAGCTATTGAGAGCTTGGATGTTCTCAACCTCGGGATAGTTCGGCAAACGAACTTTAGCGATATCTTTACTTCCGTCATCGTTGCGATTCGGTTGCATTGCGAGCGTGCCGGTAATAAAGCGAATAAACGACAGGTCGCCTAAATTCACATTTCCCTTGACTAAAATATGGGGGATGTTCGTTGAAAAGTAGCAGCTGGTGCAACACGATGGACACTTCAACCTGAACTAATCCCCCTTGACACCCCCCCCTCATCTGGTACAGTTACTCGTTTTTGTACCTCTAACAATTAGATATGTCAGACGAAAATTCTTGAGGATTGACCTCGAATTTATCGAGAGAACTCTTTGTAAGTGAAAAAAACGAGCAAAAATGACACTTCTCCTTTTCTAGATGAATAGCTAATGCCATCTCGAGAATGAGGAGTGTCAGTACTCTCTCTAATCGGTGGCTGGATACCAGCCCGCAAGTCTTCAGGGCCGATTAGAATCAAGGTGACTCATGGAAAAAAACGCAGAAGAAGACCAAATGGTCAAAGAGTACGAAGTCCTCGGTTTCGCCGAGGCGGAGATCAGGAGATATCTCCAGATCGTAGTGGCTTACGAGGAAGCCAAGTGTTGGCTGGCGCAAGCTCGCGAACTTGTCGAGAATGCCGGCGCAACATTGCCCGGCATTCCGGCTTGCCTGAAGCCCGATAAAGACGGGCTATTGCGCATCCTCCGAGAGGTGGTCGTGTTTTTGGAGTCTGGTGGGCAAAGCACGATCGGACTAGAGGAGCTTATGGCTCCCTACATCCAAGGGCTTACTAACTATAAAGCCCAACTCGAAAACGGGCGATTCGTGGAGTCGCTTAGACAGCGGTATTTCGATGAAGACCCGTCTGGATCTAGTGAGTAAGGATAAGAGATCATGGCAATCGGACTATCTTGCACGCTCCGCCAAATGCAGCTACCTCCGTCACCGGGTAATCCAAAGAGAGGTGTCGCTGGTCTATTAGCTGCCGATCAGTACCTCAAGGAGCATAACATTCCTGGAGTACTCATTGGCGGACTAGCGCTCTCGATCTGGATTAAGCGGAAGCGTCGCGTTAATGACATCGGCGCGATGCTGGCGTCTCACAAGGACGTCGACGTTTTCATCCTGGGAGGTGATCACGTGCCCGCAAGGTTCGCAAAGGGGATCGACTGGTGGTTTTGGAAACGCCTGTCCGATGCCCCCATGAACGGCAAGGGCTTCCCGTTGCGTTGGGGGCTGAAAACCAAAAACAACCCCAGGGCGCCAGGCCTGTACCTCATCTCGCCGATACTTCTAGCGCAGATTCGTCTGCACGAGTATCGAAAGAGGGTATGTAATTATCCCCATTCACGAAGAGAGATGAGGGCCAAGGCTCTCACCGTCAAGGAGATAGGGATGAGGGTGATTCACCCTCAAGAACTCGAATTTATTGCGTTATAGGTTCGAGTGGAGGGTAAGAGATATCAAGTCAAGCGCCCTTCGGGGCGCTTTTTTTTATCGAAAAGGTATAGGGCTACTTACCTAATTAATCACTGATTCTTGACCACGATCGTCTCCAGGATATTGGCCACGTCCTCGCACCGGTCGGCGATCGCCTCAAAATCCCCATTCCATAAATTGTATACACTTGACAAAAAAGTATATAAATGTATACTTATTTTAGATTTAGGTCAAGCAAATTATGAAAAGCAACTATCTCTCAATTGGGCGAGCGGCGCGCTACCTTGGTCTCTCGATTGCCACTTTACGCCGGTGGCACAAAGCCGGAACATTGTCGGCAACTTTTATCTCTCCAGGCGGACGTTTGTACTATTCTCTCGCCAATTTGCAACAACAAACCAAAGGGTTGACGCAAAGCGCGCTCGATTGGGCCAGCGACCTTGACCCAACCGAACCCATCCCCGAGTGGCACTGCGCAACGAGCGACGCTTTCAAGGCGCGGCTGGAACGCATGAATGCCGCTCTGCAAATCCATCCGAAACAGCATCATAATGCCCCGCTGATTACTGCCGTCACTGGCGAAATCGGCAATAATTCTTTCGATCACAACTTAGGCAACTGGCCGGACATTCCCGGGGCGCTTTTTGCATACGACTTAGGCAAAAGGACGATCTTGCTCGCTGATCGAGGCGTTGGCATCTTGGCCACTCTCAAAAGAATTCGCCCCCAGTTGGTGACGCATCAAGAGGCCTTGAAAGTGGCTTTTACCGAAATTATAACCGCCCGAGCGCCGGAACATCGGGGCAATGGCTTAAAATTTGTTCGACAAGCAATGATGCAAATGAATTCAAATCTCAAATTCTGGTCTGGCGATGCCTTCTTGGCCCTAACGGGCAAAGACGCCAAATTGGTATTATCAAAGTCACCGATGCAAATTCGCGGTTGCGTTGCAGAAATAACTTTTAGGTGAATTGATGGAAATCGCAATGAAAAAATTTGGTGCAGTCCTCACTTCCCGCCAGGCGGGTCGAGAGGCCTATGCCGCCTATTCGCCCCATCTCGTCACGCTTGGTAAAAACGATGACCTAAATTTAAATTTTGAGGGCGTTGAGGCGCTCTCGCCTTCATGGGCCGATGAGGTGTTGACGCCGTTCTTAGAAAGATTTGGTAAGCGGCTTATTCTCTCTTCAACTAACAATCCTTCAGTCAAACTGACTATTAAAACCCTAGAGCAAATCTTGGGTAAAAAATTCAAGATTCATTAGAACCGCCTCTTGCCTACGACCTATTGCCTCATCGCTCACTGATTCTTGACCACGATCGTCTCCAGGATATTGGCCACGTCCTCGCACCGGTCGGCGATCGCCTCCAAATCCTCGTAGACCTCTTTGAGTTTAATGACAGTGATCGGATCCTGGCTATTATTGACCAGTTCGCCAATCGTCCGTCGGTTATGTTGATCGACTTGGTTTTCAATAAAGTTGATAATCTCGGATTGTTTAATGATCGTTTGCTGACCCTTGGAGCCGCGTTTGAGTTCGGGCACCGCCTTGCCGACCTCTTCGATAATCGAATCTAAGAGATTAAGATACTGCTCGATCTCCCGCGTTTGCGGCGAAACATGATAGAGCGCCAGGTGACTGACGGTCACATCAATCATGTCGATCACATCGTCGAGCCGGCTGGCCAGGGCAATAATGTCTTCCCGATCAATCGGGGTGATGAAAGTTTGGTTGAGGGTTTGAAAAATTTTGTGGGTGATTTGATCGGCGGCGTGCTCAACCTCGCGGACGCGCCGGGCGTGCTCGTTGAGATCCTTGACGTGCTCGACCTCGCGCAGTAAAACCGCCGCCGCCTTCAATTGCTCGGCCTGCGCGTCAAACAGCTCAAAAAAATCGATATTTTTGGGAAAAAATGCCATTCGTCCTCCTTCTATTTCTTTTAAAACGCGGCGATAAGCAACCGGAGAATCTCATAAGTTAAAAAGGCCATGAGGCCGGCGCACGGGATCGTTAAGAGCCAGGCCCAGACAATTCGCAAGGTGACGCCCCAACGGACGGCGGAAATTCGGGCGGCGGCGCCCACGCCGGAGATCGCGCCGGTGATGACGTGGGTAGTGCTGACCGGCGCGCCCAAGTGTGTCGCTAAAAAGAGACTAGCGGCGCTGCCGGTTTCAGCCGCAAAGCCGCCGACCGGCGTTAGCTTAACGATCCGCGTGCCCATCGTTTTAACGATCCGCCAACCGCCGGCCAAGGTGCCCAAGGCGATCGCTCCGTGAGCGGCCAAAACAACCCAAAGCGGCACGGCAAAGTCTTGTAAATAACCCGATGAAACGAGGAGGCTCGCGATAATGCCCATCGTTTTTTGAGCGTCGTTGCCGCCGTGACCCAAACTATAAAGGGCGGCGGAAATGAGTTGCAAGCGGCGAAACCAAAGATTAACCTGACGCGGCGGTCGGCGCGCCACCAGCCAACTTAATAAGGTCATTAAGATGAGGCCGAGAATCAAACCAATTGAAGGCGCCAGGACAATAAAAACCAACGTTTTCGTCCAACCGGCGGCGATAATGACCCCAAAACCGGCCTTGGCAATTGCCGCTCCGGCATAACCGCCGATCAAGGCGTGCGAGGAGCTGGTCGGCAAGCCGATCCACCACGTCAGAATGTTCCAGCCGATGGTGCCGATGAGACCGGCAAAGATCACCAACTGGTTGACCTGCTCGATCTCAATAAGACCCTTGCCGATTGTTTTGGCGACGGTCGTGCCAAAAACCAGAAAGGCGATAAAGTTAAAAACCGCCGCCCACACCACCGCTTGGCGCGGCGTTAAAACCCGCGTTGAGACGATCGTCGCAATCGAGTTGGCGGCGTCGTGAAAGCCGTTGGTGAAATCAAAAACGAGCGCCACGGCGATAATCGCCACTACCCCTATGAGCTCCGGTGACATCGGCTAGCCTCCTGTCGTCACCTTCTCGCCTCATTCCTTATCAGTCAAGATGATGCGACATTTTAATCACGCGACTTAAATTAGCAGAAGATTTCTTAAAAGAGAAAACTCTAGAAAGACTTCCTCACTTCCGCGTCGGTGAATCTCCACAGGCTTCCGCCCGTGGCATCACATGAGCGCAAGTTTGGCTTGCCCGCTGTCCTCCCCGAGCTTACGCTCGGGATTTCCCCGCTAGGTATATGAATTACGGGATCTTAAGTCCCGATATTTGACATAATTGCGGGACTTCGTATAGACTCTGAATGAGGAGAAAAATGTTGATTGAACGTCATTACGATAATTTAGAGAAGTTTTTCGAACCGAAACGGGTTCTGGTTGTATATGGTCCGAGACGTGTTGGCAAAACAACGCTCTTATCTGAAATGCTAAGTCATACGAAACTCAAGTATAAGCTTGATTCTGGTGATAATATCCGCACGCAACAATCATTAAGCTCTCAAGATTTTTCCCTGATTGATGAGTACGTCGGTGATTATGAGTTGATCGCTATCGATGAGGCGCAACACATTCCGAACATTGGCATGGCGCTAAAAATCATGATCGATCGGTACCCGGACCGAAAGATTGTTGCGACCGGCTCGTCGTCATTCGATCTCGCCGCCCATCTGGGCGAACCGCTGACTGGTAGAAAACGGACCATCACCCTCTATCCGATCTCGCAACTCGAGTTGTTGAGCACGCATGCCAATAGTCGACTCGAACTTAAGGATCGAGTAAGCGATTATCTGGTCTATGGCTCTTACCCAGAGGTGATATCCGCGGAGACGCCTGAAAAGAAAATTGCAATCCTAACTGAACTCGTTGATTCATATCTGTTCAAGGATGTCTTGGCGCTTGAAAGTCGCAAGGGCACCCGCTTTCTGATCGACCTCGTGAAGATGCTCGCCCTCCAGATGGGTAACGAGGTTTCTTTTAACGAGCTAGCAACGAGTTTACAGGTCGACTCAAAAACGATCGAGCGCTACCTGGATCTTCTCGAGCAAACTTTTATTATCCGCCGACTTGGAAGCTACAGCGGAAATCTCCGGAATGAAATTCGCAACAAGCAGAAGTATTACTTTCTCGATAATGGTGTTAGAAACGCCATTATTAACCAGTACAACTCCCTCGACAGTCGCAATGATGTCGGCGTGCTGTGGGAGAATTTCATTTTTACCGAACGCCTTAAGAAGCGCTCGTACCAAGAAATTTACGGCAACAGTTATTTTTGGCGAACATACGAGCAACAAGAAGTTGATTTTGTTGAAGAACGTGACGGCAAGCTGGAAGCATATGAAGCGAAATGGTCAGACAAAAACAACGTTCAGGCGCCAAATCTTTGGAAAACAACATATCCTGACTCAAAATTTACCGTGGTTAATAGAGAAAATTATCTAGATTTTATCACTGGAACGGATGAATAACCTCTAGCGCTCATTCATACTTAATGGCCTGCAACGGCGCCGGCCTGGTGGATAAAATAGGACTTTGAGATCGTTAAAAAAAGTTTTTCAATGGTCTCCCAGTTGCATTTATTGGCTAGCTCTGTTAGTCATAAACTATGACTATGCCCAATGAAAAACTCACCAAAAAGCAGATTCTGGACGCCTACCAAGAACTCTTAGCCAAAGTTGACACCCAGGGCGTTAAGGACGAATCGTCGTTAAGCGTCAAAGCAGATAAAGCCGCGTTGCCGATCTTGCCGGAAATTATCGGCAAGCTGGAAAGTTTCCAGGCGCTCATTGTTGAAGGGGTGGCGGTTTTCAATAAACAAGTGGCGAATTTTCAAGCTGAGCTGGCTCGTCAGCAAGAACAGTTGACGCGAGAGATTCAAACCAAACGCGATGGCTGGCGCCGGGAAGCGGAAGAATATGCTTATCGGATTAAGGTGGAACGTCAACAGGCCGAGGACGAGTACCGGCTGAAAACCAAAGATCGCGAACGGGAATTTGCCGAATCAATCAGATTGAGGCAACAAAAATTAGATGAACGGGAACGCGCGCTCAAAGAAGCCGAAGAAGAGTTGAAGACCTTGCGCTTGGCGATGGAGCAGGCGCCGGCCGAACTGGCGCAAGCGACCGAAGCGGCGGCCAAGCAAGCGCGCGCCGAAGTTGAACAAAAAGCGCGCATGGATGCTGAATTGACCGGCAAAGATCAAGAACGGGAACGGGCCGTGGCCAAGTTGACGATTGCCGGCCTGGAACAAGCGTTGCAACTAAAAACCGAACAGATCGCCTCACTCGAGCGACAACTGGCTCAAGCGGTCGGGCAGGCGCAACGCCTAGCCGTCTCGGTCATTGAAGCCGGCGGCCGTAAATCGTCAGATTCGGAAATAAAAACCCGCTTGATGCCGATTGAGGAAACGGCTTCAGCCCGATAAGCACCGAAACCCTAGAAGCCCTAATAGCAAGGAGCGTTATGAGAGACGGAAGATCCCCGGCGCCCGAACAACCGGTGCCGCCACAGGCAGAGGGACTTGTCAGAAATCTTAAAAGAAGGCAGGGATTACTTGGTAAGCTTGCTGAATCTGGGGCAGTGAAAGGGGGTGAGTCTCCCGCGATTCCCGAGATAGTTATCAAAGATACACTGTTAAGATTTTTGGACAAAACATACAAAGGGATGACAGAAGTCGATGTCAAGGATGTAAACAATCGAATATTTATGCTACTCAATCGCGCGGCAACGCTGGTTGGTAAAAAACAAGATACGTCTCCCGTAACTGCGATGTATGCCCACCCACGCGCCGAAGCGAGGCCGATAAACGAAAAGCCGTATGGAGAATATAAGAATGAAATCCAAGCGATAATCGCGTTGTGTAACGAGTATGGTGTTTCACTGAAATCAGTCACGGGCATGCAACATGGTCTGGGCGTGCCCAAGACGGCGATGCTCGACGAGTTGCTTGCGTGGTGTCGAGCCAACGCGATCGATCTGAAATCAGTCACGGGCATGCAACATGGTCTGGGCGTGCCCAAGACGGCGATGCTCGACGAGTTGCTTGCGTGGTGTCGAGCCAACGCGATCGATCTGAAATCAGTCACGGGCATGC